>NZ_JBEPLZ010000027.1:0-81106 GCF_040545455.1 Enterocloster citroniae | reverse complement strand
TTGAATAATGTTAAGTAAATAAAGTATAATGTCCATGAGCAATGAAATCCTTTCTGGTATTTTGGAATTTTGGTCGAGGACATTATACCAAAAAAAGGGAGGTCATTGCTCTTTTTATTGCAAACTCCCATAAAATCAAGGTTTAAACAATAAAACAGGTAGTGAAACTTGACACTACCTCGAGCAGTAGGGAGGAATAAAGGATGAATGAAACAGAGCTGATAGAGTTGGCCTGCAAAGGCAGGGAACAGGCATATACCCCATACTCAGGTTTCAGGGTAGGAGCAGCGCTTCTTACAAGATCAGGAACGGTTTATCTCGGATGCAATATTGAGAATGCCTCCTATGGTCCCACCAACTGTGCGGAACGCACCGCGTTTTTTAAAGCAGTATCAGAGGGAGAACGGGAATTTGAAGCAATTGCGATCGTGGGTGGTCCCGGGGAAGGCCGGACAGGGGAGATGTGTGCCCCTTGTGGAGTCTGCCGTCAGGTAATGATGGAATTCTGCGATCCAAAAACCTTCAGGATCATTCTGGAAAACGGCGGTGGCAAGGTGAGGACGTTCCTCCTGGAAGAACTGCTGCCATTGGGTTTTGGGCCGGATAACCTGAAGGAGGCAGTGCCTGCGGATTCCCGCAAATGACGGCCGCTCTGCCTAAAACATCATAGGAAAGCCCACGATCAAAAGACGTGGAAAAGAATAAGAGGATCGGACGTGCAGCTGGCAAAACCAATGTTAAGACACGCCCTTGTGAGGAGAGAAGCAGCATGCAGAATTATTCTGGAGAAGAAGGATTACAATATCATTTACAGATTAGAAAAGGCGATGTGGGCCGCTATGTGATCATGCCGGGGGACCCGAAGCGCTGTGAGAAAATCGCAAAGCATTTTGACAATGCCCGGTTGGTAGCGGACAGCAGGGAATATATCACATATACAGGCTGTCTGGACGGGGAGAAGGTCAGTGTCACCTCAACCGGTATCGGCGGCCCCTCCGCGTCCATTGCCCTGGAGGAGCTGGTGCTGTGCGGCGCGGACACATTTATCCGGGTGGGAACCTGCGGCGGGATGGAGATGAATGTAAAAGGCGGGGACATCGTAGTTGCCACGGGAGCCATCCGTATGGAGGGAACCAGCAAGGAATACGCCCCCATTGAATATCCCGCGGTGGCGGACCTGGATGTGACCAACGCGCTGGTTTCAGCGGCAAAGGCATTGGGATATACCTATCATGCAGGGGTTGTGGAGTGCAAGGATGCATTTTACGGACAGCATGAACCGGAAAGGATGCCGGTAAGCTATGAGCTCCTCAATAAGTGGGAGGCATGGAAGCGCATGGGATGCAAGGCGTCTGAGATGGAATCCGCGGCTTTATTTATTGCAGCAAGCCATCTGCGCGTGCGCTGCGGCTCTGATTTCCTGGTGGTGGGTAACCAGGAACGGCAGAATGCGGGGCTGGATAATCCCATTGTACATGACACCGAGGCTGCGATCAAGGTGGCGGTGGAAGCCATCCGCAGGCTGATCAAGGAAGACAGGAGCTGATAACATGGAAAAGAAGGATATTTTGGGCAGGGTGGACCATACGCTGTTAAAGCAGACCGCCACATGGGAACAGATCGAGACGCTTTGCAGGGAGGGAATGGAACATGCAACTGCTTCCGTATGCATCCCGCCCTGCTATGTGAAGCGCGCCAAGGAGTATACAGGGGAAAATTTGGCCATCTGCACGGTCATCGGATTCCCCAACGGCAATATGACCACGGCCGCTAAAGTGTTTGAGACAGAGGACGCGGTCAGGAACGGCGCGGATGAGATCGATATGGTCATTAATATCGGGATGGTAAAGGAAGGGCTTTACGAACAGGTATTGGAGGAGATCAGACAGATAAAAGCTGCCTGCGCCGGAAAATGCCTGAAGGTGATCATTGAGACCTGCCTGTTAACGGAAAATGAAAAGAAGGAAATGTGCCGTGTGGTAACGCAGTCCGGCGCGGATTATATTAAAACCTCCACAGGCTTTTCCACAGGCGGAGCAACCCGGGAGGATGTGGCGCTATTGAGAAAACACTCCGGTCCCCGGGTCAAGGTCAAGGCCGCGGGCGGGATCGCATCTTTACAGGACGCGGAGGATTTTATTGCCCTGGGAGCCGACCGGCTGGGAACCAGCAGGCTGATACCGTAGAGATATGGAATGTGCAGAAATATGGAATGTGCAGAGATATGAAATGTGCAGAGATATGGAATGTGCAGGGATATGGATCATGGAGATGTAAAGGATAACGGGGACGGTCAGAAATGGCTGTCCTTTTTTGTGCGTTTATAGTAGAATTATTACAGAATATGTCAGAGGGGCAGGGAGCCCGCGGACTGACGGAGGCAGAGGAGTTTAAACGATTAAAGTATGCTGTATGACAAGGATATTAGGGAACCTCTTTTTGAGTTTCTGGAGGAAACCTATGGCAAAATGAGGATCATAGAAGAAAAACAGGTGGGAAGATCAAGGGCGGATATTGTGATGGTCCTTCCGGGGCGTTTGACAGGGATTGAAATAAAAAGTGATGCGGACACCTATGTGCGCCTGGAACGCCAGGTCAGGGATTATGACCGGTATTTTGACCAAAACATCGTGGTGGCAGGTTCCACCCATGGGGCCCATGTACAGGAACATGTCCCTGAATGGTGGGGTATCATTACAGTGGAGCAGACACAGGAGGGGATTGATTTTTATATTCGGCGGGAGGCAGGGAAAAATCCTCAGATGAACTGGAAACGCAAGCTCAGCCTTTTGTGGCGCCCGGAGCTGGTGCACATTCAGGAGTTGACCCAAATGCCCAGATATAAGGAAAAGAGTAAGGCCTTTGTGATCGAGAAAATGATCCAAAAGGTTCCGGAGGAGCAGCGGTCCCTTTTGGTGAGCGAGGAACTGTTTGAACGGGATTATACACGGATCGAAGCAGTGATCCGGGATTACAAAAGCCGGAACAGGCCGGCATCTGAAAAGGGAACCGTGGGAAAGCGGAGAGCACGGCGCAGGAGGACGGGATCACGCAGTGGGATGATGTGACTGTCACAACATAGAATATGGATGGATTTTAATAGAAAATGATTGACGTGCCACAAAGATTTTCGTATAATTTTCATTAACGGTTGACAGAAGTCAACATCTTTAAAGAGTTGAAGTTCTTTATGATCCATAAGTGGATTTGGATCAAAAGCAGCAGATCAGCAGCAGATCAAATATGATATCAGGAAAATACCAGGAAGGTATGTTTATCCTTAAGGGATAAGTCTAGTTTCCTGGTATTTTTGTGCGTCTTGAAAGGGCGGCAGAGAAAAAATAAAACAGTTGGACCTGAGGAATCAGGGATGGCATTTCATGATTTAGAGGAGGACGGGAATGAAGAAACAAATAAGCTATACCGTGGCGGCGATCCTGGCAGTGACCTTGATGGCTGCCGGATGTGGGGGGAACAGTGCAAGTAAAACCGGACAGCCGGAAAATGGACAGCAGTCAGAAGCACCACAGTCAGAAGTGTCACGGTCAGAAGGGGCACAGTCAGAAGCACCACAGCCGGGAACATCACAGCCGGGGGCATCACAGGCAGGAACGGACAAGAACGATGTCATAGTTGTCATGGGGCCCACATCGGAACCAGAGGCGGGATTTGACCCGGCTTACGGATGGGGAGCGGGAGAGCATGTACATGAGCCTTTGATCCAGAGCACGTTGACCGTGACCACAACGGATCTGAAAATAGGGTATGACCTGGCAACAGGAATGGAGGCCAGCGATGACGGACTTACCTGGACCGTGACCATACGGGATGATGTGTCGTTTACAGACGGGGAAAAGCTGACGGCAGAGGATGTGGCATTTACGTATAATACACTGAGGGACACCAGCTCAGTCAATGATTTTACCATGCTGAAGGAGGCTGCTGCCCTGGATGATACCACGGTGGAATTCAGGATGAACAGACCGTATTCCATCTGGCCCTATACCATGGCAATTGTGGGGATCGTGCCCGAACATGCTTACGGAGCAGGATACGGGGAACACCCGGTGGGTTCAGGCCGTTATATGCTGAAGCAGTGGGATAAGGGACAGCAGGTGATCCTGGAGGCAAACCCTGGTTATTACGGGGAAGAGCCGAAAATGAAAAAGGTAACGATCCTGTTCATGGAGGAAGACGCAGCTTATGCGGCGGTCATGTCCGGACAGGCGGATCTGGCGTATACAGCGGCTTCCTACTCTGACCAGGCCCTGCCGGGATATGAACTTTTATCCTTTGAGACAGTGGATAACAGGGGATTTAACCTGCCGGCTGTTTCGGCAGGAGGGAAGAATGAGGACGGTATCCCCCTGGGAAATGATTTTACCAGCGATGTGCAGGTCAGGCGCGCCATCAATCTAGCCATTGACAGGGATGAGATGATCCACAATGTGCTCAACGGATTCGGAAGCCCGGCCTACAGTGTGTGTGACAAGATGCCCTGGTATAATGACGCTGCAAAGGTTTCCTATGATGCGGTGAAGGCGGAGCAGATCCTGGAGGAGGCAGGCTGGAAAGCGGGCGGCGATGGGATCCGGGAAAAGGATGGCGTCAGGGCATCCATGACCCTTATGTATCCTGCCAGTGATTCTGTGCGTCAGGCATTGGCGGCGGATACGGCCAACCAGTTAAAAAAGGTGGGTATCGAGGTAAAGACAGAGGGCGTGGGATGGGATACTGCTTATGACAGGGCCCAGGCCGAGCCGCTGATGTGGGGCTGGGGCGCCCATACGCCCATGGAACTTTACAATATTTACCACACCATAAAGGACTCCGGTGTGGCGGAGTATTCCCCTTATGCCAATGAGAACGTGGACCGCTATATGGATGAGGCTCTGGCATCCAGTGATCTGGAGCAGTCCTATGAGCTGTGGAAAAAGGCGCAGTGGGATGGAAATACAGGGATAACCCAGGACGGGGATATTCCGTGGATCTGGCTGGTGAATATTGACCATCTGTACTGGTCCAGGGAGAACCTTAAGGTGGCTGACCAGAAGCTTCATCCCCACGGCCATGGCTGGACGATTGTGAATAATGTGGACCAGTGGAGCTGGGAATAGGATTTGTGGTTTGGATGAAAGGACGATAACATGAGTTTGAGACAGGTTGGAAGGAGTATCATACGGCTGGGCGTGCTTCTTGTGCTGGTCAGCATTGCGGCATTTTTCCTGGTGACCGTGTCGCCCCTGGATCCGTTAAAGACCAATGTGGGGCAGGCGGCGCTGGGAAGCATGAGCCAGGAGCAGATCGCACAGCTTGAGGAGTACTGGGGCGTAAACACGCCGCCTGTGAAACGGTACGTGTCCTGGGCAGGAGATTTCCTGCAAGGGGATATGGGGATGTCCCTGCTGTACCGCCGGCCTGTCTCCAAGGTGATTGGGGAAAAGCTGGCCAATTCCCTGTGGCTGATGGCATCGGCCTGGGTGATATCCGGCGTGGTGGGATTTGTGCTGGGGGTGGCTGCAGGGGCCAGGAAGGGAAGGCTGACAGATAAGCTGATCTCCGGGTACGCCCTTGTCACTGCCAGCACGCCGGCTTTCTGGCTGGCCTTGGTATTGTTGATGGTGTTTGCGGTGTGGCTGAAGATCCTTCCCATTGGGCTCAGCGTTCCCATTGGAATGGAGGCGTCCGCGGTCACCCTGGGGGACCGGCTGGTCCACGGCATCCTTCCGGTGGCTGCACTTTCCATTACCGGCATTTCCAATATCGCCCTTCATACAAGGGAGAAGATGGCAGAGGTGATGGAGAGCGATTATGTGCTGTTTGCAAGGGCAAGAGGGGAGTCGGAGTGGGAGATCGTGAAACGGCATGGAATACGCAATATCCTGCTTCCGGCCATGACCCTTCAGTTTGCCTCGGTCAGTGAAATTTTCGGCGGTTCAGTGCTGGTGGAACAGGTGTTTTCCTATCCCGGACTGGGACGTGCTGCTGTTACGGCCGGACTGGGAGGGGACGTGCCGCTGCTGCTGGGTATCACCATGATCAGCGCCGCCATTGTGTTCGGGGGCAATCTCACTGCAAATGTGCTTTACCAGGTTGTGGACCCGAGGATCAGAAAAAGGAGGGCTGGGTGATGGGATGGTTTTCAGAGTGGAACCGGCGTAAGACCCTGTTCCTGTTTCTGATCATGGCAGCCCTGATGCTGGCAGCCATTACAGTGGGGGGAAGGGTTCTGGCGGATGAAGCTATGGTGACGGATTTTTCCAGAAAGAATCTGGCTCCCTGTCTTCAATATCCCTTTGGGACAGACTGGATGGGGCGCGATATGTTTGTGAGGACCATCACGGGCTTGTCGCTGAGCATAAGGATCGGCATTCTGACCGCGGCGGTGAGTGCGGTGATCGCCTGCTTTATGGGAACAGCGGCAGCCTGCCTGGGAAAGGCGGCGGATGGGATCGTGGCAGGGATCATTGACCTGGTCATGGGGATCCCCCATATCCTTTTGCTCATTCTTATTTCCTTTGCGGCCGGTAAAGGATTCTGGGGTGTGATGATAGGGATTTCCCTGACACACTGGACATCCCTGGCAAGGCTTTTGAGAGCGGAGGTCATGCAGCTGAAGGAAAGCCAGTACATTAAGATAGCGGGCAAACTTGGAATGGGAAAAGTGCGGATCGCGTGGAAACACATGATGCCCCATCTGCTGCCGCAGGTGCTGGTGGGCGTGGTCCTTTTGTTTCCACACGCCATCCTCCACGAGGCAAGCATTACCTTCCTTGGGTTCGGACTTCCCCCGGAACAGCCGGCTATCGGTGTGATCCTGTCTGAGAGCATGAAGTATCTGACCATGGGGAAATGGTGGCTGGCCCTGTTCCCGGGACTGCTGCTGGTGTTTGTGGTGGTGCTGTTCCATTTTATCGGCGACACCCTGGTGACGCTGACCAATCCCAATAAGGCCCATCTGTAGAACGCAGGGTCATGGGTTTGGCGCTATAAACGTTGGATGTGCGGCACACGGCCGGGAATGGAAGGAGATTAGGGGTATGGAGACAATATTATCAGTGGAACACCTGATGATCTCATTTTCCCAGTATGAGAGGGGATGGAGGAAGACGCAGCTTCCTGTCATCAGGGATTTAAGCGTCAATATAAAAGAACATGAGATCGTGGCCGTGGTGGGTTCCAGCGGTTCAGGAAAAAGCCTGCTGGCCCACGCGGTTATGGGGCTGCTTCCGGCCAATGCTTCATGGTCGGGGCCAATTTCCTTTGAGGGGGAAGAACTGACACAAAAGCGGGTAAAGGAACTGAGGGGGAACCGGATGGTCCTGGTGCCCCAAAGTGTTTCCTATCTGGATCCCCTTATGAAGGTGGGAGACCAGGTGAGAAAGGGGCATAAGGATGAGGCGTCCAGAGCCCGCAGCAGGGAAGTCACCGGCAGGTATGGGCTGGGGGAGGAGACGGAAGAGCTTTATCCGTTCCAGCTTTCCGGCGGAATGACAAGGCGGATTCTGATATCCACTGCCGTGATGGAAAAACCAAAGCTGGTGATCGCGGATGAACCCACACCGGGTCTGCATATCAGCGCGGCCAAGCGGGTGTTGTCACATTTTCGGGAGATCGCGGATGAGGGGGCAGGGGTGCTTCTGATCACCCATGACCTGGAACTGGCGCTGGAGGTGGCTGACCGGATCGTGGTGTTCTATGCGGGCACCAATGTGGAGGAAGCGGCCGTGTCTGACTTTGAGAGGGAGGAAGGGCTGCGCCATCCTTATACCAGGGCTTTGTTCAGGGCGATGCCGGCACATGGATTTGAGGCTGAGCCCGGCGCACAGCCCTATGTGAAGGATCTTCCACCCGGCTGCCCGTACGGACCCAGATGTCCCCATATGGATCCCGGCTGTTTGGAAGAAATAGAGTATCGCTCTTATAGGGGCGGTATGGTAAAATGTAGGAAGGCGGTACCATGAGACTGGCGGCGGAGAACATTTCCTTTCAATATGATAATGGAAACAGGAAGATACTGAACAATGTGAGCATGAGCCTGGAGCAGGATGAGCGGGTAGGGATTACGGCGCCCAGCGGATTTGGAAAGACCACCTTTTGTAAAATACTTGCCGGATATGAAGATCCGGACCATGGGCGTGTCCTGCTGGATGGAAAGCCTCTTTCCGGCTATGGACCCTACTGCCCGGTTCAGATGGTGTGGCAGCATCCGGAGATGTCCGTGAATCCACGGCTCAGGATGGCGGAGGTCATAAAGGAAGGGGACGGGGTGGAGGAACGGATCCTGAATGGTCTGGGAATTGAACCGGACTGGATGAACCGGTTCCCGGGTGAGCTTTCCGGAGGGGAGCTGCAGAGGTTTTGCATTGCCAGGGCATTGGGTAAAAGGACGCGGTTTCTGCTGGCGGATGAGATCAGCACCATGCTGGACCTGATCACACAGAGCCAGATATGGAATTTCCTTTTGGAGGAGGTTGGCCGCCGCAGGATCGGGCTGGTGGTGGTGAGCCACTCCGGGGAACTGCTGGAGCGGGTGTGCACCAGGATTGTGGATTTAAAGGAGGAAATTTGAAGATGGACGTAAGAGAACTGCTGGAAAAGGTGAAAACAGGGGCAGTTGACATAGAGGATGCACAAAAGGTTTTAAAGGATCTCCCCTATGAGGATCTGGGATATGCAAAGCTGGACCATCACAGAAAACTCAGATCGGGATTTGGAGAGACTGTGTTCTGCCAGGGAAAACCGGACGCATATCTGCTGGAGATCTACAGGCGGTTTTATGAGCGGGACGGGGAGGTGCTGGGAACAAGGGCAACCGGGGAACAGTTTAAGCTGGTCCAGTCCGCTGTGCCGGAGGTGGTCTATGACCCCATCTCCAGGATCCTCAAGGTGGAACGCCCGGGCAAGGAAAGAAAAGGGCTGATCGCAGTATGCACAGGCGGCACGGCGGATATACCCGTGGCGGAGGAAGCTGCGCAGACAGCGGAGTATTTCGGATGCGCGGTGGACCGGATCTTTGATGTGGGAGTGGCGGGCATCCACAGACTGCTTTCCCAGCGGGACCGGATCATGAAAGCCAACTGCATCATTGCAGTGGCGGGAATGGAAGGCGCATTGGGCACTGTGATCGCAGGTCTTGCAGACTGCCCGGTGATCGCGGTCCCCACATCCGTGGGCTATGGGGCCAGTTTTCATGGTTTGTCAGCTCTTTTGACCATGCTGAATTCCTGCGCTAATGGAATTTCAGTTGTAAATATTGACAATGGATACGGGGCCGGTTACCTGGCCACGCAAATAAACAGATTGGCGGTAAGATAAAATGGGAAAGATATTGTATTTGGAATGTAATTCAGGGATCAGCGGAGATATGACGGTTGGGGCGCTTTTGGATCTGGGCGCGGACAGGCATGTGTTGGAACACGCCCTTGGAAGCCTGGGAGTGGGCGGATATCATCTGCATTTTGGGCGGAAGAACGTGTGCGGGCTGGATTCCTATGATTTTGATGTGCATTTGGAAAAGGACGGACATGGGCATAGTCATGAACATGGGGAAGGGCATGGGCACAGTCATGAGCATGGGGAAGGGCATGGGCACAGTCATGAGCATGGGGAAGGGCATGGGCACAGCCATGGTCATGGGGAAGGGCATGAGCACAGCCATGGTCATGGGGAAGGGCATGGGCACAGCCACGATCATGCAGATGCGCAGTCCCATACTCATGACCAGTGGGAGATCCATGAGCATGCCCATCTCTATGGGGAGATCCATGAGCATGCCCATCTCTATGGGGAGATCCATGAGCATGTCCATCCCCATGAGGAGATCCACGAGCATGAACATTCCCATAGCCATGAACATTCCCACAGCCACGAACACCCCCATGAGCATTCTCATTCCCACGGAGATGACCATGGCCATGTGCACAGAAATCTTTTTGACATATACCAGATCATCGACAGGCTGGAATCCAATGACCATGTGAAGGATTTAGCACGCCGGATGTTCAGGATCGTGGCCGAGGCAGAGTCCAGGGCCCATGGTCTGCCGCTGGAACAGGTGCATTTCCACGAAGTGGGAGCCACTGATTCCATTGTGGATATCATCAGTGTGGCGGTGTGTGTGGACAACTTGGGAGTGGAGGACGTGGTGGTGTCACCCTTGTCTGAGGGACATGGCCATGTACATTGCCAGCATGGGATCCTCCCTGTTCCCGTTCCGGCCACGGCCAATATTGCATCAGCTTATGGGCTGGATCTCAGGCTTACGGACAATGACGGGGAGATGGTCACCCCTACGGGGGCAGCGATTGCGGCAGCGCTGCGCACCATGGATCATCTGCCGGATTCCTGCCGGATCCTTAAGATCGGAATGGGAGCAGGAAACCGGGTATTTAAACAGGCCAATGTGCTCCGCGCCATGTTGATGGAGACATCGCAAGCAGACAAGGAAACGGATCATGGGAACGGCCCGGGCTATAACAAAGACCTGGGCTATGACAGAGACCCGGCAGGGGAAACTTCCTGGAATGGCTGTTCCATGTGGATGATGGAGACCAATCTGGATGACTGTACAGGAGAGATCCTGGGCTTTACAATGGAACTGCTTTTAGAGGCAGGGGCTGCGGATGTGTGGTATACACCGATCTTTATGAAAAAGAACAGGCCTGCGTACACTCTGTCCGTGCTGTGCAGGAAAGAGGACCGGGAAAAGCTGGAGGATATCATACTGATCCATACCACGACCATTGGGATCAGACAGTACCCGGTGACAAGGACCGTGCTTTCCAGGGAAAAGATGAGTGTGGACATGGACTGCGGCCAGGCGGAGGTAAAGGTATGCGCCTATAAGGATAAGAGATTTTATTATCCGGAGTATGAGAGTGTGCGCCGTATCTGCCGTGAAACAGGGCGGGACTTTATGACCGTATACCGGGAAGTGCAGATGGAAGCACAGGGGAAAGGATTGTAAATATGAATGAAAGGGAAATGCTCCATTACAGGATGAGGGAACTGGCATCAGAGGATATCTGCCTTGCGTTTTCCGGGGGAGTGGATTCAAGCCTGCTCCTTAAACTGGCGGCTGACGCGGCTGCCGAAACAGGGAAACGGGTGTACGCAGTGACATTTGACAGCAGGCTCCACCCATCCTGTGACCTGGAGATCGCCAGACGGGTGGCCGGTGAGCTGGGGGGAATCCACCAGGTCATAAAGGTGGATGAACTGGAGCAGGAGGAAATACGCTTCAACCCCGAAAACCGCTGTTATCTGTGCAAGCGCCATCTGTTTATGACGCTGAAGGATCTGGCACAGGAAAAGGGGGTCCGCTGGATCCTGGACGGCACCAACGAGGATGACATGCACGTGTACCGTCCGGGAATCCATGCACTGAGGGAACTGGGGATCATAAGCCCTCTGGCGGAGCTGCATATTACAAAGGAGATGGTTAAAGAGATGGCCGCCGAGTACAATATCTCTGTGGCATCAAGGCCCTCCACCCCCTGCATGGCTACCAGGCTGCCGTATAATACAAAAATTGACTATGAGGTGCTGGAGCGGATCGCCCATGGGGAGGAGTACCTTAAGAGTGTTTTAGGGGGCAATGTACGGCTGCGCCTTCATGGCCAGATCGCCAGGCTGGAGGTGGACCAGAGCGCATTTCCCAGCCTGCTGGAGATGAGGGAGGAAGTGGTCCGCAGGCTGAAAATGCTGGGATTTACCTATGTGACCCTGGATATGGAGGGATTCCGTTCAGGAAGTATGGATGTGGGGATTGAAGAAAACAGATAAGAGGTCCAATCAAGTGTGGCCCGGTTCCTATGATAATGAGAGGATGCAAAAGGCCATTGACAAAACGATCAATATTACTGCATGGGATCATGATAAGCTGGTGGGCTGTATCCGTATATTAAGTGACGGCTATCTGTTCGGCACCATATCGGAAGTACTTGTCCTGAAAGAATACCGAAAACAGGGGATAGGCAGAGAACTGATGGACCGTGCAGCGGACATTTCCCCAACATCCCTGTTTTTTGGCGCTCAGCCGGAAGCGGAAGGCTTTTATGAACGTCTCAATATAGAGAAGTCATTGCAGTCATTTATGATCAACAAGTCAAAAGGATAGACATATCGTATTGACCACTTATGTATAAGGAAATCAATGCAAATGCCGGTATTATCCGATGTTGGATAATGCCGGCTTTCCTATTATCAAAATTTGAACATTTCCCCCTTATATTAATGAAATAAAAACTTTACTCCGATATAAAACCGTGCTAGAATAAAAATCGTGAGTATGTAAAATTTACGTAAAGATAAAGTAAAAGAATGAGAGAGTAGGTAAAAAAGAATTATGGATATGTCGTTTTCCTTTTTCCTGCAACAGTTAGTGACGAATCCGGCCTTGCTGATCACAGTCCTTCTGACCTTGGGGGTTATCTGTGTAAATGGTATCACGGATGCACCCAATGCCATTGCGACCTGTGTGTCCACCAGGTCCCTGGATGTAAATGTCGCCATTGTCATGGCTGCTGTCTGTAACTGCGCCGGAATTGTTGTCATGACCATGATCAATGCCACGGTTGCGTCCACCATCACCAACATGGTTAATTTTGGTGATGATACTTCCATTGCCTTGATTGCGCTGTGTGCGGCTCTGTTTTCCATTGTGGTGTGGTCATCCTTCGCAGTATCCATCGGCTGTCCCACCAGTGAGAGCCATGCATTGATCGCAGGCCTTACAGGAGCGGCTGTGGCGATCCGCGGCGGGTTCTCCGCCATCAATGCTTCTGAGTGGATGAAGGTGGTCTATGGTCTGGTCTTTTCCGTGGTATTGGGATTTTCAAGCGGATATCTTTCCTGTAAGCTGGTCTCCTGGACCTGCCGGAATATGGACAGGCGCAGGACCACAGGGTTTTTCCGGTACGCACAGATCGCCGGTGCGGCGGCCATGGCCTTTATGCACGGCGCACAGGACGGACAGAAGTTTATGGGTGTCATGCTTCTTGGAATCTGTATGGTGAACGGAAGCAGCAGCACGGCAGGGGTAGAGTTCCCGCTGTGGATGCTTCTTCTGGGGTCTGCGGCCATGGCTCTTGGAACGTCCATTGGCGGAAAAAAGATCATCAAGTCAGTGGGAATGGATATGGTCCGCCTGGAGAAATACCAGGGCTTTTCGGCGGATATGGCAGGAGCGGCCTGTCTGCTGGGCTTTTCGATGTTTGGAATCCCGGTGAGCACCACCCACACAAAAACCACTGCGATCATGGGAGTGGGTGCGGTGAAGCGTCTTTCAGCCATTAATTTCAGTGTTGTCAAGGATATGGTAATGACCTGGATCATGACGTTCCCGGGCTGCGGTATCATAGGATTCTTCATAGCAAAGCTGTTTATGATGCTGTTCCACGGTTAGGATAAGGAGAAGATGAGATGTCTAAGAAAAGCGATAGCTACTATTTTCAGAATTTTATAGAATGTGTCCAGTGCGGCTGCGAGGCGGCAAAGATGCTGGAGGATAACCTGATGAACTTCGACACAGGCCTTTTGCAGGACAAGCTGGATGAGCTGCATAAGATCGAGCATGACGCGGACAAGAAAAAACATGAGATGATGGGGGTTCTGGTAAAGGCGTTCATTACTCCTATTGAGCGTGAGGATATCATCCTTTTGAGCCAGAGCATTGACGAGGTGACGGACAAGATCGAGGACGTTCTGATCCGTATCTACATTAACAATGTACATACTATTAAGCCGGAAGCAGTGGAATTTACAAAGGTCATTATCCGCTGCTGCAATGCCCTGAAGGAAGTGATGGAAGAATTTGCGGACTTTAAGAAATCCAAAACACTCCATGGGCTGATCATTGAGATCAATGCATTGGAGGAGGAAGGGGACCGCATGTTCATTGATTCCATGCGGAAACTCCACACAGAGGTGAAGGATCCCATTGAGATCATTGCGTGGAGAGAGATCTATGTGTATTTGGAAAAATGC
Source organism: Enterocloster citroniae (assembly GCF_040545455.1). Classification (NCBI taxonomy): domain Bacteria; kingdom Bacillati; phylum Bacillota; class Clostridia; order Lachnospirales; family Lachnospiraceae; genus Enterocloster; species Enterocloster citroniae. Next base: position 67,117 of record NZ_JBEPLZ010000027.1, on the reverse strand, counting down.
TGCGATGCCTGCGAGCACGTGGCTGATATTGTAGAGAGTGTGATCATGAAAAATACCTGATGCAAGCAGGTATTTCCCATAAGGCATTGTTCCTGAATAAAAGCAGGGACAGTGCCTTTTTTCACATTGTCAACACAAATATTACAAAAGCCTGACACATTTTCACGTTAATCTAAAGGGGACGAAACAGTAAAGGAGGAAGGAAAATGGCACAGATCGTATTCAAACGGCATGAGAAAAAGTATCTGCTGACAGGCGAACAATACCAGCGTCTGATGCTGGTCCTAAACGGTGTTATGGACATGGATGTGTATGGCCGCCATACCATCCGCAATATTTATCTGGATACGCCGGATTATGAGCTGATACGCACCTCCATAGAAAAGCCCGTGTACAAGGAAAAGGTAAGGCTGCGCTGTTACGGCGGATCAATAGATGACAGCTCCACTGTATTTGTGGAAATCAAAAAAAAGTTTGAGTCCGTGGTGTATAAGCGGAGAGTGGAGATGAGCCTGGAGACAGCCAGGAAATATCTCTATTATGGGATTGAACCAAAGGAAGAGGGACAGATCCTTAAGGAAGTGGATTATACGGTCAAGCGGTATGGGTTAAGGCCCATGGCTTATATCTCCTATGAGAGGACGGCTTATACCTGTCAGATGGACCGGGAGCTGCGGGTGACCTTTGATCAAAATATCCTGGGACGGCTGGGAGAACTGGATCTGCGGGTGGAACCATATGGAAAATGCCTTTTGCCCCAGGACATGGTCCTGATGGAGATCAAGATAACGGATGCCATGCCGGTGTGGTTTAGCAGGATACTGGCGGATTTTGGGATCTTTCCGGTTTCCTACTCCAAGTATGGAACATTTTATGGAAAATACATCCATCCCATGCTGATGGCGGCCATTGAGGAGGAAAATGGGGGATACAGCGGCCGGACCCAATATGAACAAGGAGGGCTTATCTGTGCTTGAGAGTATTTTAAATGAAACAACATCTAATATTACAATGGTACATATGGCAGTGTGTACAACTGTTTCCCTGGCCCTGGGATTGATACTGGCAGCCGTTCACATGTACAGGAACCAGAGCAGCCGGAGCTTCCTTATGACCCTGGCCGTGCTTCCCGTCATTGTGCAGATGGTGATCATGATCGTAAATGGAAACCTGGGGACCGGCGTGGCTGTGATGGGTGCATTCAGCCTGGTGCGGTTCCGCTCCCTGCCGGGCAATGCCAGGGAGATAAGCAGTGTGTTCCTGGCCATGGCAGTGGGATTGGCCACAGGAATGGGGTTCATAGGGATCGGCGTGTTTATGGTAGCCGTGGTGGGAGTTGTCACCATCCTGCTTTTGATGGTTCCCGATATGAGTGGGCAGCTTCTTCGCAAAGAACTGAAGGTGACCATACCGGAAAATCTGGATTACACCGGAATCTTTGACGACATTTTCCAGAAATATGCCAAAAAGGCAGATATGATCCGGGTGAGAACCGTGAACATGGGAAGCTTGTATGAGCTGTGTTATCATGTGGAACTTAAATCTCAGGAAGTGGAAAAGGCTTTGCTGGATGAGATCCGGTGCCGCAATGGGAACCTGACCGTGGTATGCGGCAGGCTGGATTCGGGAAATGAGAACCTGTAGCCGGAGGTTTTAGTAAGGCATCGGATGTCCTGAACAGTTACGAAAAGACGGAAAAAGGAAAGAAAGGTGGTTTGAAATGATAAAGATCAAAAGGCAGAACGGCAGAAGAAAGGTGAGATGGGCGGCGGCGCTGGCGGCACTCATACTGGCCCTGCAGCTGGCCGGATGCAGCAAAGGAACAGGGGAGGGCGCCGGGGGCGGTAAAACCCAGGAAACCTCCGGGCAAGGTTCCGGCTGGGATTCCGGCCAGGATGGTTCCAAACAGCCTGAAAGCGGCACTGGCCAGGCGGAAGGGGATCTGAATGGGACGGATGGAGCGGATGCTGCTGGCACACACGGAAAATCAGCTGAATATGACGACAGTGATCTGGATGAGGGCTGGGATGAGGCATCCTCCACTGTCATAGACTGCAGTGGATCAGAGGTGACGATCCAGGGGGACAATGGGGTGGCGGAAAACGGAACCATCCGCATAACGGCTGCCGGAACCTATGTGCTGCGGGGGAATTTTGACGGGCAGCTTCTGGTGGATGCAGGCAAGGACGATCTGGTCAGGCTTGTGATGGACGGATTCCACATTTCTAATGCAAACACATCCCCCGTGTATGGAAAACAGAGCAAAAAAATCATCCTGATCCTGGCGGAGGGAACTGATAATTCAGTGACGGACGGTGCGGAATATATATTTGGATCCACAGATGAGGATGAGCCTGACGCCGCCGTGTTCAGCAAGGACGACCTGACCATCAACGGAACGGGAAGCCTTACAGTCAACGGAAACTACAGCAATGGGGTGCGGAGCAAGGACGATCTTAAGGTCATATCCGGCACCCTCAACATAACGGCTGTAAAAGACGGGCTGAAGGGCAAAGACTCCGTGACAATCAGGGACGGCAGGATTCAGATCAAGACCGGGGAGGACGGCATTAAATCCAACAATGATAAGGATCCTGAAAAGGGATACGTGATCATAGAAGGGGGAGACATTGTCATTCAGGCCGGGGATGACGCGGTCCACGGGGAGACATGGCTGACAGTTTCAGGCGGCACCATCGATATACAGGAGAGCTACGAAGGCCTGGAGGGGCTGAAGGTGGATATAACCGGCGGAAACATCAGGATCAAGTCCACGGATGACGGGATCAATGCCGCGGGAGGAAGCGGCGGGTCCGGCCAGGACAGTGAGAGGGAAAAAATGCAGAATAACCCGGAAGCATATGTGCGGATCACAGGAGGGACCATTGTGGTGGATGCCATGGCGGACGGGATCGATTCCAATGGAAACTTGTACGTGGAAGGCGGGGAAACCTATATTAACGGCCCTGTAAGCAACGGGGACGGGGCGTTGGATTATAACGGGACGGCAGTCATAAACGGCGGTATATTCGTAGCGGCGGGAAGTTCCGGCATGATGCAGGGATTTTCAGAAGAATCTGCCCAGAATTCCATCCTAGTGTTTTACAGTGAAAACCAGGCAGCCGGTTCCCAGGTGGTCCTGTCCGATGAGGACGGCAGGGAGCTTCTCACATTTGAGCCAAAGAAGGATTTTGGATGTATTCTCTTAAGCCTGCCGGGTCTGGAACAGGGAAAGACCTATCAGCTGTCCACGGCAGGGGAGGAACAGGACATTACCCTGGACCAGGTCATGACCCGGTTGGGAGAGCAGATGAACGGCAGAGGAATGGGCAAAGGCCCTGGCGGAGGTAATGGGGGTGACTTTGGAGGCAGGATGCCGGAGGACGGCCGAGGGCTGGAAGGCAAAGATGCAGCCGGAGATGGCCAAATGTCCGAGGGCAAAGGCGGGATGCCCGGCGGCGGCAGAATGCCCCGCGGCGATGGCAAAACAGGGGAGGAGGGCACCGATATGCCTGACTCAGCAAGGGAACGTACGGTCAGTGAATGACCAGGTAAGCCATAAGGTTCCAGAATTTCCAATTACATACCATATTTGACAAATAATCCTGTTAGAAGCAGCTTAAAGCAGCGATCAACGGTTCCTTGGCACAGCAGGAGCAGAACTGCCCGGAACACGGTATTTGGGCGGCTGGAAGGGTCTGCGCCGGAGTGCTTATCCCTGAGGGCGTTCACAGGGAAATGGTAAACCTGTGGCACCGGCACGCTCATTGGCCTGTACACCCAGAGGAAAGTGACAGTTGCATAAAAATAAATAATGAATTATAATGTAACAAGTGCAGGATGTATTGAATCTGCTTGTTAGGAAGCGGATGACGTGGTAAATGAAAGGAGATTTGGCATGAAGAAACGTTGGGCAATGACACTGGCAGCTCTGGCGCTGAGTGTGGTTATGACAGTACCCGCATATGCCGGTACATGGAAATATGTAAATGATCAGTGGAAGTACCAGAGAGGCGCGAACAAGTACGCTTACAACGAATGGATCAAGGACAATGATAATTGGTATTACATAGGTAATGACGGCTTTATGAAGACCGGCTGGCAGCAGATCAAGGGTTATTGGTACTATCTGGACCAGAGCGGTGTGATGCAGAATGGCTGGTTCAAGGATAATGACAAGTGGTATTTCCTGCTTCCAAACGGAGCCATGGCAACAAGCACTGTGATTGACGGACGCCAGCTGGGTACTGACGGTGTCTGGATCCCGGGCGAGGGCCAGGCAGAGCCGTCCAACAATATAGACTTATCCAATGGATACCTGGTGCAGAACATGCAGGAAGGTTTTTCCACAAAGGGATATAATATTATCACTTCAGGCAAGACTGCAGATGGGGACCGCTGGGAAAATGCGATCCGTCTCAAGGGAAAAGGCAGCTATGTAAAGTATAATACCAATGGCGAGTATAAGTTGCTCTCAGGCGCCATTTCACCGTCCTCCCAGTTCAGCAGCGGCCTTCTTGGCAAGGTGACTGTGTACGGGGACAATGATGTGGTGCTTTATACATCCCCTGACATCCACTATAATGAGAAGATCATGTACTTTGGTGCGGATGTGTCCGGACAGAACCAGGTTCGGGTGGAAGTTTCCCTGGTAACAGACAATGAGTGGGATGATCCCATTATACTGATGGATAAACTGTCCTTATATAAGTAATGGATCCTTTGGCGGATTGCGAAGACGCGCAGATGCATCATGTTATGTGGAGCATGGCGTGCCTCCGGCATAAGTCCGCAGGGGTGCATATGGATCGTGCCTACAGGGCGCTGCAGGATCAGCTTGCAGCGCCCTTTTGGTGGAAATGTTGCAGGAGAAGCGGTTGACAGGAAAAGTCAGGAGAGGATATTGTGTCAGGGATTGCAGTGTTTGTGCCGGACCAGGAGATGTACGGACAGGTAGAAGAGATCTTAAAGGAAAAAGAGTATCATGTAAAGGTCCTCAAGGTCATTGAGACAGAGGAAGCCGTGTATGAGGCCAGGAAGGCCATATCGGAGCAGGGGATCAATATCATTGTGGCCAGGGGAAAGCAGCTGGCCAATATACGCTGGTACACAAATGTGGCTGTCTCGGAGATACAGATGACCGGACAGGAGATGGGAGTCCTGGTCAACCGGGCCAAGGCGGCGGTGGGTAAGGAGAATCCAAAGATAGCTGTCTTTTACTGGGAAAATATGCTTTGTGACACCACGTATTTTGATGAGCTGTACGGCGTCCGCCTGCTTCGTTACCAGTTTAAGGAGGATGAGGAATGGCGCAGCGTATTTGCGCGGGCCTGTGAGGATCATCCCGACATCATAATAGGCGGAAAATCCACCAGGGAGGCTGCCGACAGACAGGGGATCCCGTCCCTGGCGTTTTTCTCCACAGGAGAATCCATCCGAACGGCCATGGACAATGCCGAATCACTGTACAGGATGGCTCAGGCGGAACAGCGCAATTATGCCCAGTTCTCCACCATTCTGGACAGCTCCTTTAACGGGATCATGAAGGTGACAAACAACGGGACCGTGCTTGTGATGAACCGGGTGATGGAACAGATTACCGGGGTTGCTGAAAAGAATGCGGTGGGAATGCCGGTGGGCAAGCTGTTTGGGGAACTGGACGGGGAGATCCTTTCCAAGGTGATAAGCGGCGGCATGGAGAATTATACCACCTTTATCAACCAGGGATCCTCCACCCTTGTGATGGTAATCGAGCCTATTATGGTGGAAGGCAGGCCCGAGGGGGCCATCCTCTCCTGCAACCGGTTAAAGCGCCTTGAAATAGAGGAGGAGAACCGCCTTCACGAGCAGTATCTGAGAGGGTATGTGGCCCATGGCACATTTGAGGACATTGAGCAGGAGCTGCCGGGACTTAAGGATACGATCCGGCTGGCAAAGCTCTATGCCCAGTCCTCCAGCCCGGTCCTGATCGAGGGGTATGCGGGCCCGGAGCAGGATGCCATCTGCCAGGGAATACATAATTACAGCCTGAGAAAGAACAATCCGTTCATTGCCATTAATCTGGCCGGGATGAGCGAGGACCAGCAGATGAAGACCCTGTTCGGTTCAGCCGACCCCAAGGGCAAGGACGTGGAAAAGGGGGCTGTGTGGCAGGCGGACAAGGGAACCCTTGTGATACAGAGTATTGATAAGATGACCCTGCCGGTCCAGTATCATTTCTCCAAAATGCTGAGAAGCAGAAGGATCCTTTTTAACTCCATTGAGAATATGAAGATAGTGGATATACGGATCATCGCGTGTACATCCAAGGATATTGATACCTGCCGCCGCCTGAACCGTATGAGAAGCGACCTTTATTATTCCCTCAACGCCCTGAAGATAAAGATTCCGGGACTGTGCCAGCGCCCTGACGACATGGCCTATCTCCTGGATTCCTATATGAAAAAGTATATGGACCAGTACTACCGCTATCACGCCATTACAGCCGGGGCCAGAAAGATGCTACTGGCCTACGGGTGGCCGGGGAATACCATACAGATGAGATCATTCTGCGAGAGGATGATCCTGACAGTGGGAAGAAGGACAATCACGGAAGAATATGTGAAGGGACTGCTGGAGGAGTTGTATGAGCATACCCAGGAGCCGGATTATTACATTCAGCATGGGCTGACGCCGCCCGGCAGCCAGGACGCAGCGGGGCAGATGCAGACAGGACAGGGAATGCCTAACGGAAGCTGTCCGGATCCGGCGCCCACTAACAGCGGCAGGGACAGGATCAGGGAAACGATCATAGAAACCCTTCAGCTGTGCAATGGGAACAGAACCCTTACAGCCAAAAAGATGGGCATCAGCACCACCACATTGTGGAGAAAAATGAAGCTTTACGGCATTGAAATTTAAGCGTGTATACATTCGTTTTGAATGGGTTATGAAAAGGTTTGAAAAAGAAATGTAATACAATGCAATAGTCGGAACGGCGCATGTGTGATTTGTATAATCACCATGCGTTTTCTCGTTTATAATGTCCATTGTTATTATGACGGAAAAATATATAATGTACACGTAAGATAACAGATAAACGGGAGGCAATGAGGATGTTTACATTTTCGTTTGAGGATAAAATAAAATTTACAAAAGCCGTATACTATCATTTTCATAAAATACCCCTGCCCAAGCCCTTTAAGGACGGAACCGGAGGAATGGGAAAGTTTGCGCCGGAACAGGGCTGCATTGAACTGTATGACCAGGAAGGTGCATGCGCCCACCTGGCAGTGGGACCCGGGTTTATTGCGGACATCCTTCCCATGGTCTTGAATGGGGAGGAGCACAGCTACAATGAGTGGAGGAACAGCCTTTACTGGAAGATACGAAACGCCGGATTTCAAAGTGAGAAGGCGGTGGAAGTGGGGCAGCTGGACCTGATGATGCTGGACATGCTGGCCCAGAGGGAGGGAAAACCTCTTCACAGATTTATGGGGGCCAATAAGGATTGGGCCCAGGCTTATAAGGGAGGCGGTTCCCTTCTCCTGGAGGATCATGAGCTGGTAGAGGATATGGTCCGGTATGTGGAGGAAGGATATACCACGGTTAAGTTTAAGGTGGGAAGCCAGGACGGCATGGATATGGAGCGGGACCTGCGCAGGATCGAGATGGTCCGAAAGGCTGTGGGAGACCGGATCGGGGTGGCGGTTGACTGCAACCAGAGATGGGATGTGGACAGCGCGTTCCGGTTTGCGAAGCTGTGTGAGCCATATAACCTGGCATGGCTGGAGGAGCCCATCCACTCCCATGACATGAACGGGATCCGCCGCTTAAAGGACATGGGGGTGGCCATTCCCATTGCCTTTGGGGAGTCCATGAGAATCTATTATGAATATGAAACCTATATTGAAAAGGGCGTGGACCATGTTCAGCCGTCATTGGGCAGGATGACAAGAATGGATGACATCATAAGAATCCGTGATCTGGCCCGTGAAAAGGGAGTTAAATTCACATCCGGTGGAAGAATATACCTGAACGCCATCTTTGGCTGCCTTTACAGCGAGGATGAATGGATCGAATACCATGAGCCGATCAGCCGTCCTGTGGGCGCTTACACCCTGTTCCAGCCCGAGGAAAAGAACGGGCGCTTCTACTGCCAGCCGGAGCTTCCGGGCAATCCCCAGCGAATGGACATCGATAAGCTGGAAAAGGACGGGCTTATGGAGAGCAGGGAAATATACTATCCGAAAAATTGGTAACCGTAAGGAGGCAATGGAATGAAATTTAAGACATTCAAAAAAAGGAATGTGGGGCTGCTGCTGATCCTGCCATGGTGGATCGGGTTTGTGATCTTTAAGCTGTACCCCTTTGCATCGTCACTGATCTACAGCTTTCATGATTACAATCTTTTCAGGACAGCCTCCTTTGCAGGTCTGAACAACTATAAAAAGATATTGGGCGACCCTTTGATCATGAAGGCCTTTGTGCAGACCTTTAAGTATGCGTTTCTTACAGTTCCGCTGGAACTGATATTTGCCCTGTTTATCGCTTATATCCTGAATTTTAAGATCAAGGGTGTGAACTTTTTCAGGACAGCCTACTATATCCCTTCCATTCTGGGCGGGTCGGTTTCCATTGCGGTATTGTGGAGATTCCTGTTTAAGACAGAGGGACTTGTGAACATGATCGGATCCAGGTTCGGCATCCAGCCCTTTAACTGGCTGGGGGATCCCACCGGGGCTTTCTGGGTGATCGTGCTTTTGAGGATATGGCAGTTTGGCTCGCCCATGGTGATCTTCCTTGCAGCCTTAAAGGGCGTGTCCCAGGACCTGTATGAGGCGGCTTCCATTGACGGGGCGGGAAAATGGAAGCAGTTCTTCAGCATAACCATACCCCTTATCACACCTGTTATTTTTTATAACTTTGTCACCCAGCTGTGCAATAAGTTCCAGGAATTTAACGGCCCCTTTATTGTGACCCAGGGAGGACCGCTCCGCTCCACCACTCTGGTATCCCTTCTGGTGTATAACAATGCCTTTAAGAGTTATGAGATGGGAATGGCAAGCGCCATTGCCTGGCTGTTGTTCCTGATCATCATGACCCTGACGGCTGTATCATTCCTGAGCCAGAGATACTGGGTATATTATTCAGATGAGGATGGGAGGTAAATGCAATGACTCGTGAAACACGCTATAAAGTCAATATGGTCTGCAGGTATGTCATCCTTTTGGTGGTGGGAGTTTTTATGGTATATCCCCTGATCTGGATGATCGGAGCCTCCTTTATGACCAATGAACAGATATTTTCAAGTGTAAGCTTTATACCAAAGGCACCCACTCTGAATGGGTATAAAAAAGGCTTTGCAGGATACCAGGGGATGACGCTTCTCCATTTCATGGCAAACACCTACAAATTTGTGATACCCAAAGTGCTTTTTACCGTGGCTTCAGCCACGTTGACCGCCTATGGGTTTGCACGGTTTAACTTTATGGGCAAACGCTTTTCCTTTGCAGTATTGCTGTCCACCCTTTTCCTGCCTCAGGTGGTGCTGAATGTGCCCCAGTATATACTCTTTGACCAGGTGGGATGGCTGGATTCCTACCTGCCCATAGTGATTCCCTCCCTGCTGGCAGGGGATACCTACTTTGTATACATGTTGATCCAATTCCTTCGGGGGATACCAAGGGAACTGGAGGAAGCGGCTGAGATTGATGGATGCGGGATCATGCAGAGGCTGTGGTATGTGATCGTACCTATGCTGAAGCCCTCCATTGTCTCCTGTGCACTGTTCCAGTTCATGTGGGCGTCCAATGATTTTATGGGCCCTCTGATCTATGTCAATACAGTGGCCAAATACCCGGTGTCCATTTTCCTCCGCATGTCCATGGACGCGGACGTGGGATTTGAGTGGAACAGGGTGCTGGCAATGTCGCTGATTGCCATCATTCCGTCATTGGTTGTATTCTTTGCAGCCCAGGATTCCTTTGTGGAAGGAATTGCGGCAGGAGGTGTGAAAGGATGAGAAACCGGCGGATCATTGACAGCCATGCCCATGTGGTCCAGTACATTGCCGGCACAGGTGCGGGCGGCGAGCTGCGCAGTATTGGAAACGGAATGGCCGTATATGCCAATGGACAGACCGTAAGGATGATACCCCAGGAGTTTGGCGGGGACTGCGTGACACCGGAGCAGCTGCTGCAGGTGATGGATGGGAACGGGGTGGAAAAGGCAGTGCTGCTTCAGGGGAATTTCTACGGTTATCAGAATTATTACACCCACCTGGCAGTCAAAAAATACCCGGACCGGTTTGCCGGTGCCGGCGCGTACGACCCATTTTCCAGGGACAGGGATGGAATCCGCAGATACCTGTTTGAAGAGCTGGGCTTTATGATAGAAAAGTTCGAGGTGAGCACCGGTTCCGGTCTGATGGCCATCCACCCAGAATTTAAGCTGGACGGGACTGTGATGGATGAAGCCTGTTCCTACGCCTGTGACCATGGTCATGTGTTTGTAATTGACATTGGAAAATGCGGAAGTGACAGCTGGCAGGTTCCGGAGCTTAAAAACCTGGTTAAAAGATATCCGGAAATGAAATTTGTGGCCTGCCATCTGCTGGCCCCATCGGATAAGGACAGAGACAGGCTGCGCCGGGCCTTAGAGCTGCTGCGGCTCCCCAACCTCTGGTTTGACCTGTCAAGCCTGGTCCATAACTGCAGGCCGGATGAATACCCGTATCCCAAAGCCATTGATTTTATCCAAATGGCCAAGGAGATCGTGGGAGCAGGGAAGCTGATGTTCGGCACGGATATGCCCTCGGCCCTGAAAGAAGATGTATATGGACATTATGTCAGCTATATAGATGAATCTCCTGTGCTTACGGACATGGAAAAAGAACTGGTTTTTTATGAAAATGCTTATGAAGTTTACTTTAATCATAAATAATGTAGAAGGGAAGGAAGAAAAATGAAAAAGAATGTTAGAAAATTAGGGGCCCTGCTTCTGGCAGGAGCAATGGCTGTCAGCACAGCGGGCTGTATGCCAACGGCAAAGCAGCAGGATGCCACAGCGGCACAGAACACGCAGGAGAGCAGCACGGCGCAGGAAAATGCGGGTGGAAGTGAGGCTGCACAGGGCGCAGGGGAAGCAGCAGCAGAACTGGCGGTGGATACCCAGACGCCCATCACCCTGAGGATGAACTGGTGGGGCGGAGATTCCAGACATCAGGCCACCCTGGCTGCCATTGAAAAATTTCAGGAGAAATATCCCAACATTACGGTGACAGCCGAGTATGAGGCATTTAACGGCCATGAGGAGAAAATCGCCCTGGGAATCAAGTCCGGCAATGCGGCGGACGTGATGCAGCTGGACTGGAGCTGGGTTCCCACCTATTCGCCAAACGGGGACAACTTCTATGATCTGAATAAGGTATCCAATATCTTGAACCTGGACAATTATACAGAGGGGGACAAGGCTGTGTTTACCATCAATGGCAAGCTGGACGCGATCCCCATCAGCAATACGGGAAGGGTGTTCTGTTGGAACAAGACTACCTTTGACAAGATCGGCGTGGAGATTCCGGGCACATTAGATGAACTGCTGGCAGCGGGCAAAGCATTCGAGGCATATGACGAATCCTACTATCCACTGGTCACAAAGGAACTGGACCGCGCGTTCCTCATGGTTTATTACCTGCAGTGTAAGTACGGCAAGGACTGGGTAAAGGATGGCGCGCTGCAGTACAGTCAGGAGGAGGTTGCAGAAGGGTTTGACTTCCTTAAGAACCTGGAGGACAATCACGTGATCCCCACCCTTCAGAAGGTGGCGGGAGACGGCGCCGATCTGATCGACACAAACGCAAACTGGATCGATGGCCATTATGCCGGCATTTTCCTGTATGACACCTCAGTTGTAAAGCATGCGGAGGCAGTAAAGGACGGCGAGTTTGTGATTGGTGATTACGTTGAGATGGGAGATTACCACGGTGGCTTTATCAAGGTAAACCAGGCATTTGGCATCAGCGCAACCACGGAGCATCCGGCAGAGGCTGCTGCGTTGATCCAGTTCCTGGTAGCTGAGGAAGACGGTGTAAAGACCCTGGGAGACACCCGCGGTGTTCCTGCCAACAAGGAGGGACTGGCCATGCTGGACTTAAGCGGAAGCCAGGTGGCAGAGGCCAATGCAAAGGCAGTGGCATGGAGCAGCTTCCAGATGGACCCTACCTTTGAAAGAAATTCCTTTACCGGTGCGGACGGCACATTCTTTAACGCCCTTCAGCTTTCCAGCTACGGGGAGAGCGATTCCATGTCCTGTGCAAAGATCGTACTGGACGGGGTAGCCCAGGAACTGGCAAGATAAGGGCGGTGAAAGAGGAATTAGATACTGGAATTACATGAGATTTGAGTGAGAGTTAGATGAGGTTTAAAAGAGCGCTTCCAGCAGCTTGAGAAAGTTGCCGGCAGCGCTCTTATTTTATGGATTTTGCTGATCGCATCCTCCACATTCCTACTCATAGTAATGGTTGTAGGTATCAATGAGCATACCTAACAGGGCAATTCCCTCCTTGGACATTTTCTGCCCTTTGTGCTGAAAGCAAAGCAGATAGCGGTAATAGGGCTGGGGAGGACGGCAGACTAAAAGTCCCATATTCCGGGGGATACAGTAGGCGGGAATCACAGACAGGCAGAGTCCGTCCATTACCATTTGGCAAAGCGAAAGGGTGTTGTTTAATTCACATATGACATTGGCGTTCATATGGTGATCATGAAACAATCTCTGTGCGATCTGGTAATCACAGGTGTCATGGGGGGACAATGTGAAATTTTCGTTGCAGAACAGGGACATGTCAGCCGTGGGAGGATCGGAATAGTCAGAGGAAGCTGCATATGCGTGGGGATGGGAAGGGGGGAGTACAAGAAACATTTCTTCCCTTCGCAGTACCTGAATCTGATAATTCTCATCCTGTATTATTTTATCGCGCCCCACAATTGCCACATCCAGCGATCCCTCGCTCAGCCTACGTAAAAGTGCGGTGGCCCGCCCTTCGGTCACATTTACATTAAAATGTGGGGCAAGAGGTTTGAATCGGGGAAAGACCTCAGCAAAGATCTTCAGCATGAATAGGGAGGAGATACCCAGATTCAGGGTCATTTCATGTTGATTGATATGAAGCTGTTCATACAGTTCCTTTTGCATGTCCAGCATCTTCCTGGCAGTTTCCACATAGAGTTCACCCTTGGCGGTGATGACAAGGCGATTGTTTTTCCGGCTGAAAAGCCGTATGCCCAGTTCTTTCTCCAGCCTGCTCAGGTATAGACTGAGCGTGGACTGGGAAACAAAAAGGCGTTCCGCTGCCCTTGTGAGATTTAGTTCTTCTGCAATAACGGTTATATAGTTTAATTGTCTTAGATCCATGGCATATCCTCCCCAACCTTTAATTGACAAAAGCAATACTGCAGATTAAGTTTATTGTAAACAATACCATTGATTTTTTCAATAGTTGCAATGAACATTGTATATTGGCAATTATTGTGCAAATGTTATAAAATAATCTCAGGTGCGAGGGATATTTAGTGCGAATAGACAAAGGTGTTAAGGAGGAGTGACAGTGAAAAGGTTTTTGAAGAAAAATTATGGATTACTTTTTATCATTCCATGGTGGCTGGGGTTTGTCATCTTTAAACTGTACCCATTTATTTCATCCATGATTTACAGTTTTTATGATTACAATCTGTTTCGCACACCGACATTTACAGCATTTGGAAATTACATAAAAATACTAAAGGATCCGCTGATGATCAAAGCTTTTTCCGTAACTTTTAAATATGCGTTTATAACAGTTCCGCTGGAGTTGATCTTTGCGCTGTTTATTGCTTATATTTTAAACTTTAAGATCAGGGGGGTTAAGTTTTTTCGTGTGGCGTACTATATTCCCTCCATACTGGGCGGCTCTGTGTCCATTGCTGTTCTGTGGCGGTTCCTGTTTAAGACAGAAGGACTGGTCAATATGGCTCTGGCCTGGTTTTCTATTGAGCCATATAATTGGCTGGGAAAACCGGATGGAGCATTCTTTGTCATTGTGCTGTTAAAGGTGTGGCAGTTTGGTTCCCCCATGGTCATCTTTCTTGCAGCCTTAAAGGGAGTTCCCACTGATCTTTACGAAGCCGCTTCCATTGATGGGGCAGGAAAATGGAGGGAATTTTTCAGTATCACCATCCCGCTTATAACTCCGGTTATATTTTATAATTTTGTAACACAGCTCTGCCATAAATTCCAGGAGTTCAACAGTCCCTATATCATAACCCAGGGAGGTCCTCTTAGATCCACCACATTGGTTTCATTGCTGGTGTATAATAATGCGTTTAAGAGCTATGAGATGGGTATGGCCAGCGCGATTGCGTGGCTGCTGTTCTTTGTCATTATGGCATTTACTGTGGTTGCCTTTGTAAGCCAGAAGTATTGGGTCTATTACTCAGATGAGGATGGGAGGTAGGGGCATGAGCAGAAAGACCAGAAATACGATCAATACATTTTTCAGGTATACCGTACTGATCATTGTTGGATTTCTTATGGTATACCCTCTTGTCTGGATGGTGGGAGCCTCCTTTAAGACAAATTCGGAGATATTTTCAAACCCGGGTTTTATACCTCGTGCCCCAACGCTGAGCGGATATAAAAAGGGAATGGCGGGATACGAGAATATGAATTTCCTGCATTTTATGGTTAACACCTATAAATTTGTGATTCCTAAGGTGCTGGTCACGGTCGTATCAGCAGTGATCACTGCCTATGGATTTGCCAGATTTGAGTTTCCAGGAAAAAGGGCGTCCTTTGTCATATTGCTGTCCACCTTATTCCTGCCCCAGGTTGTCCTAAACGTGCCTCAATACGTCCTTTTTAACCAGCTGGGCTGGCTGGATACCTATCTCCCCCTGGTCATTCCATCTCTGCTTGCGGGAGATACCTATTTTGTTTATATGCTGATCCAGTTCCTGAGAGGCATACCAAGGGAACTGGAGGAAGCGGCTGAGATCGATGGATGTAATGTCATTCAACGGCTATGGTATGTGATCGCCCCTATGCTGAAACCCTCTATTGTCTCATGCGCACTGTTTCAATTTATGTGGTCCTCCAATGATTTTATGGGACCACTGATCTACGTCAATACGGTTTCCAAATATCCAGTGTCCATTTTCCTTAGAATGTCCATGGATATGGATACGGGGTTTGAGTGGAATCGTGTGCTGGCAATGTCGCTTCTGGCAATTGTTCCAACACTTATTGTGTTCTTCCTTGCCCAGAGTTCCTTTGTGGACGGGATTGCTGCTGGCGGGATCAAGGGATAGATATATAAAGACTGAAAAAAGAAAGGCAGGTTTGAGAAAATGATCTATGAAAATGGAAAAACCGGTGATATCAGGATTGCGTATATTGGAGGGGGGTCCAGGGGATGGGCGTGGAAATTTATGACCGACCTGGCAATCGAACCCTCTATGAGCGGAACAATCATACTGTATGATATTGATCAGGAGGCAGCTAAGGCCAATGAAATAATCGGTAACAAGGTAAATGCCAGGTCTGACAGTGTGGGGAAGTGGAACTATATAGTAGCTGATTCTTTGAAGGCGGCATTGACGGGATGCGATTTTGTGGTCATTTCTATCCTGCCGGGAACATTTGATGAAATGGAATCCGATGTCCATCTTCCGGAGCGTCTGGGAATTTACCAGTCTGTGGGTGATACGGCCGGGCCGGGAGGTATGATCAGGGCGCTGAGAACTCTTCCCATGTTTGTGGAAATCGGGGAGGCTATTAGGGAATACGCACCCAATGCCTGGGTCGTCAACTACACCAATCCCATGAGTCTCTGTATACAGATCCTGTATGATGTATTTCCGGGAATAAAAGCCTTTGGATGCTGCCATGAAGTGTTCGGTACACAGAGGGTTCTGGCTGATATTTGTTCTTTGAAACTGGGGATCAAGGATATTCAGAGAAGAGAAATTATTGTAAATGTTCAGGGTATTAACCATTTTACATGGTTCAGTGAGGCCTTCTATCAAGGAATTGATCTGTTCCCCATCTATGAGGAGTTCATAGATGGACATTATGAGGAAGGTTTTGATGATCCTGATAGGAACTGGGCTAATTCTACATTTTGCTGTGCTCACCGTGTGAAATTTGATTTGTTCAGGCGGTATGGCATGATCGCCGCTGCGGGGGACCGCCATCTGGCAGAGTTTATGCCGGGGGACTGGTACCTAAATGATCCGGAAACCGTTGAAAGCTGGAAATTTGGACTGACCACAGTACAGTGGCGCAAGCGGAATCTAGAAGAAAAACTGGAAAAAAGTAAAAAACTTGTATCAGGAGAAATGGATGTGGATATGGAGCCGTCCGGGGAGGAGGGAATCCTTCTTATAAAGGCCCTTACAGGACTGGACAGACTGGTCAGCAATGTAAATCTTCCCAATACAGGCCAATGCCCGGACCTGCCTCTTGGATCCGTGGTGGAGACAAACGCTGTATTTTATAAAGACCATGTTAGACCTGTGTCGGCTGGAGCGCTGCCGGAAGGGATTCGGAATCTGATCCTGCCCCATCTGGAGAATCACAAACGGATCCTTCAGGCATCAAAAACATATGACAGAACTCTTGTAGTGGAAGCATTTATGAGAGATCCGCTGGTCAGGGCAAAATGCAGGGACAAGGAGGCAATCGTCCGGCTGGTTGATGATATGATACGGAACACCCAAAAATACCTTCCTGAGGGATGGAATAAATAAAAGGAGAAGACGATTATGAGAAAAAAATTGGCATTGGCAGTATTAACTGGCCTGTTGGCAGCATCCCTGACAGGGTGTATGCCCAGTGCGGCTCCGTCCTCGGCAGCGGGGGCAGCTGCGCAGACAGAGAAACAGGGACAACCCTCTGAAACAGGGGGAAAGGAAGGAACATCAGAGGAATCAGAGGGGGAAGCTACGATCCGCATGAACTGGTGGGGAGGGGACAGTAGGCACGAGGCCACGTTAAAGGGAATACATGCATTTGAAGAACTGCATCCCAATATCCATGTGGAGCCGGAATATGAAGCCTACAGCGGGCACCAGGAAAAGATTGCGTTGGCTTTAAACTCCAAGGTGGCGGCTGATGTGCTTCAGATGAATATGAACTGGATTTTTGACTATTCACCCAAGGGTGACACCTTTCTGGATCTAAATACTGTATCGGATGTGCTGGACCTGACCGCTTATGAGCAGTCAGACCTGGACTTTTATACTATCAACGGCTCTCTCCAGGCTGTTCCTATTTCAAAAACCGGACGTGTATTTTTCTGGAATAAGACAACATTTGATAAAATAGGAGTTCCCATCCCTTCCACTCTGGATGAACTGGTGGAAGCAGGAAAGAAGTTTTCTGAATATGAAAATGGAAGCTATTATCCTCTGGTGATCCTTGAAAACGAAAAAATATATATGATGATGTATTTCCTGGAGTGCAAATATGGGAAACCATGGGTGGATGACATGGAATTACAATACTCCAGGGAAGAGCTGATAGATGGATTTGAGTTTATGAAAATGCTGGAAGACAATCATGTACTTCCAAGCTCAGAAAAGATGGCCGGAGATGGAGCGGATCTGATTGACACGAACCAAAACTGGATTGACGGACATTATGCAGGCATCTATATGTGGGACAGCAATCTGCAGAAGCATCAGGAAGCACTGGAGGATGGGGAATGTATCATTGGGCCTATGTTGGAGATGGGAGATTATCATGGCGGACTGCTGAAAATATCTCAGTGCCTGGCAATTCCTGCTACCACTAAGCATCCAAAGGAAGCGGCAATGCTCATAGAATACCTGTTTGGAAGCGAAGAGGGTGCACGTTTCCTTGGGGACAGCCGGGGAGTACCCTGCAATGCGAAGGGGCTTGCTGCGCTGGACCTTTCCGACAGCCTTGCGGCAAAGGCCAATGAGCATGTGATGGATTGGGGCGGGTATATGATGGATATAGTATTTTCCAACAGTGTCCTGTCTTCCGATGACGGGATTTTCCTGCTGACGATCCAGTCTCAAAGTTATGGACAGATGAGCGCAGAGCAATGCGCGGATATGGTAATAGACGGAGTGAATCAGGCCATAGAAAGCCTGAAGTAGAACTTACAGACTACAGAATTACGGGGAAAAGTATATGACGGACAGGTACTTAATCACAGACAGGGAACCACAGGCATTATACCAATTTTTTGAGGACATATCACGGATACCAAGGGTCACGGGAAATGAAAAGGAAGTTTCCGGATATATAGTGGAGTTTGCTAAAAAGAGGGGATTGTGGTATTATCAGGACCATATGTATAATGTTCTGGTGAGAAAGGACGCAAGCAAGGGATTTGAAGCCCTGCCTCCTATTTTGCTGGAGGGGCATCTGGACATGGTCGGAGCAAAAGAAGAGTGGTCATCCCATGATTTTAACAAGGATCCCATTGAACTTGTGGCAGAGGGAAATATCCTGAGGGCCAATGGCACCACCCTGGGGGCGGACAATGGGTGTGCGGTTGCCGTTATGCTCACACTTCTTAACCATGACGGCCTGGTGCATCCACCCCTGGAATGCCTGTTTACCACGCAGGAAGAGACGGGAATGGATGGAATGAAAGGTTTTGATATCAACCAGATCAGATCCCGGCGGGTGATTGGATTAGATGCAGGGGAGGAAGGGGTGTTCAGAATGGGAACCACCACCAAAATAGAGATGACCTCAGCCCTTCCTGTGAACAGGGAAACAATCAGTGGGAACACATATGAAATAGTAGTGGATGGGCTGCGCGGGGGAAGCCAGGGAGAGAGCATACCAAAGGAGCGGATCTGTGCGATCAAGATGACATTTAGGGTACTTCATTTCCTTAACAAGGAAATGGATGCCAGGGTGGTTAGTGCGGAACGGCTGGGCTCGGGAATAGCAGAGAGCTGCAGGGCCGTGATCTCTCTGGAATCAGGTGACGAATGTCGGATGCGGGAGATCCTGAACCAGCAGCAGGACCTGATACGAAGGGAGTACAGGGAGTGTGACCCGGACATAAGGATACGCGCTTTTTCGGTAACTCCTCAGACCAACCTTATGCTGACAAAAGAATGCAGCGATAATCTGATCCACAGTATTTACCTGGTCCCCTACGGAGCAAGAAACAGAAAACCCTTCCATCATGAGGTATCGTGTTCCGTTGCCGTTAAAAAAATTTATACCCAGGATGATGCAATCAGAATCTATTCAGTGATATCATCTGAGGAAAAGGAACAAGGAGACGCTCTGAAGGAAGAAATGAGAACCTACCTGATACTGAGGGACTGGAAGGTGGAACAGGAGGAATTTGACTATGGATGGGACTGGGAAGAGCATTCTCCTATCAGAGATGTTATGGTAAGAACCTATTGTGAACTGTTTGGGACGGAACCTGTGGTTAACATCAGCCATGGAGGGAATGACTGTGTGATCTTAAAACAGCGGATACCGGATATGGATGTGGTCACCACGGCGGCCACCTATAGGGACTGCCATACACCCAATGAACACCTCTATATGGATTCCTTTGAAAAGGTGTATGCTTTGTTAGAGAGGACACTTTATAACCTGACAAAGATATAACTATATATGATTGAACCGGAAAATCAAGATACCATCAGGCAGGAAGACTATTATCTGCCGGATGGTATCTTTTTGCTGAAACCGATGGGGAATCATTTTTCACATTGCATATCCTGCAAAAAAAAAGTATACTGAAAACAGAATGTTTATGTAATACGGGAGGTAGCATGGTTACAATGGAAGATGTCGCCAAGGCGGCAAATGTATCACGGGCAACTGTATCAAGGGTTTTATCCAATCACCCTTCCATCAAGATGGAGACGCGCAGTCATGTCATGTACTGGGTAAAAAAGCTGGGATATGAGCCGAATCAGGTGGCCCAGAGCCTGGCGGGGAATAGGACCAATATTATCGGAGTGCTGTTTTCAGATTTATCCAATCCATTGTATGCATCCCTTATGACCGCCATTGTACATGAGGCGGAGATCTACGGCTATAGCGTGATCCTGGGGGATGCCCAGAGAGACCGGGCTAGGGAAGCCAATATCATCAATGGCTTTAAGCGCAGGAAAGTGGACGGAATCATTGTCAGGCCTATCGGAACGCCTAACAGGAAGCTGTACAGCGGGATCAGCGTACCCCTGGTAAGTCTTTTTAAACTTACGGATAAGAAAAATATCATTATAAGTTCGGAGGAGGGCGGCATGCAGGTGGCGCGCCATTTTTGCGAACTAGGTCACCGGAATGTGGGGTATATAGGACCGCTGAGATCATTGGCAGGCAACAATAAGCTGGAAGGCTTTCGGGATGAGCTTGAAAAAAACGGACTGAAGATAAAAGCCATTGTGGAGTGCAGCCAGCATGAGACAGCAGAAAATCAAAAGGCCTATGAAATCATTGATCAATATTTTGAATCCCACGACCCGTCTAAGATCACTGCATGGTTTGCACACAGCGACATTGCTGCCAGTGATGTGATAAAAGCACTGGTGGAGCGTGGGATCAGCGTCCCAAAGGACGTGATCGTATGCGGCTATAATAATACACTGCTGGCAAAAAAGATGATCCCCACCCTCACCTCTGTTGCATCCCCCATAGAGGAGATTGCAAAAAACGCAGTCGGTCTGGTCATTCAGGGAATCGAGGGAGATCTGGAGGAAGAAGTGGTCAATCTGTCTCCAAGACTGGTAATCCGTGAATCCACCTCCAGTTTATTGTGAATATTTTATAAAAATCATGTGGGTATTTTATGAAAAGGTACAAAAATTATGAAACTGCTTGACAGAGATTTAATTCTGAGCTAAGCTTATTTCATCAAATGAACGCGCGTACATTGTTGCATAATTTTATAGGAGGTCATTATGAGTAAAGAGAAACAGGCAGCACAGGAGATATTAAAACATATCGGCGGTCAGGAGAATATCTTAAATGTCGAACACTGCGCCACAAGGCTGAGACTTGTTCTTAAGGATGCATCTGAATTTGATAAAAAAGAAATTGAAGCCATTGACGGCGTAAAGGGGAGCTTTTTTGCATCCGGCCAGCATCAGATCATACTGGGCACCGGATTTGTAAATAAGGTCTACCAGCAGGTGCTTGAGATTACAGGAATGGACACAGGAAAGATGATGTCCAAGGCAGAGGCCGCGGCCGTGAACATGAATGCAGTTCAAAAGGCATCCAGGCTGTTGGGGGATGTATTTTTTCCAATCATACCAATCCTGGTTGCAACAGGACTTTTTATGGGACTGCGCAGTCTGATCACCAATCTGGGAGTGGAATTAAACCCCACATTCCTGACACTGTCACAGGTTCTGATCGACACGGCATTTTCGTTCCTGCCGGCTCTTGTTACATATTCTGTAATGAAACGGTTTGGCGCATCCCCTGCGCTGGGTATTGTGATCGGCCTTATGCTGGTTGCACCTCAGCTGCCCAATGCAAACCAGGTGGCAAGCGGTAGCGTGGAACCCATCTATTTAAGTCTGATGGGGCTGAACATTCCAATCATAGGATATCAGGGTTCGGTGCTTCCGGCATTGATCCTGGGCGCGATCGCTGCAAAGATTGAAAAGGGATTGAGAAAAATCGTACCGGATGTCCTGGACCTGATCGTAACCCCGTTTATCACACTTCTCAGCAGTCTTTTTATCGGACTGATCGTGATTGGCCCGATCATGCACATGGTTGAACAGGGATTGGTGGTCCTGATCTCCATGCTGATGAATATTCCCTTTGGCATTGGCGGCTTTATGGTAGGCGCCCTGCAGCAGGCGGTTGTCATAACCGGATTACACCATACCTTTAAGGCGCTTGAGATCGAGCTTTTGGCAAATACAGGAGCCAATCCCTTTAACGCACTGGTGTGCGGCGCGATCGTGGCACAGGGGGCTGCAGGCATTGCGGCTGCGCTCAAGACAAAAAATAAAAAGCAGAGGTCCCTTTACTTTACATCCGTGGTACCTGCATTTTTAGGCATCACAGAGCCTTTGATCTTTGGCGGAAACCTGCCAAGGCTGACTCCCTTTATCTGCGGATGCATCGGAGGCGGATGCGCAGGAGTATTTTCCTCCATTGTGGGTCTGGCAGGAACCGGTATGTCCATCACCGCATTGCCGGGCATGCTCCTGTATTTAAACGGGCAGCTTGGAACGTATTTGATTGCATGCCTCATTGGGTTTATAACCGCTTTTGTATTGAACTATGTGATGTATAAACCAGTTGAAGAGTAATATTGAGAAATAAAAGGAGTATCATGGAACGACTGTATAATAATATAATTTTGCCTGATATATGGCCACCCCGTTACAAGGAGGAGACGCTGGACAAGCCGCTGCCGGTTCCGTACCTGGAAAATAAACCGGACTACATCGATATTTCAATTGGAAGGCAGCTGTTTGTGGATGATTTCCTGATTAGTCACACAGATCTGATCCGCGAGTTCCCGTCTCCAAAGACATCAGAAGCCCCTGTTTTCCGGCCCGAGACAGATATGGAATTAAATGATGGCTATTGCACCTGTGCCAGCCCTTTTAATGGAGGCGTGTTTTATGATACTTATGACCGAATGTTTAAAATGTGGTACCAGGCCGGATGGTTTGACGGCAGCGCCTATGCCGAGAGCAAAGACGGGCTGCATTGGACCCGTTTAAGCCAACTTGCATCCGGCTCCAAAACGGACCGGGTATTGGAGCATGTTCCCGGATATATGAGGGATGGGGATGCGGTCTGGATGGACCCGGATACAGATAACCTGGAAGAACGCTATAAAATGCTGACCTTTTACAGGTGTTTTGACAAAGACTACAGATATTATCATTTAAAACCCAAGCATGCACATGACGATCCCCAATCCATTCCCCCCAGGGAGATGACTGTTTTATACCAATCTTCAGATGGGATCCACTGGAAGGAGGCGGGGCAGACAGGTCCTTCAGGGGATAACACCACCTTTTTCCACAACCCTTTCCGGAACAAGTGGGTATACAGCATGAGGACATTTTCCAAGCTGGACAGCCGGGTAAGAGTGCGGGGATATTATGAAACAGATGATTTCTTCAGGGGCAGCCAATGGACGCAGGATGATATCCGATTCTGGGCAAGGACGGATATCTATGATAAGCCGGACCCGGAGATGGGATATTACACACAACTATACAATCTGGATGCGGTGGCATATGAAAGTGTGATGCTGGGTGTTTATTCCGTTTTTATGGGCCCTCCCAATTTTGTGTGTGAAAAGACAGGGATGCCAAAGATAAATGATCTGAAACTGGCATTCAGCAGGGACGGGTTTCATTTCCACAGGCCGACCTATGATAATTTCCTGTCATCTTCCCGCATATGTGGGGAATGGGATTATGGATATCTCCATCCGGCCAACGGCATCTGTACGGTTGTGGGAGATGAGATATGGTTTTTTTATTCGGCATTTTCAGGAGAATCCCCTGTGTTTGGTACCCATAAATATTCCGGGGGAGCCATGGGAATCGCAAAACTGAGGCGTGACGGGTTTGCAGCCATGAAACCGCAGGACGAAAAGGGGGAACTGACCACAGAAATACTGAAATATCAGGGAGAGTATGTGTTTGTAAATGCAGACTGTCCCAAAGGGGAGCTGGCAGTGGAAGTCCTGGATGAAGGCGGAAATGTGATCCCAGGCTATTCGGCTGCGGACTGTGTCACAATGGCCCAGGACCGGACAAAATACAGGATCCGGTGGAAAACAAGGGACTTCCTGGACCTGCCGGGGGACAAAATACGTCTCAGGTTCATTTTGAAAAATGGAAAACTATATTCATTTTGGATCACTGACAGCGCGGAGGGGAAAAGCCATGGATATCTGGCCGCGGGGGCTTTGGAGTTAAAGCGTGGGAACAGGGATGATTAAGGATGGATAGGGATGGTTGGCTAACTGCACTAAAATAGATAATTATGCCTAATAGTCATCTGCGCAAAATATGATAGCTGACAGGCAAAATATAGGATGGAAGTATCTGCACAAAAGGCGTATAATCAAACTGATACTAGAATAGGTTCAAGAGCTGTTTCATGGAACGATAAAAGTAAATATGCGCAAGGAGGCAGAGAAATCATATGTCAACCATATCAAAATGTATGAATTCCCTTTCCCAGGGAGTCTATGTGATCGGATCAAAGAAGGATGAAACATATAATCTAATGACAGCTGCATGGGTGACGCAGGTGTCGGCAAATCCCAACCAGCTGGCAGTGGCAATTGGTGCCAGCCATCTCACGGCCGGGCTTGTGAGGGAGCAGGAGAAGTTTTCGCTTTCCGTGCTGGCAGAGGGGCAGGAACAGGCTGCCAGGATCTGTGGTACCCAGTCGGGGAGAAACGTGGACAAGTCCAAGCTGGTGTCCTGTGAGGTGAATAAAAAAGGAATGCCTGTGGTCAATGGTTCAGCGGCATGGCTGGATTGTGAAGTGAGCAGGTGTATCGACCTGGGAGACCACGTTCTGGTAATTGCAGAGGTTGTGGACGGAGAAGTATTTTCGGATAAGGTACTTTTATATGATGCGGAGACATATTTTCCTGGGTAGCGGGTGGTATTATGTTTTATATACCTGGCAAAGGGATAAGGGATAAAAGAAATAAGGTGCTGCGGTACGGAGCGGTAAGGCTTTGTGCTGCGGTGCCTTTTTTGGGATTTTATATCTGGTGGAAAACTTTACCGGATACCATGGGCATATTTTGAAAAATAATTGCCGGCAGGAGATGATGTAATTAAAAGGTCATTGAAACAGTAGGCATGATTATGATGTTCATAGCGGCAGGATCGGTATTTAACTAGACTGTCAAATCATATTTTAAACTTGAATATTTAGTTTCCATATAGTTAGGCGGATTCTAAAAAGAGAATGGGCGCAGGGGATGAGCTCCGATTGACATGGAGTTGATCGGAGCCCGGAAATGTGACGAACGCTTCCCCACGGATAGAAATATCTAGGGGGATTTTTTTAGAGCTGCCTGTTTCCCGACAGCTCCATAATGATTTTATGAAAGGAAATATCGTTCCATTCCCTCCAGCAAATACTGTCCCGCCACCGCCCCCTGGTCAGGAATCCCTTTGGCCCTGGCTGAGAACACTGCGGCTTTACCAAACTTGGGCAGCATATCTTTGGTGGCTGCGGCACCGGCCCTTGCACCTTCCACAGCTGCATGGATTACCGTAACCATATCCGCTCCGTCTTTGCTGGCTTCCAGTGCTTTTTTAGCGGCTGCATCCATTGCGTCCAGAAGTGTCCGGTCGCCGGGACGGCATTTTCCCCGGCGTTCAATTCCCCTGGCAAAGCCATCCAGGAATTCAGAAAACTCTTTTGGCCCCATCTCCGCCTTTCCGCCAAGGACCTTGGCGCCTTCCATGATTCCGCTGGCCATCAGGGTACCCATGGTGGACGGAACAAGACCGGACATTTTCATGCCTGCCTTCATTAATGTTTTTCCAATATTCCCATCCTCCCCATTCTCACGAATTAACCGGGGCAGGGCACCGAAGCCTTTCTCCATGGTCAGACCCAGGTCTCCGTCACCCATTTTTGCATCCATCTCACAGAGTTCCTCCTTTTTCTCTGCAAAGATTTCCGCTGCACCCTGAAAGAATGCAGGGAGTTCATGATATCTTATGCTGTCCATCCTTTTCCTCCTTCACAGATCCGGAATCATCATACCTGGGTGTAAAACGGCGTGTGCACAGGCATATCTATCCACTGTTTCATCTCTTCATCCGCCATACGGCAGATGGAAACAGATGCCCCGGCCATTTCCATGCTGGTGGCATATTCGCCTACAAAAGTACGGTGGATCCTGATACCCTTTTTATTCAGAAGCTTGTGTACGCTTCCTGAAAGGATGTACAGCTCCTCCTGGCTGGTTGCGCCCAGTCCGTTTATCAGCACACAGACTTCCTCACCTGCACCCAGAGGCATATCACTTAATATTTTGTCCACCGACTCGCCGGCCAGTTCATCCGCGGTCTTCACCGGCCCGTTCCATACACCCGGTTCTCCATGGATGCCCATTCCAAATGCCATCTCGCCGTCTGCCAGTGTGAAATTGGAGCGGCCGATTTCCGGGATGATACAGGGAGTCAGGGCAAAGCCAACGGTGCGGGTATTGTCTTTTGCCTTTTTTGCTGCTGCCAGTACCTCTTCCAGTGTCCCCATCCGGGCGGCTCTGGCCCCGGCACATTTATACATGAAGAATATGCCTGCCACCCCCCGGCGCACCGCCACATCCTTATTGGAGAGCACATCATCCGCACCCACAATGCTTGCGGTTTTAATGTCATCCATTTCCAGCAGTTCGGACGCCATGTCAAAATTCATGATATCGCCTGTATAGTTCCCATAGAGGAACAGGATTCCGGCTCCTGATTCCACCTCTTTTGCCACATTATATATCTGCTCTGCACAAGGAGACTGGAACACGCCGCCCACACCGCAGCCGTCCAGCAGGTTTTCGCCCACATAGCCAAGGAACAGGGGCAGATGCCCGGTTCCTCCGCCTGTTATGATTGCCACCTTGCCCTGCTTTTTCTGCGCAATACAATAGCAGCGCAAATCATTTTCAGTGTATTTAACCATATCGGGGTGCGCCGCGTAAATACCGTTAAGCATGTCATCCGTATACTGCTCGGGGGCATTGATTATCTTTTTCATAGCGTCCTCCTTAGAGAATGATTTCTTTTGGATAGGCCCATTTCTCAAGTTCTTCCACAGGCAGCGCTTTTGGCTCGGCTCCGCCTGTGCTGGCAAGGGTAATATAATACATCTCAGCAATTTCCTCCACATACTGTGCCTTTAAGAAGGCATCCTCAAGGCTGCTTCCTGCCGCAATGGCGCCATGGCTTTCCATGAGGCAGACTTCGTGATCTTTCATAACATCTGCCACCTTCCATGCCAGGTCAACGGTTCCCGCCCTTCCGTAGGGCGCCACGGGAACCATGCCCGTTTTCCCCAGGTACGCGCTTTCATACGCAATAGGCGGAATCGGCTTGTTCATGATGGCAAATGCAGTTGAATACCGGGCATGTGTATGTACAATTGCCAGAATGTCTTTTCGTTCCTTATAAATATACAGGTGCATCATGGCCTCACTGGACGGTTTTAAATCCTCCAGCCGCTCAATCACCTTGCCGTCCAGATCCATGACACAAATATGTTTTGCTGTAAGCACATCCCTGGACACCCCGCTGGGTGTGATGACCGCATACCCTGTTTCCGGGTCATATATACTGAAGTTGCCCGACTTATGTTTGCACATGCCAAGCCGGTCCGCTTCCTTTGCCGCTGCAACCACTTGTTCTTTTAATACCTCAAGCATATCATGTTCCTCCTACTTTCCGATTCCCAGTATTTCAAACGCCTTGTCAAAGGGTGCGTGGCACATTCCCTTTTCCGTGATGATGCCTGTTATCAGCGAATGGTCCGTCACATCAAAGGCAGGATTATACACATGGATACCCTCAGGAGCCATACGCTCCTTATACCACATCTGTGTCACCTCATCGGGGCTTCGCATCTCAATGGGAATCTCCTTTCCGGTTGGTGTGTCCATATCAATGGTGGATGTGGGCGCGCACACATAGAAGGGAATCCCATAATGCTTTGCCAGAATCGCCACGCCGCTGGTTCCGATCTTATTGGCCGAATCACCGTTCATTGCAACCCGGTCACAGCCCACGAAAATAATATCTATCTTTCCGGACTGCATTAGGATAGAGGCCATGTTATCACACTGCAGAGTTGTTGTGATACCTGCGTTATACAGTTCAAATGAGGTAAGACGGGCGCCCTGGAGCAGCGGCCTGGTCTCATCACAATAAACGTGCATGGCCGTTCCCGGCCAGCCCTTTTCCAGTGCAATGTACATGGGGGCCGTTGCGGTGCCGTACTTTGCAGTGGCAAGTGTGCCTGCATTGCAGTGGGTCATGATGCCAATCTCTTTTCCCTCCTGCTTAAGCTCCTCTAACAGTCCAAAACCAATCTCTCCGATCACTCGGCTGATTTGGACATCTTCCTCACGGATAGCATCTGCTTCCTGAAAAAGAAGTTCCTTAATCTCTGCAACATCCTTTTCCTGATTGGCAGCCACGGTTCTGTCCATACGGTTCAGCGCCCAAAACAGATTGACCGCAGTGGGCCTGGAGGAAGCCAGGTAATCCTTTAATTCCTTAAATTCCGGATAAAAGGTTTCGTACCGGTCCGCGGTGATGCGTGAGGACAGCAATGCGATTCCATAGGCGGCCGCTGCTCCGATGGCCGGCGCCCCCCGTACCTTCAGCTTCTTGATGGCCTCCCAGATTTCCTCTTTTGTGCTGATCCGGATTCGTTTAATGGTGCCCGGAAGAAGGGTCTGGTCAATAATATCCAGCGCGCTCCTGTCCTCCTTCATGCGGACCGTAATTACTTTGTCAAAAAATTCTTCAACCGTCATGGCTTCATGCCTCCTTTACCTTAAGAGCAGTTTTGTATGATGCTGTCCATTTCAAAGTGTCTTTTCCGCCGCTTCCTTTGCCCTTTTTACCGCTGCCACAAAATCGGCACCGGTCCTAAAGGAACCTTGGTTCATGATATAGTCTTTTCCGGCCAGGATATTGATCCGTTCCGCAAGAAGGCGCTTTTTTTCATCCGTTATTGTTGTCACATCCACAACATTGGCCATGCCCACGGTCCTGCGATGCAGTTCTGTTCCCGCGTAACCCGCAGTGTCCCGAAGTATACCGTCAAAATACCACGCCTTGAATCCTTTTACCTTGGCCATGGGTTCGGTTACCGCTTCATCATACTTTTTGCTGAACTTTTCTATAAAGAGATCCACTGTTTCCTCAATGGTCTTTAAAATCCAGCCGCAGAAAGGTGCGTCATCCGTGGAAAGGCCGTTGTCATATGCAAAAATCAGATTTGCGATCACATTGCCGATGTCATAGCCCATGGGGGCGTAGGTCCCGAATTCAGAGTCGAAAATCTTTGTGGCGTCCTGACGGATGAAGATCGAGCCGGTGTGAAGGTCCCCCTGCAAAAGAGCCTGGGCATCAGTCATAAAACGGAATTTAAGCTTTGCAACTTCCAAATGAAGGGCTTCGTCACCGTAAAGCTCCCTTTTTACAAAATCCCCATTGGGCGCATATACATTGTTGCGGTTATTCAAGTCATTGTAAGGCTCCATAAGTACCAGTTTTTCCGTAATATCACAGAGGTCCGGTGAAATAAACTTTTTAACCAGCTCTT
The DNA here is from genome assembly GCF_040545455.1 of Enterocloster citroniae. Taxonomy (NCBI): domain Bacteria; kingdom Bacillati; phylum Bacillota; class Clostridia; order Lachnospirales; family Lachnospiraceae; genus Enterocloster; species Enterocloster citroniae. Next base: position 37,798 of record NZ_JBEPLZ010000027.1, on the reverse strand, counting down.
TTTTATCTTTGTGGTCCATGACAATGTCGCTGCTCAGCAGCAGCGTATTTACCATAAAGGTGGATACGTCTTCAGCAAACTTTGGAAAAGTCTCATGTCTCAGCATGGCATCCCGCATGACCGCATAGTCAGAACAGTCTTCCATTCCGCAGGCGCACATTATGGTATCAAAGAAATACACATGAGGCACCATACCGGGCGCGAACTTATCTTCCAGCATAAGGATTTCGGATTCCAGGCGGTTTCTGTCCCTGGAAGGCTTCATATCCTTGGATATCCTGGCCTCGGTTCCCGCCTGCTTGATATAGATGGAATGGCCTTTGCCGTCCCAGACCCGGTACACATAGTTTAAGTTGCCATGGGACGATGGTACGATTGCTTCCATGGAATCGCGGTCCCAGGGAATCTCCCCTGCCTTCTCCAGCGTGTATTCGATAACATCATCCACATTCATCTGAAAATAATGATTAAATCTTGACATATGTAGTAACCTCCCACTTAATCTTCTCTCTTAGATGCATAAGCTGCAATAAGCGCAAGTGCCAGAACAGCGCCCTTTACTGCAGGCAGAACATAGAACGGGACAGCACAGATGGTAAGCCCGTTCTCCAGCGTGGACACCAGCATGGCGCCAATCATGGTTCCCAGCGCATTGGGCTTCTCCGCGCCGCCTACGGTGCGTCCCACGAAAACAGCTGCCAGCGAAGGCATCAGGTAATTGTCACAGCACATAACCTGTGCGGAACTTCCTCTGGATGCCACCAGGATACCGCCGACCGCAATGAACACTGCGGTAATCATACCTGCCAGATAGCGGTACTTCTTAACATCGATGCCGGACAGCTTGGCGGCCTCCTTGTTTCCGCCCATGGCATAAAGATAACGGCCATGTTTGGTAAAATTAAGGAAAAGATAAGCCACAAACACACATCCCAGCATGATAATGATAATCCACGGCGCACGTCCGATGGCTGAAAATGATTCCGAAAGAGCGGTGCGGGCAGGCATAGCCCCCCAGGAGGTCTTCATGCCCGTGGATACTGCGCCTCCGCCAATATACCACTGACCGATACCCTGATGGACAAACATCAGTGCACAAGTGGCAAGCATGTCCGGAATTTTGCACACAAGGATCAGGAACATGGTCAGCTGGTACATGACCAGGGTAGCAAAAATACAGGTAATGATGGACATCCCCAGGGACATCCCAAGCCACAGATAGGCTGATACGAACACATAGGCAGAACAGCTTGCCAGTGTTCCGGCAGACATATCGAATCCGTCCGGTGCCATGGTAATGGTTGCTGCGATTCCAAATACCGTATTGATGGCCATTGCCCTAAGGATATTAACCATATTGCTTCCCGACATAAAGGCGCTTCCTTTATACCCTGTAAATGCGATAAAGCAAACAAGCAATGCCAGGACTGCAGCCCAATCCACTAGAAACCTTTTAACATTTGTACGACTTTTCATTGCTACAGTATCCCTCCTGTCTATTGAATCCGGTTTTTATTATCTGTTCCGCCAACCGAGTAGTACATGATCTCATCCTCCGTGGTCTTAGCTGTCTCCAGTTCCGCCATCACCGTTCCGTTATACATCACATACATCCGATCTGTTAAGGACAGCAGCTCAGAGTTTTCGCAGGATGCGTAGATCACTCCGTGGCCCTGTTTGGCGATTTGGTTGATCAGATGGAATATATCCTGCTTTGCTCCCACATCCACTCCTTTTGTGGGTTCGTCAAAGATATAGATATCACAGTCCGCTGCCAGCCATTTTCCAACCGCAACCTTTTGCTGGTTACCGCCGGAAAGATTTTTTACCTGCTGTCTCACGCTGGGCGTGGAGATTCCAAGGTCCTCTACATACCGTTTGGCATTGGCGTCAACCCTTCGCCTGCGGATAAAAGGACCGGTACAAAATCGGGAGAGGCATGCGGCTGATAAGTTGAAACTGACATTTTCATGAACCAAAACCCCCTCTTTACGTCTTTCCTCAGGCACCAGGGCCATGCGGTTCTTCACTGCGCCCGATGGGTTTGCTATCTTCAACTCCCTGCCCTTAAGCATGATTTTGCCATCGGTCATTTTAAATGCGCCGAAAAGGGTTTTACAGAGTTCGGATTTGCCTGCGCCCACCAGACCTGCGATTCCAACCACCTCGCCGCTCTTTACCTGGATGGAAACATCCTTTACCTTGCCGCGTGCGCCGGATAAATGCAGGGTTTCAAACAGCATTTCACCGATTTCACAGGCTTCTTTTGGAAAATTTTCTTCAAAGGCACGTCCCAGCATTTTCTCCACAATCTCTTTTGTGGTTGTCTGCCCTGTTACCGGCGTTGTGTCAATGATCTTACCATTTCGCATCACCGTATAATTCTCACATATTTCCAGAATTTCATTTAACCGGTGGGAGATAAAAAGAATTGCTATATTTTCTGTTTTATGTAAATGCTGCACAATACGGAACAGTTCCTCTGTTTCCGTATTGCTCAAAGGAGCTGTCGGCTCGTCAAGAATCAGAAAATTGCATTCTGACCGGATAGCCTTGGCAATGAGCACCATCTGTTTCTGAGCCAGGGACAGGTTCTGTACCAGCTCATGTTCATCCACCTGGTCACGGCTGATATGCAGCCGGTCCAGGGCCGCGCGCCCCTGTTTATATGCCTTATTCCAGTTTACGATATAGCCGCTCTTTCCCATGACCATATCGTTCTGGACAATATTCTCTGCCACTGATAAAGTAGGATACAATGCAGTATCCACTTCCTGATAAACAATCTGTATTCCCAGTTTTTTTGCATCCACCGGTGTTCTGATCTCAACCTTTTTATCATTTAAGAACACTTCCCCCGTATAATTGGAATTGGCCCCTGCCAGCACCTTCATCAACGTTGACTTGCCCGCGCCGTTGGCTCCAACCACTGCGCGGATTTCACCGGTTGTCACTTCAAAATCAATATCATCAAGTGCTTTGACACCTGGAAATTCAATGGAAACACGTTTTGTCTCTAATTTGATCCTATCCATGGAGTCCCTCTTTTCAGCGATAAAATCTTTTTAAAAAAAGGAAACGCAGGCCAAAACCCGCGCTTCCCTTTAAAAAACGATTGCCTATGGTTTTGTGTGCGAAAGAAAACCTCGTTTTTCACTGTCAGCTTATTAGTGGATTAAATCCTTTGGCATCCAGTCTGCTTCAGACAGATAGTCCAGGTTACCGTAAGTTTCACCTGCGATAGTCCCCAGGTTTTCTACTGTGGAATCTGATTGAAGCGCATCAGCCTTGATTGCGGTTCCCGGAACCTCTACCACGTCCACACCGTTCTTTCCGGTTGCCGGGTCAAAAATCTTGTCATACTGGTCTGCAAGCTGCAGCATCAGGATACGCATTCCGATTTCTCCGTTCATGGTCCAGTCAGTGGTGCCTGCCGCGGTCCAGATGTCGGGACGGGTCTGCATATTGGTAATGTCGACCGGGTCAATGTCAACAGACGCCATGGGAAGTGCATCGCCATTCTTGCCATTAAAATTGTCATTCTCAGCAATTGCATTATAAACACCCTGGCCGTACAGATCATAATAAGCAATGATGCCGTCCACATCCGCACGGTTAACGCCCTGGAGATATGCGGCTGTAACCGTATTGGCGGAATCAACTGAATCCTGCAGCGGCTGTACCTCGCCTACCGTCACAATCTTGCCTTCCGCCTCATATTTCTGCCAGCCGACCTCACGGCGGTCAAACGGGCTGTTGTAGTTAGGGCCTCTCCATACCTTAATCAGGCGGACGCCCTCACCGTACTCCTCGATCATCTGGTCAAGCAGAACGGTTACCAGAGACTCATCCTGCTGGAACATCTGGGTAACGCCCGGAAGCTTCTGATACTCGCCATCGGTGTAAAACTGAGTGTCAAATGTAACAATCTCCAGGTCCGGATACTGCTCTGTGATCTCCTTTAAGAATACATAAGAACCATCCTGGTTGCCATGGCTGACCAGCAGTCCGTCATATCCCGCAGATGCACAGGTACGGATGGTGTCCTGCCACTTGTTAAAATCACCGTCACAGAAAAAGAAATCAAACTTTACATCCAGGGCATCGCAAAGGGATGCGCAGGAATCCTTCCACATCTGGAAGATGGTTGCGGATGGCAGAAGCATGATATAAGCTACTTTTTTGCCTGCCACCGGGTTTTCCTCTGCAGCTGTTGCTTCTGCGGTTTCTGCTTGTGCTGCTTTTGTCTCTGCTTGCGCCGCCGTGGTCTCCGCCGTCTTGGTCTCAGCTGCCGTGGTGGCTCCTGAACCGCCTGAACCGCCGCACCCTGCCAGCAATGATGCTGCCACGGTAATTGCCGCAATCACACTGACCACTTTTTTCATTTTTTTCATTCGTACGTTTCCTCCTTTTTATTGGAATTGTTTACTAAACATTATTTGAACTGCTCCCTACGTGTTAACTAAATAGTACAACGATTCTTTTGGCGTGTCAATATATATTTGACATATTTGTTATTATTTTACATATTAAATTATATTTATTGTGCATTTTGGTTGAACAAATCAAAAAATAATATGCCCCTGGTTACTGCTGTATTATATGTTGTTTAGTAAACACATATTGTTTTCTCTGTAAAGAATTGACCCATTTCATACCGTGTGCTATAATCTCATCATAGTATGATTCGTAAGTTACAGGGATTGTTTAAAGATGTTTACTGCATTCTTTCTGCATTCCGGAAAGGGAGAAACCATATGACTGTCAGAGAACTGGCCAAGCAGATTGGTGTTTCACCCGCAACCATTTCCATTGTGTTAAACGGTAAAAAAGGGGTAAGCGAGGAGACACGTAAAAAGGTATTAGACGCACTTAAGACTTACCAGTACATGCCTCCTGTCCGCAAACCTAAAAGCGGTAAGAATGTACTTGTGGTGAAATTTTATAAAAGCGGTCTGTTGGTAGAAGAGAACCAGGGGTTTATTACCATGATTATTGATTCAATTGAAGAACAGCTCCGTGCAGAGCAGATTGGCATGACCCTGACCGTGGTAAAGACAGGCCTTAAATCCGCCCTTGATTCGCTGGATTACAGCAAATACTGCGGAATGTTCTTGATTGCCACAGAAGTCATGAGGGAGGATTTCGTACATCTGGATTCCATCCCCATCCCTTATGTGGTGGTGGATAATACGGTTCCCAACCATTACTGCAGCAGTGTATGCATGAACAATGGAGAGAATGTGTACATCGCCCTGCAGTATTTAAGAAAATGCGGACACACCGAACTGGGCTACCTGGGCAGTACCACGGGAGCCGAGAACTTCAACGAGCGACACGATGCTTTTATCAAATACGTAAAAGAAATGGATTTCCATTTTGACCCGCGCAATGAATTTCGTGTAAAACCCACCATGCTGGGGGCGCGGGATGATTTTGCACGGGTTCTGGAGCAAAAGCCAATCCTTCCGCCCTGCTTTTTCGCTGAGAATGATACCATAGCGCTGGGGGCAATGAAGGCCCTGAAGGAAAAGGGATATAAAATCCCCCAGGATGTGTCCCTTATGGGCTTTGACGACATCCCCTATTCCTCGATCAGTTCCCCTGCCCTCACCACCATCCATGTGCAGCGGAACATCATGGGCAAGCAGTCTGTCATCCAACTGATGCAGCTGATTGAGGATCCGCGTTTCATGCCTATGAAAACGCAGATCACCGGGCGGCTGGTTGTGAGGTCCAGTGTGAAGGATTTGACATCGGTTCTTTAGATGTGTGAGTGGAAGTTATTATCTGTATGCAGAAAAGTCACGGTCCTGGTTTCTAAAGGCCGTGACTTTTATATATGTGTATTTCCATGGAGTTCAGACTGCCGAACATCTGCTGTGATCACCACCCCTGTCATCCGTATAAATGGCTCCTATGCTTAACTTTGCCGGTTTGGATGCAAGAAAGACCATGAGATAGGTTGATTATGGCCGGCTGGAGTGAATCAAAAGCGTCTTTCGCTGCCCTGGGGATACAACGGTGGAGCAGATGGTCCCAAAGGAGTTCGGAGGTGGTTACAACCTAATACATTTTGTAAGCCAGGCTGTATGCCGATAACGAACCCAAAGCATGAGCCGATTAAAAAAGTATATGTCCAGATGGTAAAGGAAGTTGTGGGAAGTGGGGCGTCAGATCATGGGAACGATTGATGAATATATCAAGCTTCCTTGTACGCTGAGGGTACAGAATGGAGACAGTGGAAGATATATCCGAGGGAGGTTATGTGGTGTCATATCCTGATTTAAAGGGGCGTATTACTTGCACGGATACGATGGAAGCGGCAATAGCCAATGTTAAGGATGCAAAGTTGGCATGGCTGGAAGCAGCGCTAGAGCCTGTTTGAAAATTGCTTTCTGCCGGCTGTATGTTATTTTCAAATACGCTCTAGAGTCAGGCTGTGATATTTTGGAGCCGGATGATTTGGAAAAGTATTCAGGCCAGTTTAAACTGCGTTTGCCGAAATCATTGCACCGGCAGCTGACACAGCACTCCAAACGGGAAGGGGTAAGTATGAATCAATACTGCGTGTATCTCTTGGCAAAAATGATGTATCTGTGGATAACAAGTAGTGTTGGGTGCTCAAATTAATGATAAACATGCAAAAGAGTAAAGCTCTGGTACGGTAAATTACAGGCAAAGGTGATGTTGCCAGATGGTTTTTAACCCTGTTTTACAGGGGGAGGGAGTCAAACTTCTAGTTATATTCAAAACTTCCAGCTATAATAAAAGTAGGTTAACAAGCCACAAATAAAAAACTTGGGGTGCCCTAATGGACAAAAATACATTAACACATATGAGTTGGATGTGTAAATACCATATTATATTTGCACCCAAATTTAGAAGAAAAGCAATCTATGGGTATCATGTTTCTAAGGTGAATAATGACTGGCATCATAAATATAATGCTCTGATGCAAGTCGAGTAATGCGCCATTCACATCCGGCTTTAAACGCTTTAATCTGGCCTTTGCGGCACTGTTTAGATGCAGTGGCCGGTCTTATATCCGTGATAACACAGATTCTCGGTATTAGCCGAAGCAGTGTTTACAAACTGCTTCGGTCAGGAACAGCGAAATCCAAAAGAATTGGGTGTCTTTACCGTATCCAATCAGCTTATCTTGAAGATTATCTGTGTTTGGGGTATAATAGCAATGATTCATTTGCAGAGTTGCCGGACAAAGGAAGATGGGATATATGACTGGTAGCTTACAAACTAAAGGAAAGTGCTGTTATGCAGTATTGAACTTTTACAATACACAAGGAAAACGTATCCCGAACGTATCCCGAGAGTAACATAGGCTCTGTTCTAAGTGGAAAATTCAGTGTACTTGCATTAGAAAAAGGTGCGGAAGAGAAGGTAAAATAACTTGATTCGGCTGCCGGCGTAGAAAAAGTGTTGGAAGATTGTTAGAAGATTGTTGGGAAAATGCTTTATGTAAACTGATGACAAGGTAACAAAAAACCCTTGATTTCCAGTAAAATCAAGGGTTTCCACAGTCGGAGTAACAGGATTTGAACCTGCGACCTCTCGGCCCCCAGCCGAGCGCGCTACCAAGCTACGCCATACTCCGTTCTCGAACCTCTATGATTATAGCAAAGATTTTTCATTTTGAAAAGCCCTAATTTTAATTTATTCAGGAGAAAATAAGAATGACACAGGAAAATGCAGTAAAAAAGCGGATTTTCAGCTTCGATCTTGACATGACGTTACTGGATCACAAGACATGGGAGGTCCCTCCCAGCGCAATGGAGGCCCTGGAGCATATTAGGAAGGATTCCGTGATCGTCATTGCCAGCGGAAGAAACATGGACCACGAAATGAGTTCCATGTACTGCGATATCATCAAACCGGACGGGGTCATTCATATGAACGGCACCCGGGTGGTAGCAGGAGGAAATGTCCTGTTTGAGCATCTGATGGACAAGGACCGGCTGAGGTCTTTGCTGTCCTATGCGGATGAGCATGGCTATTCCATGGGGATCAGCACGGGAGGATATGATTATTATATTCATCCGGAAGGGGTTACCCGCATGGATGAGATCCGCTGGGGAGTGTCGGAGCGCAATTACAGGGATGGCTGGGAGCTGATGGAGCTGCCGGTGAGGACCCTGGCATACATAGGAGGGCCCCAGGGGGCCAAGGAGATGGAGGAGCATTTTCCGGATTTTAAATTCCCCATGTTTTCTGGAAATATGGGAGCTGATGTGGTGGAACGGGAGGCGTCCAAGGCAAAAGGGCTTATGCGTATCTGCGAGTTTTACGGGATCGGTATGGAGCACACCATTGCATTTGGAGACAGCATGAATGATTATGAGATTGTCCGGGAGGCGGGGATCGGGATCGCCATGGGAAACTCAGTGGATGAGCTGAAGGCAGTGGCTGACTATGTTACGGACGATATTGACAGGGATGGGGTCTGGAAAGCCTGCAGGCATTTTGGATGGATCTAAAATAAAAGGGTAACAGTTCAGGACGGCGGGAAAATGGGGGCAAAAGCGGGCGTTAAGCTTGCTTATAAGTCCGTTTTCGTCCCCATTTTCACATCGGATGGACATCCGATGCTTCTTGACCGGTTTTCCGGTCAAGAAGATGAGCCGCCCTGAACAGTTACATAAAAGAAATGGAGATTTGATATGGCAAGAAATTTTGACGTGGTAATCATTGGGGCAGGACCAGGCGGATATACAGCGGCACAAAAGGCATCGCAGTTTGGCCTTTCGGTGGCGCTGGTTGAGGCAAAGAAAATAGGCGGTACCTGCGTCAACAGGGGCTGTATCCCCACAAAAGCATTGCTTCATGCATCCAACATGTTCCATATGATGCAGAACTGCGATGTGTTTGGCGTATCAACGGACTTTATTGCCTTTGATTTCGGAAAGATGCAGAAATACAAAAAGCAGGCCGTGGCAAAATACCGCGAAGGCATAGAGGCCGGATTTGACCGGGAGAAAGTGGAGATCATACACGGGACAGCCACCCTGCGCAGGGACAGGACCGTGGAGGTAGAACTGGCGGAAGGCGGACGCGAATTTCTTCAGGGAAATGCAGTCATAATAGCAACAGGAGCCGTCCCCATGATGAACGACATACCTGGGGCAAGCCTGCCGGGAGTGTGGAACAGCGACAGGCTTCTGGCAGCGGAAAACTGGAATTTTGACCGCCTGACCATTATGGGCGGAGGCGTGATCGCAGTGGAATTTGCAACCATGTTCAGCAATCTCTGCTCCAGCGTGACCATTGTGGAAAAGCAGAAGCACCTGATGGCTCCCATGGATGACGTCATGTCGGCGGAACTGGAAAAGGAGCTTCGGCGCAAAGGTATCCAGGTATACTGCGATGCCACGGTCACTGAGATCATGGAGGAAGAGGGAAGCCTCAGCTGTGTGATCACGCCCAACCATGGGGGTGAACCCATAAAGACAAGGGCAGGACAGGTGCTGATGGCCATTGGGCGGCGCCCGGATGTGGATAAGCTTTTTGGCAAGGACATTTCCCTGGAAATGCAGAATGGAAAGATTGCAGTGAACAGTGATTTTGAGACCAGTGAGCCGGGCGTATTTGCCATAGGGGATGTGGCTGCCAGGACACAGCTGGCCCATGTGGCGGCGGCCCAGGGCACGTACGTAGTGGAAAAGATCGCGGGAAGGGCTCACAGCGTCAAGCTGGAGGTAGTGCCCAACGGCATGTTTGTGTCCCTTCCCATTGTGCCAAACTGTATTTACACGGATCCGGAGATTGCCACGGTTGGAATTACGGAGGAGCGGGCAAAACAGGGCGGGCTAAAGGTGCGCTGCGGACATTTTTCCATGAGGGACAATGGAAAGTCCATCATATCCGGTGAGGAGAACGGATTTATCCGCCTGGTTTTCGAGGCGTACTCCAATACCATTGTGGGCGCTCAGATGATGTGTCCCCGTGCAACGGACATGATCGGGGAGATTGCCACTGCTATCGCCAATGGGCTCACTGCGGAAGAAATGTCCTTTGCCATGAGGGCGCAGCCCACTTATAATGAAGGGATTGGAGCCGCCATTGAGGATGCGATGAGGCGTGAGCCGGTGTAGGGAACCATGGGTGAGGTTAGATTAGATGACGCAGGTTAGATGGAGCGGGTTACATGGCACGGGTTAGACGACCCGCGCAGGTGCGGGAGATAGATGGGCTGAAGGTTTGGACAGCACTGTTTGGGAAAAAGTGTTAATCAAGAGAAAGAGAGGAATAGATGATGGGTGTGATTCAGGAAAGACTGTGTGCACTTCGTGCTTTGATGAAGGAGCAGGGGATGGACGCATATCTGGTTCCAACAGCAGATTTTCATGAGTCTGAATATGTGGGAGAGCATTTTAAATGCAGGGAATATATCACAGGATTCACAGGCTCGGCAGGAACGGCCGTGGTGACCATGGATGAGGCCTGCCTGTGGGTGGACGGTCGCTATTTTGTCCAGGCTTCCCATGAACTGGAGGGAACCTCGGTGACCATGATGAAAATGGGACGGGAGGGCGTACCTGATGTAGAGGAATATCTGGAGCAGACGCTTCCCTCAAAGGGGTGCCTTGGATTTGACGGCCGGGTGGTTAATGCGGCGGCCGGGTTAAATCTGGAGGATGTGCTGGAAGACAAGAACGTCAGGATATCCTATGGACTGGATCTGATCGGAAGCATATGGGATCACCGGCCCGAGTTGTCGGCAAAGTCGGCCTGGGTTCTGGCCCAGCAGTATGCAGGAAAATGCAGCGAAGATAAAATACAGGATGTGAGAGAGGCCATGAAGAAAGCTCATGCCTCGGTCCATGTGCTCACATCCATGGATGACATTGCATGGCTTTTAAATATCCGGGGTGGCGATATACGCCATAATCCCGTGGTATTGTCCTATGTGGTGGTTACCATGGAACAGCTGTATCTGTTTGTAAATGAGGAGGTACTGGAGCATCGGGCATATCCGTATATGGATAATGGAGAGGACATTACCACCAGGCAGTATCTGGAAGATATTGGGGTTACGGTGCTGCCTTATGACCAACTTTATGATATGGTGGAAGGTTTCAGGAATGAGAAGGTGCTGTTGGAGAAAAGCCGCGTCAATTATGCGATCTACCGTTTGCTGGACAGCTCCAATAAGATCATTGACAGGATGAACCCCACCGCGCTGATGAAGTCTGTTAAGAATGATGTGGAGATTGAAAATGAGAGGAATGCCCATATCAAGGACGGCGTGGCGGTGACCAAATTCATTTACTGGCTGAAGAAAAACATTGGCAGGATTCCCATGGATGAAATCAGTGTGTCTGATTACCTGGAAAAACTGCGGATGGAACAGGAGGGCTGCATAGGACTCAGCTTTTCAACCATATCCGCATACGGGGAACATGGGGCAATGTGTCATTACTCAGCTACGGAAGAGACCAATATCCCCCTGGAGCCAAAGGGGCTGTATCTGGTGGACTCCGGCGGCCAGTATTATGAGGGAACCACGGATATCACCAGGACCATTGCGCTGGGACCGGTGACAGACGAGGAAAAGGAGCATTTTACACTGGTACTTATGAGCATGCTGCGCCTGGGAGCGGTGAAGTTCCTTCACGGCTGCAGAGGACTGAGTATTGATTATGTGGCCAGGGAACCATTGTGGAGCAGGGGGCTTAACTTTGAACATGGCACAGGCCATGGCGTCAGCTACTTGTCTAACTGCCATGAAAGGCCTAACGGGATCCGGTTTAAAATGGTGCCTGAGCGCCAGGATAACGGGGTTCTGGAGCCCGGTATGATCACATCCGATGAACCGGGACTTTATATAGAGGGAAGCCACGGTATCAGGACAGAGAACCTGACCGTGTGCGTAAAGGATGAAAAAAATGAGTATGGGCAGTTCCTGAAGTTTGAATTTCTCACATTTGCCCCCATTGACCTGGAAGTGGTTGACAAAACGCTGATGACAGAACGTGATGTGGAGCTTTTAAATGAGTATCACAGACAGGTATATGAGAAGATCGGCCCCCATTTGAATGAGGATGAGAGGGCGTGGCTGAAGGATGTGACAGCGGCGATCTAAGGCGGAGATTATAAGGAAAATCGGTGAAAAAGAAACCGGAGTACCATCAGGCGGAGCATGTGATATGGGAGCATATCAATGACTGTCTTTGATGGCTCCGGTTTTTGAGTGGTGTGGCTGCCAATAGGGGGGAGTGTTTGTTACGCACCTGGAAGGTCTACCACGATATAGGAATGGCCCATGGCCGGAAGGAGTTTCTCCAACAGATCCCGGGTACGGAATTTGATACTGGATGTATTGACATAGGGATGGCAGGGGAAATATTCCTGTTTTTGCATTGCATCCCTGTCAATAAGCAGCTGGATATGATACTCTGCATCATTCATAAGGGCAGGGATACTGACGAAACCGGGCGTGATATCCAGATGTATTTTCATATATTCCGGTTTCGCAAATGATAGGTGAGTACTGCTGTCTGGATAAAACAGAGGTTTTAAATTTTTTACTGCCGGGAAGCATAAGCAGGTAGAAACCGGTCTTTTGAGCATTTCGCAGAAATAAGTTTTTGTATACCTTCAGTGCTAGCAGTTTGTCGATCTCCTGGCATGCCTCTACGGTCGGCATGGCATCGTGGTCCAGGCGAATGTAGGGAATGAGGAGGGAGCCCAAAAGTTCGTAGGAGCGGATCTCCTGAGAAATGCGTCCGGTGGGATCGGATGGCCTTCCAATGTATCGAGTGGGGGCGATCTTGTATGGGGGATCGGGAGCAGATGTGGGATTATATGTGAGATTATATGTGAGATTATGTGTGGAAGTGTATGTGGATGGAACGGCGGAGACTGTGTGGGAATGTGTGATCATGTCTGTATCCGTTCTTGGGTGATAACTTGGGTGATAATTGCAGGCAGCTGGTGGTGATGTGGGAGGGGATTGGGCGGATATATGATAAAATTACACATTATATTAAATATATGGTAAAATGTCGATAGGGTTTTTAGCGGGATCAAGCGCCCCAAAAACCGACATGAAGTGATGATGACAAATATGTTATAGCAGAGGAGAGCGGGGATCAAGCCGCTGTCTGTACTGTTTTTAAGTAAAAACAGCTGTCAGAATGGGAGAATAAGACAATGAGCCGAATTGGTGGAAATGAAAGCGGGAACAGAACGGAGAAGAGGAACGGGGGGAAAGCAGAGAAGCGGTGGGAGCAGAGACCGGTGAAAAAGGCGGAAGTTGGCGGTACTCGTGGCAGGGGGGACGGTAAATATATGGACAAACATAGTGATAAATATGACGATAAATATAGTGATAAATATACCGATAGACATACCGGTAAATATTCGGACAAGGATACTGATAAACATTCTGGTAAGGATTTGGATAAAATGTCCAGGAGAAATCACGGGGGAAAACAGGATGCAGCGGCCAAGAGAGGGGATAGAGGGCCGCAGCGTGATGACCGGCGTAAGGATAAGAGGGATGAACGGGAACTGCGCAGCGGCAGGGATGACCGGGGATTTAGAATGGGTAAGTCCAGTGAGAATATTGGCGGTTTGAATGATAAAAGGGGGATAGGAAAGGGAAGGACAGAAAGACAGACAGTGGATCAACGGATAACGGATTGGCAGAGCCCGGATAGACGGAAGATGGGCAGACCTGTATCTGACCGGATGGTAGATAAAAAAGGAAAGCCGGAGGGAAAAGGACTTTGCCCGGTTATGAAACGGTGCGGGGGATGTCAGATACTGGATCGGGATTACAGTGAACAGCTGAAGCAAAAGCAGAAGCAGGTGGAGGAACTGTTTAAGGGTATCTGCCCTGTTAAGCCGATCATTGGAATGAAGGATCCATTCCATTACCGCAACAAAGTACATGCTGTGTTTGCCTGGGAAAAGGGAAATGTGATTTCCGGTATTTACCAGGAGAACAGCCATGATGTGGTTGCTGTGGAGAAGTGCATGATAGAGGATGAAAAGGCGGATGAGATTATCGGCACAATTCGCAATATGCTCAAGTCATTTAAGATACGTATTTATAATGAGGATACTGGCTTTGGACTACTGCGCCATGTGCTGATCCGCCGGGCATTTACAACCAATGAGATCATGGTGGTGCTTGTCACGGCATCTCCTGTATTTCCATCTAAAAATAATTTTGTTAAGGCATTGAGGGAAAAACATCCGGAGATCACCACCATTGTACAGAATATCAATGGGCGCGGTACCAGTATGGTTCTGGGGAACAAGGAACATGTGCTGTATGGCAAGGGATATATTGTGGACGAACTGTGCGGCTGCAGATTCCGTATCTCTTCCAGATCCTTCTATCAGGTGAACCCGGTCCAGACGGAAGTGCTGTATGGAAAGGCGCTGGAACTGGCAGGACTCACCGGAAAGGAACTGGTGGTGGATGCGTACTGCGGCATTGGAACCATTGGGATTATTGCCAGCAAACAGGCTGGGCAGGTTATTGGCGTGGAATTAAATCAGGATGCTGTGCGGGATGCGGTGAGCAATGCCAAGATGAATGATAGGAAGAACGTGCGTTTCTACTGCAATGACGCGGGACGGTTCCTGGTAAATATGGCTGAACGGGGAGAAAAGGTGGATGTGGTGATTATGGATCCGCCAAGGAGCGGCAGTACGGAAGAGTTTTTGGACTCTGTTGGAAAGATGGGAGCAGGGAAGGTTGTGTATGTGTCGTGTAATCCTGAGACTTTGGCCAGGGATGTGAGGTATATGAGGAAGCTGGGATATGTGGCGGGGGAGGTGTGGCCGGTGGATATGTTTCCGGGGACGAATCATACGGAAAGTATTGTCCTGTTGCAAAAGAGTGTTAAATGATGATTAGGTGAGATTGGATAGTTGCCGTGTGGTGAGGCGTGAAGGCTTTTGGCTTTCGCGCCTTTTCCTTATTGATGAAACGAGGTGATGTGTTTTGAAAAATATATATTATATGCCTGTGAAAAAAGAGAATATGGAACCGCTGCGTGTGGCGGCATATTGCCGCGTCAGCACTAAGAAAGAGACGCAGTTAGCCAGTTTGGCTCATCAAATTGTGGCATATACAGAACAGATATCAGATCATCTGGGTTGGGTATTTTCAGGAGTATTCTGGGATTGCGGAAGATGTGGATTAAGGAAAAAAGGCCGTAACGGATTGAAACATATGTTAGAAAGCGCTGCAGAGGGGAAATTCGATTACATAATCACTAAATCAGCAAAACGAGTATCCAGGAATACGGTAGAGCTATTGCAGATTATGAGATATTTGAAAGAAAGGGGTATTCAAATGTATTTTGAAATTGAAAATGTGAATTCGTTTGATCCGGATGCAGAAGCGGCAATAACCTTATCAGGAGCAATGGGACAAGAAGAAAGCAGAAATTTGAGTGAGAATATTCAGTGGGGGATTCAAAGAAAATTTGAGGAAGGATTATTTAGCAGCTATAAACATTTTATGGGGTATCGGTGTGTGGAAGGGGAATTGGTAATCGTTCCGGAGCAGGCCGAAATAGTACGGTTGATTTTTGAGTTATATTTAAAGGGTTACACGTTTTCACAGATAAAAAAACACTTGGAGGAAAGTGGTGTAAAAACGGTAACAGGCAAAACGGTATGGAGTGCAAATGTAATCCAGCAGATGCTAAAGAATGAGAAATATAAGGGAGACATGATGCTTCAGAAAACATTTACGGAGGATTATCTGAATGGTATACGAAAGAAAAATATTGGACAGCGTACCAGATATTATGTGAAAGGAAGTCATCCGGCTATTATTTCTCCGGAGATATTTGATAAGGTGCAGGAGGAAATGCTTAATAGAGCCAGGCTGAATAGAACAGCTAACGGCAATCAGATTAGCAGTGGTAACCGATATAGCAGCAAATACTTGCTTAGTAATTTATTGGTATGTGGGTATTGTGGCGGAGGATTCAGGCGTAGAACGGAGCGTGGGAAGATTGTGTGGAGATGTGGGACAAGGATGGAAAAAGGAAAGGCAGAGTGTGAAAATTCACCTACCTTGAACGATCAAGATGTAAGAGAGATGTTGGGAAAAGTTGTATGTAATGGGAAATATGATGAAAATGTCGTAAAGGATAGAGTGAAGAGAATAGATGTTTATGAGAAGCGGTTGATAATTTGTTATGCTGAAAAAGAGGGATATCAGATATGTGAGTTTGAATAATAGGTAAATGAGGATGTTATGTTGCAGAGGGGAAAATAAACGGAAATGAAGGAATCTTTCAGATGGTAATGGTGAGGGGAGTATGGTAAAATATAGTGAAATGGATATGGAAACTTAAGGAGTAGTATAATCATCGAATTTTTTTCGGAGATCTTTTGGCGGGGGAAGAGAAAGTGGAAAAATCTAATATATTGATGTACACAACAGAGGATGGAGTTACCAAAGTTGAAGTTACGTTTGATAACGATACTGTTTGGTTATCGTTAGATCAGATAGCAGATCTATTTCAAAGAAATAAATCCACGATATCCAGACATATAAAAAATATTTTTTTAGAAGGCGAGTTAAGCCGAAATTCAGTTGTTGCAAATTTTGCAACAACTGGTTCCGACGGAAAAAGATATCATGTGGATTTTTATAATCTTGACGTTATTATCTCTGTTGGCTATCGCGTGAAATCTTTGCGAGGAACACAATTCAGGATTTGGGCTACAAATATCCTGAAAGAATATATGATTAAAGGATTTGCGCTGGATGATGAACGATTAAAGAATCTTGGTGGAGGAAATTATTTTGATGAGTTGCTGGCGCGTATCCGGGATATAAGGTCTTCAGAAAAAGTGTTTTGGAGAAAAGTGCTGGAAATCTATGCGACCAGTATTGACTACAATCCGAAAGCGGAGAGTTCCGTACAGTTTTTTAAACAGGTTCAAAACAAGATGCATTGGGCAGCACATAAGCATACAGCGGCGGAGGTGATTTACCAAAGGGCAGATGCAGATAAAGATAATATGGGACTGACTACATGGAGTGGCAAACGTATAAAACTCTCGGATGTAGAAGTGGCGAAAAATTATCTTGATGAAAAAGAGTTGGATGCACTCAATAAAATTGTAACGGCATATTTGGATATTGCAGAGGTACATGCTTTAAATCAGGAGCCAATGTATATGAAAGACTGGCTGGAGACGATTGATGATTATCTCAGGATGACCAGACGTGATATATTAACAACAAAGGGGAAAGTAACACATCAGCAGGCCTTGGAGAAAGCGTATTTGGAGTATAAGAAATATAAAAGAAATCAGGAATATATATTGTCTCCTGTGGAATGTCATTTTTTAGAAAGTATAGGGGAATTAGATAAGTTGGACGAAAAAAACAATTAAGTAGGTAATAATGATGAGGAATTGTGGTTTGAAAAGGAAAGAGGTGAACTAAGGTATGGAATATGATATCATTTGGACTTTATAATCTTGATGTTATCATTTCTGCTGGTTTACAGAATGTTTAGAATTTCCTGTAAATACATATTCGGAGGCAATTTATAAAAATGGAATATTTTGAACCAATTAATGAGACATCTTATTTAGCCGTTCCCAATGCACCGGTATACCGTAAAATTATGCGGTGTTTTTACCGTGAATATGAGAAGATGCATTTCCAGATATATAAAGAAGATATATACCAGATGCTTAAGCAGGATAAGACGTTCACGGATTATACCATGGAACAGCTGATGACAGATTTGGAAGCCTTGGTCAAGTGGAAAAATCTTACTCCGATCCAGGATCCGGGAAGGGTTTACACCATAGCGGATTACAAGAATAAGCAGTATCGCTATACCATGTCGGAGTATGCGGTTGAGATTGAACGTCTCACGGTGCGTCTGGAAAATCTCTTTTTGGAATCCGGAAATTTATCCACGAATTTTTTTGTGCGTTTGGAAAAAAGTCTGCAAAAGGCGGAAGAAATAAAAGACAGCAGCCTGAAGGAGATCAATGAGTGGTGGGGAATGCTTCAGGAGGATTTTAAGAGGTTAAACCAGAATTATCAGGATTATCTGCGGGATTTCTATTCCGGAAAAACGGAACAGCTCATGAAGTCAGTGGAATTTGTTGTACATAAGGACAAGTTTATTAAGTATTTGAATGAATTTGTGCAGGAATTGCAGCGCCATTCCAAGCGGATTGAGCAGATTCTGACAGATAATATGTCCGTAATTGAAGAGAA
Source organism: Enterocloster citroniae (assembly GCF_040545455.1). Classification (NCBI taxonomy): domain Bacteria; kingdom Bacillati; phylum Bacillota; class Clostridia; order Lachnospirales; family Lachnospiraceae; genus Enterocloster; species Enterocloster citroniae. The sequence continues at coordinate 19,557 of NZ_JBEPLZ010000027.1, read as the reverse complement.
TATTCTGGAAAGAGTGATACAGAGTGAATTGGACATTCCACATGCGGTTTTGCAGCTTCATGGGAATGCGGAGCCGGGTATTCGTGAAAATGTGATGGGTAAATGGAATTCTTTGAAAAACTGGTTTATAGATTCTCAGGGAAACGAATGTGAGTGCAAAAAAGTTCTGAAAATCACGAATGACGTAATAAGAAGTATTATTCAGAATGCAGCGCTGATCGTTCAGTTCCAGAACGGCGGAATCAGCAGGAAGGATGATTATCGCAAGTTTCTGGAGCTGTTTTTGAAATGTGAGGATTTGGAAGAGGCGCAGAAATTGTCGGCTCATGTCTTTGGAGTACAAAAAATTCAGCATTTTAAGACGTTGGAACCCCGCGAGGGGGATGGAATCAATGAAAGCATTTATAAGGATGAGCCTGCTGTTTTTCTGCTGAAACCTCATACAAGATCTTATCGGGAGAAAAAAGACCGGAGAGGATTTACCGACAAGTCTTTGGAGAAATACATACAGAGGGAGAAGTATCTGCAGAAGATTAAACGGCAGAAAGAGATTGTTATGCATTACATCAAGGCTGACAAGATCACGTTTTCAGAGATAGAAGAGGTTATTTCAGAGGAGACAAGGATTACATTTTTGCAGTGGATCACGCAGGCCAATATGAATTCCCGGAAAACAGGAAGGACAGAATATGGGCAGGAATATCGTTTGACACGATCGAAAGGAAAATGCGTGTTAAAGTGCGAGGATGGGGATCTGGTCATGCCGGCGTTTGTATTGGAGTTTAAAACATTATGAATGAATTCAGAACACTGTTAGAGAATTTCTGGATTTGTAAGGATTCGGATAAGGAAACGTATTATAAAGTGAAACGAGATATTTCGAATTTTCAGAGGTTTGTCAGGGAGCAGCTCGGCTGGAAACTCGTTCACACGGAAAATTTGTTGAAATTAGAGAAAAGACCGGCCCATGCGGAATCGTTTATGGGAATCGGAGAATTTTTGGAAATCAGGGACTACTGTATTTTGTGCGTGGCGCTGATGTATCTGGAGGACAAAGAGGAACAGGAGCAGTTTCTGTTGTCGGAGTTGATTGATTATGTGGAAACGCAGCTAAAATCTTATATATCCATAGATTGGACTTCTTTCACTCAGAGAAAGTCTCTGGTCCGTGTCCTGCAATATATGGAGAAACTGCAGATGCTCCGGGTATATGAGGGACGCAGCGAGGCCTTTGGCTCGGAGGCCGGGCATGAAGTTTTGTATGAAAATACCGGATATTCAAAGTATTTTGCAACCAGCTTTCCAACCGGCATCTCCGGGTTTGAATCCTGGGAGGATTTTGAAAAGACGGATTTTGAGGAATTTCAGGAAAACAGAGGCGCCTTGCGCATCAACCGTGTGTATCGGCAGCTGACGGTGTGTCCGTCTATGTACTGGGAAAGCAGTGAGGACGCGGATTCACTTTATTTAAAAAATCAGCGTCAGTGGGTTGCAAAATATATCAATGATAATATGGGAGGCAATCTGGATCTATACAAAAATATGGCATGTATCTCATTGGACGGGGATGACTGTTATGGTTCTGTTCATCCAAGAGATGCCATGCTTCCGGAGATTGTGCTTCTGGTCTGTGGGAAGATACAGAAAGAGGTAGCGGAAGGAACTTTAGAAAAGCAGGAAAATGAATGTATTTACATGACAAGGGAACGCATTTCGGACGTGATTTTGTCCTGCCGCAGAGAGTGGAACAGCGGATGGAGCAAAGAATACCGGGAAATGGATGAGGACCTGCTTCTGGAACATGTGTTGAAATATATGAAATCCTGGCTGATGATTCGATATGATGGAACGCAGATTGTTATATTTCCGTCTGTGGGAAGAACAGCAGGAGTTTATCCGGAGGATTTCGAGGGAGGTACCGGGGAGTGAAAGACCGCTTTAAAATGAACCGCATAGGGTTCGTGAATTTCTGGTTATATGATGAAGAAGATTTTGAATTTGTGAATGGAAAGCTTCTGCTGCGGGGACAAAATGCGTCTGGTAAATCCATTACGACCCAGAGCTTTATTCCCTTCATATTGGACGGTGACCGTACACCGAGCCGGCTGGATCCCTTTGGGTCCAGCGACCGTAGAATGGAGTATTATTTCCTGGGGGAGGAAGGAAAGGACGAATCCACAGGATATTTATATTTGGAACTCAAAAAAGAGGGGGCGGAAGAATACCGTACCATTGCCATCGGGCAGAGGGCAAAAAAAGGAAAACCCATTGACTTCTGGGGATTTGTCATTTTGGACGGACGAAGGATTGGTTATGATTTGCAGCTGTACAAGGAGATCGGTTCGAGCAAAATCCCTTTAGACAGGAGGGAAATGAAAACAGAGCTTGGAGAAGACAATTTTTTTACGACAAGCCAAAGTGAATATAAAAAAGCGGTCAACCAGTACATTTTCGGATTCCGGAAAGCAGAGCAGTATGAACAGTTTATTAAATTGCTTGTGAAGGTCCGGGCTCCCAAACTTTCCAAGGAATTTAAGCCTACCAGGGTATATGAGATATTAAATGATTCTTTGCAGACGCTGACGGATGAAGACCTGCGCGCTATGGTGGACGCCATGGAGAAAATGGATGAGATTCAGGACAGTCTGGAGATTTTGAAGCGGGCCTTCGATGATGTGAAGATCATACGGAATGAATATACCCGGTATAATCAATATATGCTTGCTAAAAAGGCACAAGCTTATATGGCGATGAAGCAGAAGATAGAGGCAGAACAGTGTCAGCTTAACATACAGGAACAGAAAAGCCAGGAGACAGAGGCGGCCAGGAACAGCAAGAGTCAGCGTCTGGCTGACTTAGAAGAGCAAAAAAAGCTAAAAGGAATTGAGCGGGTCGGACTCCTGGACGCAGATTTGGAGGAAATCGACCGCAAGCTGGAGCAGGCCAGGGGAGAGAAAGAAGAGGCTGCGGGGAAGGTTACCGCTTGGGAGAATAAAATCCGGGATTATCAGGAAATAATCTGGCGGGAAGAGCGCAGAATAAAGGAAATTAAGGATCACCTGGATCAAATACAGCAGGAGATAGGGGATGCCAAGTCGGAACTGGGAGAGCAGCAGGAAATCCTTCAGTGGAATCAGCACGAAGAGGCTCTTCAGATGATAGACGGAGTAGATCATGAGAAAAGTGGGGAAATTGCAAAAAGCCTTGATTTGCTGAAAAAACTGTTGGCTGAATGCAAGAGAGAAATACGTGAGTATGAGGAGTTATCCGGACAGTACGATGAACTGGCGGCGCAGCTGGAAATGCTTCAGACTGAAAAAGCAGAGGATCAGCAGAAACTTAAGACTGCACAGGAAGATGTTGTCCGCTGTATGGATCAGTGGATCACAGCTGTCTATGAAGCAGAGAAAAAATCTGCTCAGTGGAGGCCTGACAGTGAGCTGCTTCCAAAACTGGAGGAGAAGATCCGGGAGTATCAGTCGGCAGCAGATGCAGAAATGGTGCAGGAGCTTTTGCGCACGGATTATGAGCGCCAGCGTCAGGAGCTGATGGATCAAAAAAGCAGTCTGGAGTATCAGAAGAAAATCCAGAAGGAGGAACTGGATCAGGAAAAAGAAAAACTCACATGTCTGCAAAATTCTGGGGATCTGGAGCCGGAGAGGGACGAGAGTGCAGAAGGTTCAAGAAAGGCGCTGGAGAAGGCTGGTATCAAAGCAGTACCTTTTTATAAAACGGTGGAATTTTCTGAGAATCTGGATGAGACGGGCTGTGCAAGGCTGGAGGCGCAGCTCCAGAAAATGGGGATTTTAGATGCGCTTGTAGTATCCGCGGATGATTTCGAGAATATCAGGAAGCAGTGTCCCGGTTTTTTGGATACGGTTTTGTATGTGAAAGAGGGCGGAACTTCCGGTTTTTCCAAGCTGACTGCCAGTGAAGAACTGGAACCTGCTCTGAAAGAGACTGTTCAGAGGATTCTAAGCAATATTTATGAAGAGAAAGAACATGGACAGGGAATTCACCTTGGAAAAGACGGAAGTTTCCAACAGGGAATTCTGGCTGGAAAAGCAGGCAAAACAGGTAGTGCTGAGTTTGTGGGAGTTCTGGCAAGAAAAAGGCGGAAAGAACAGAAAATCCGTGAGCTGGAAGGCCGGATTTCTGAGATAACAGAAGCAATTGTAATTTTGGAAAAAGAGATTACAGCGGTGCGGGAGCATTTGGAAAAATTGCAGGAGGAATATCAGAAGCTGCCTGGTTTTTCCGAGATTAACGCTGCCCTGGACCAGGAAAAAGAATGTGAATACAAGCTGCAGAAGATATGTGAGGAATGTGGAAAAAAAGAAGCGCAGGAGCGGCAGCTGATATTAAAAAAGAACCGGCAATACCAGACAATGCTTCAAAAGTGCAAACCATTTCCATACGGAAGAACAGAAGAGGCCTATGAGGAAGCCGATGATGCGCTGGAAGAATATAGCCGTATCTGGCAGGAGATCCGGCAGGCGTTACTGCAGTTTAGGACGGATCAGGAGAATCTCAGGGCAGAGAAGGATAGGCTCATTCAAAGTGAACAGCTGATGGATGATGCTTTTGTGGAGAAACGCAGCTGGAGCACAAAAGAAAAAGAGAGCGGGATTCGGATCCGGCAGTTTGAGGAGTACCTTAACCGTCCGGAAATTGCAGAAAAGGCAAACCGCTTAAAACAGCTGAAGAAAGAGCTGGACGAGATTGGGACCGAGTGTGATGCTTTAAAAAGAGATCTGGCTATTCTGGAGGAAAGGCTGCGGGTGATTCTGGAAGATGAGCCAAAACAAAAGGAGAGTCTGCGGCAGAAAATCATAGCAGAAACCTGCCTGAGAAATTATTTTGAAGAGGAACTTGCACTAAAGCTGGTATTTGCCAGAGAAAGCCAGGGGATTTTTGAGTGTGCCAAGAGAGCGGTGTCGGTACTTCGGGAAAGCGATAAGAACAGAGAGCCGACGGACCTGCTGCAGGCGCTTCATCAGGTATATCAGCGCCATAACGGCAGTCTGGTCAATTACGGCACATCTCTGGAGGAATGCTTTGACACGCCGGCAGAGGCGGCTCTGGAAACAGAGGCCGCGGCGGGCGCAATACGAAAGCGGGTACGGGTCGTTTCCTCGTGGAATGGGAAAAAGGTATATCTGGAAGAATTTTACGGAATCCTGAAACAGGCCATTGATGAGACGGAACTGCTGATCCAGAAGAAGGACAGGGAGCTGTTTGAGGATATTTTGTCTCAGACCATCAGCCGGCAGCTTACGGACCGGATTGCGGAAAGCCGGAAATGGGTTTCGGATATGTCGCAGCTCATGAAGGAAATGGATACCTCTATGGGCCTTATCTTTTCTCTGGACTGGAAACCCTGCAAAGCGGAAAATGATATGGAATTAGATACCGCAGAGCTTGAACAGATTCTGCTCAGAGATTATACGCTTCTGACCATAGAGGATATTGAAAAGGTTGCGGCGCATTTTCGAAGCAGAATCCGCACGGAAAAGCAGAAACTGGAAGAAAAAGGCGATATGATCAATTATATGGACCTTGTCAGGGATGCGCTGGATTATCGCAAATGGTTTGAATTCCACATGTTTTTCAGACGTGGGGAAGGGGAGCGGAAGTTTTTGACCAATGCGGCGTTTAACCGTTTCAGCGGCGGAGAAAAGGCTATGGCGATGTATGTTCCTCTTTTTGCGGCAGTCAATGCACAGTATAAAAAAGCGGAGCAGGAAGACCATCCGCGAATCATTGCTTTGGATGAGGCATTTGCAGGAGTGGATGACAAAAATATCAGCAGCATGTTCGAGCTTGTGCATAAGCTGGATTTTGATTATATTATGAATTCCCAGGCATTGTGGGGATGTTTTGAGACGGTAAAAGGACTTCGGATTGCAGAACTTTCAAGGCCTCAGGATTCACAGGTTGTTTCGGTGATCCGTTATACATGGAATGGACGTGAGAAGATATTAGATGTGCAATAATAAAGAATGTGCAAAATACTTTAAAAGCCAGCAGGCATATCATAGATGTTTTGAAGAATTTTGGAAAAAATGGAGATCTTACGGAAAAGCTGCCGGAAACATTACGCTTAAGCGGACTTCAGAGGAAGAGCGGCGGGCGGTAGGCGGCATAATCGGCAAAGTGTTTTATGAGGAAACAATCCGGTTTTCTTTCCTGGAATTTGAACAAGGACTGCAAAAAACACGTTTTGCGCCGGTTGATATGAAAGAGGTGCTGGAGGAATATTTCGGAGAGACGCTTATTACTACTCAGGGCCGGCAGAAAGAAGAGCTGGAGAGAAAAAATAAGTTTCTGGACAGAATCTGCGGATATTTTGAAAAAAATGCCGGCAGTAATTCGGCGGCGCTTTTATGGATGCGTGAAATGATTTCTGAGAAAAAATACGGATATCAGCTGTTGATGAGGGAGTATGCAAAAGATGAGAAGCAGGCGGAACAACTGGTGCAAAATGTGGGAAACGCAGTGTTTAAGCTAAAAGAGCCGGAAAACGGCGAAGAGGAATATCCGTTAGCCGTGCTGGCCGCTGAGATAACAGATAATCCTCATTATTTCGACCGTGGCACAACTGCCGGACTGCTTTTTATACACGCAATTTGCTGGTGCGAAAAAATGAAATTGCCCGAAAGCGCACATCAGTGGCGGAAACTGCTGATGCAGGTTTCAATTGTTCCGGACAACATATCTTCCATGGTCCACGGTTATGGGCTTCGGCTGCTCACGGAACAGGGATGGCATTTGGCCTATGATACGTTCTGCGACCGAAAAGAAACATATGTGATTACCATGGAGAATATGAAAGGGATCATCGGCGTGCAGGCAGTTGGGGAGAAGGTGTATGTAGTTGAGAATGAGATGGTTTTCAGCTATTTAATCCATAATCTGAAAAGTTCGGACCATACCCTTCTGTGTACTTCCGGTCAGCCCCGTTCCGTGGCCCAGATACTGATACCCTATATTTTGGCCAGTGGGGCCGAAGTTTATTATAATGGGGATATTGATCCGGATGGGATCTGTATCGCCGACAGGCTTTGGCTGAAATTCGGGGATTGCATTCATATATGGAGAATGACGCCTGCGGATTATGAAAAAAGCCTGTCAAAAGAAAAAATAGGGGATATCGGAAAATCAAAGCTTGAAAATATCAGCCATCCTATATTGAAGAAAACGGCGGAATGCGTGAAGGAAAAACGGCTGGCCGGATATCAGGAAAATATGCTGAAAGAGCTGCTCGAGGATATGAAAACCTGAGGCGGGGACACATCTTTTGGTTCCGCCAAGATTGGATTTCGCTTTGGGGGAATAACGCTATGAAAGAGGAATTGCAAGACCAGCCTGCAACTGTTGTAAATTTTGCGATAGTTCAAAAGGACGGGGCAAGAACCGTAGTGAGACGGGTTGCTCCCTATAATTTGGATGTTGCAAAAGCGTATAGTATAAGTAGAGGGATTTTTCTAAAGGGAATATCGGCAGAGGTATTCTAAAAAAGCAAGAGGAGGAAGGCTGGGGCACAAAAATCATTGACCGTATGGTCAATAAATTAAAGGATGCCTTCTCAAAAATGTTAGGTTTTTCGCCAATAAACATAAAATATATGAGGAAGTTTGCGGAAAGTTGGCCTGACTTTGAAATTGTGCAACGGGTCGTTGCACAAATACCATGGCGAACAAATATTTCTTTAATGGACAAACTAAAAGATGAAGAAAGTCGTATTTGGTAGGCTTATATTCTAGTCCACTTTATGTAGAACAAAGCTGGTAAGAATAAAAGTAGGTGTGACATGAAACGGTGCTTTTATTTGTGATGTAAATGAAGTTAGACAAGCGAAACTCCGCCAGGGATGAGCCATGTCTTTCAGACATCATTATTATCCACTCACCACATGTGGAAACCGTCTGCCTTCTTGTGCAGAAACTTTGATTCCAGGCGGATTTTCGGGATTATTTTGAAAAAATGGAGTTGTGTTTTAATGGGAAGTGAGATGGATAAGTTTCCCTAAAACGGGGATGGGGTAAAGCGGTGTAGGTATGAAAATGTAGTTAGTTACGATTAAATAAATTATGTGGCAAAACCTAAATTATTAAGCAAAATACCGATTTGACTGATAAAATAACCTAAATCTATTAAGAATGGAGAAAAAAATGCGTAGCATAAAGAAAGACTATTCTTTTTTCTGTGAGGAAATAAATAAAATACAACATTTTAGGAACATAACACAGTTATCATATTGCTTAACTAATAAAATGTTAGAAGATAGTTCAAGCGAATCATTGAAACAAATACGAAATCAATTAAAGCCACACATGGAAAGAAAGTAAAAAGTATAGTTATTGTGCTGCTGATCGTGAAATAAAGGATATACATCTAATATGTGAATGGATTACAGCGGAGGAATATGCAAAGCGGTTAGAATTACCTATTTCAAAAGTAGAACAGATGGCGAATAATCATGAATTAGGGTATACAATAGTTGAAAAAGATGTAACTTATATAATATGGCCAAAAGATCAACAATCAATTAATTCTGAAGAACTACCGAAGTTTGGGAAAAAAACTTACAAAGTAGAAGTGGAACAAAAGGCTTTAGCCTCAATCAATATAGAACAAAACCCAAGAGATTTTGTATTAGCGCTAATGGGAAAGAGTACCAAGACAATGAATGTTCTTGAAAAGGAAGCTGATTATAGGCTTAATGAAAATACTTTTCTTTCTTGTTGGTCTGCTTTTGAGACTTTTATTAAGAATATTATATATACATTTTTGGACATTAATCCAAGCCTAATTTTTGAGAGCAAAAAAATGGGTAAAGAAACTATAACATATAAAGAAATTTACGAATATTCAGATGCATTTAATAATATTGAGAAGATGAAAAGAATGATAGCTGATAATATAATTTGTAATCAAGAAAAAAATGGGCAATCAATACATTCTTTGATTAATCTTATTAAAGAATATTTCCTAAAGAATGAGGATCCTTATAATACTTGGTATGTTTATGATGGAATTAAATATCAAATTGATTATTGCACTTTAATAGATATAAAAGAAATAAGAAATACGATTGTACATGATAAGGGGGTAGTTAATGTAAGTAGGTGGAAAAATATGAAATTGGTTCCGATACCTAAAAGTGGAATTGTTGAAATTGATGATGATTTATTTAATAGGTGTCTGATAATTTTAAAAGCAATTTCATTTAGAATCAATCAACTAGCCCAGAAGCAATTATCAAAAGGATTGAGTAAGAAAGATTAGATAGTTCCTATTCTATATAAGTATAGGTGGAGTAAAGTTAATAAAAGGGGTGATTTACAACTGAAAGGGGTAAGTGGGGTAAATTAGCAGGTAAATTCACCCCGTTGTGTATCTGTATATATCTTTTTGCCATGTAGTATAAACTTTTTGTCCCACCGCATTGCGAGGTTTGTGTCGAATTGTGTCGAAAGTAGATGAAGAATAGGAATGAGTACAGACTAACGAGGATAAAAATAGTGGGGCATTTAAAGAAAAACAACTTATGTACAGTAAAGATAATAGATCGGACAGCTCATTTTCTTGACCGAAAAAGCGGGACAAGAAACATCGGATAATTATTAAAAGCATTTTGTTCTGGAGGAGGAAGAAAACAGTGCCATTTGAAAAAGGTGGAAGAGCAGATAAAGAGGGTAATAGGTATGAAATAAACTGTATAATTTATGAGCTTCTTAACATTTTAAATGAAATAAATTACAGTGTAGTAGTAGAAGCACTTGGTACTGATGAAATTGGCACAGATATCCTAATAACAACTCTTGATGGTGAAAAGGAAAATCAGCAATGTAAAGCACGAAATGCAAGTAAAGAGTATTGGGATATCTCTGATTTAAAGGCGAAAAATATATTATCTGCGTGGAAAATTCAGTTAAACAGGGATTGTAGTAGAAAAGTGGCATTGGTTAGTCCGATGGCTTGTACCTTTTTATTTGATTTACATAATCGGGCATGTAATACCAGTGGTATAGCAGAAGAATTTTATTCTATACAAATTATGAAAAGCAGCAAGGAATTTCGAAAATTCTATAAAAGTTTTTGTTCTGAAATGAGTCTAAATAGCGATGTAGAGGCTGAAGTTTTAAAAAGTATAGATTATTTAAAGAGAATTTATTATAAGCAGATATCCGAATATGAATTGCAAGAACTTATATTTCAAAATATAAAATATTTATTTAGCAGCGAAAGAAAAACAGTTTATAATGCTTTTCTTTCGTTTATAGTCATGGAAGATATATTGGGAAAAGAAATTACACAAACAGTATTAATTGAGTATTTTACAAAACAAGGGATTGCATTCCGTTTGAAAGATGGTGATAAAAGGATTTTGCCAAGGATTAGTGAGGTTAATCAAGAATATAGAGAGAATTTCAGGCCGTTACAGGGGGGCTTGATATTTAGAAAAGAGTTTGACGATTGCATAAAGGAAATTGCAAATGAAGAATCGATAATTATTTCTGGAAATGCAGGCTATGGAAAAAGTGGGTGTACAGAAGCAATTTTAAATTACTGTGAGGAAAAGAATATTCCACATATTGCAATAAAACTTGACCGGCGAATACCACATAAGAACTGTGAATTTTGGGGACAAGAGTTAGGCTTTCCAAATTCAATTGCACATTCAATACATCTTATTTCGAGAAATGAAAATGCGGTAATTATTTTAGACCAATTAGATGCTTTAAGGTGGACACAGGCATATTCTAGTGAAGCTCTTGCAGTTTGTATGGAACTAATTAGGCAGATAAAATATTTGAATTATGAAAGAAAGAAGAAAATAGTTTTAGTATTTGTCTGTAGGACATATGATCTTGAAAATGATAATAATATAAATTCACTATTCGAAAAGCAGGACTCACCGGAGAATGATTGGGAAATAGTTAGAGTAAACGATTTCGAAGAAGATGTAGTAAAAGAAATCATAGGTGAAAATTATGAGCAATTGTCATATAAATTAAAAAAATTATTAAGAATACCTAGCAATTTATATATTTGGCAACATTTGGACAAAGAAGAATTCTATATAGATTGTTTAACTACCAGCCATTTGATAGATAAATGGTTTGAGCAAATATGTAAAAAAGGTGTAGTTGTAGGATTGCAGCAGAGGGTCATCAATGAAACTAAAATAAGTATCGTTGATAGTTTAGATAAAACGGGCCGTTTATATGTTCCAAAACAAATTTTACATGTTGAACAAGCCGGTTTAGATTATCTGATATCATCAGAAATTATTATGGTTCAAAATAATAAAGTTGGATTTGTACATCAATCGATTTTAGATTATTTTATTTCTCAGAGAATGATGGAGAAATATTTTGATGGACAAACCATAGAAAATATTATAGGAGAAAAAGAAAAACAAAATCCTGGAAGAAGATATCAGGTACAAATGTTTTTACAAAATGTACTGGAATATGACAGTAGAGATTTTATTTTTGCTGGCGAGAAAATGTTAATTTCAGATAGTGTAAGATATTATGTAAAATATGTTTTTTATGAAACACTAGGACAAATTAAAGAACCAGATGATAATATCTCGCAATTTATTATTGATAATTGTGAAAATAAGATTTACGGAAATTATTTATTGGATAATGCAATATTTTCGAGAAAGCAATATGTGGTAATCTTAAGAAATCAAGGCATATTAGAACGATGGTATTCGGAGCCGGAAAAAAAAGTTGTAGTTTTTAATTTATTGCAGAGCATTAGTCCCAATTTAGATGGTGAGGATATATCTTTCATAAAGAAGTATGCTTTTAGTAATAGAAATGATGACGAACAGTTCATGAGATGCTTTCTTCATGATATTACACAGGAAAGTGATGAAATGTTTGAACTTAGGATGCTGTTTTATGAACATTATCCTGAGTACGCAAAAGAAGTTTATATAAATATAATATCTATGATGAAACAATTTGAAACAAGGACTATCAGACTTATTTCATTTTGGTTAAAAAATAAGGTTAAAAGTCAGGGAAGTTACATATACCGTTATGAAGAAGAATTAGTAGATTCAGATAATCCTTTTTTAATAGAAAATTCAGAATTTGTGCTTGATGAATTACTTTCATATATCCCAAAAGAAAATGGATGGGAAGTAAAGTATAGTGATTGGTCAGGAAGGTATATGCATAAAAGAAATATTGAAAGAGCCTGTGTTGAGTTAGTCAAAAAAGCCACTATAGCATTAATCCGTAAATCTCCAGATGCTTTTTGGGGATATTATGAATTATATATGGGGAAGGGATATTATGTATTTAATGAAATAATTTTGACTAGTTTAGCATATTTATCTTCTCAATATAGTAATCAGGTAATACGTTATCTTAGCATGGATTTGAATAAAAATATTTTTGATTATACCAGTGGGGGAGAAGATGAATTGGGGCTTGTAAAAGAAGTTTTGAAAATTCATGCAATCAGATGCGACAAAGAAGAATTATTAGTGATAGAAAATGTAATTTGCAAATATATTTCGCCCAATGCGCCTGAATGGTATAAGAGAAGAATTGAACAGAACAAAAGTAAAGATTATAATCCTGTATATTGGAGTTTTTGGGGAGATTTGCAGTATAAACTGTTACAATGCTTACCAGAAGATAGGATTAGTAAAAAAACAAAAGATTTATTGCATGTACTTGATAGGCGCTTTTATAAAGTCCCGTTACTTTATGGTAATCTGAATGGCCATTTAGGATGGGTAAAATCGCCCGTCTCAGGAAAAAATATTGGTAAGGCACAGTGGCTTCAAATAATAACTAACAATAAATTAAAAAATAGAAACCATTTCAATTCGGTTGAAGTAAAAGATGGATTTATTGAAAGTTCCTATAAAATGTATGCGAACGATTTCCAAACAGCAGTAAAACAGCATCCAAAAGAAATGATAGAACTTGTCTTAGAGAATAAGGAACGGGTGTTACCTGCTTTTATTGATGCTATGTTTTTGGGTGTGGAAATGTCGGAAACTCTGGAGACAGTTGATTTTAAAGTTATAGAAAAGATGTTACTTACATTTCCGTGTGATATGGAAACACATAGAGCTTCGTATTTCTGTGGAATACTTGAAAAAATAAGTGATTTTTGTTGGTCATCAGAAATAATGCAACAATTAAAGAATATTGCTTTAAAACATTGTAATCCAGAATTAAACAAACCCAATGTAACAAATTCTGAAGATAAAGAAATGAAAAGCTGCGAAATGTTACATAGTAATGCATTAAACTGTGTTAGGGGAAGTGCCGCAAGAACAATTGGACATTTTCTCTGGGAAGATGAAAAACTATTTTTACAGTTTAAAGATGTTATTGAAGGATTGACAAAGGATGAAAATCCGGCTGTACGTTTTGCGGCCTTGTATGCTTTATGGCCATCCTATAATATTGACAGAGAGTGGACAGAAGAAAAGATCATATATTTATATGAGTTAGATATTCGAATGGCAAGTTTTCATGATTCAAAAGATATGTTCTTTCTTCTATATCCTAAATACAAAGCCTGCAAATAAAAAGTCAAGGCTAAATTTATGAAAATTGAAAATTTTATACAGGTTGAAAAATAGGTATCAAAACAAGACCACCACACCCGTGCTGGTCTAAAGGAAATCGTTAGGAAGCTATTCGGATTCTGGAAGTGATGAAAGATATTCTTTCACCCGACCATAGTAGATTCGTAAAAATTTATTGGCTCCGGCAGTCATGTAGACGTAATAAGGCTTACCTTGAGCACGTTTCTTATCGAGGAACTGATAAACAGGATCATCCTGAGGCATGGTTTTGATTAAAACATCCATTACCTGAAACAGGGTCTTGCGGAGATCTGCGGAGCCTCGTTTGGAAGTAGGAACACTCTTTTGCTCATAAGAGCCAGATTCATTCACACCAGGATCCACGCCGGCAAAAGCTGTGAGTGCGCCTTTGTGAGTGAAACGGGTCACATCGCCAAGCTCAGCCATGAGTTGTGGACCAAGTGATAGACCTATGCCTTTCATCTGCATGACGATAGGATATTCTGGGAGCTTAGAGGCTGTTTCGTTCATGAGGGAACGCAATTCTTCCACAGTTACAGAGGCACTGTTAAGTTGGTCAACCGCTTGCTTGATAATGAGTTTAGTTACTTCGTCCTTTGGAAGTACAGGAACAAGTTCCTTTGCTTTTCCATAGATTTCCTCAGCTTTTGGCCGGCTGAAGTTGTACTTCTTTCTTTTGCACCACTTCTGATAGTGGTCAATGAAGGCATTTAAGGACATCTTACGAACACAGTCCACATGCCAGTAAGTGGATGCAAAATCAACCCATTTCTGGCTGCCGTCATTACGTGCAGGACTGTCAAAGTAGGTATTGACGCCAGGATAGGTTTGATCAAGGATGCCGATGAGGTTATTCTTCATAGCCGTCTTGTGCTTCATGTAAAAGCCGAACTGACGGTTCATGGTTTTGAGCTGATTGCGTAATTCATCCATAACACTATACTGTTTGAGATTTTGCCACTTGTCAAGTGCATATCGGGCGATTTTGACGGCATCCGCTTTATCAGACTTAACCTTACGAAGGGAATCATTATCAAAGTCCTTGATAAGCTTTGGGTTGATGGCGCTGACGAATAAGTTGGCCTCGGAAAGTTGGTGTGCAAGGACTTCATAATAACGTCCGGTGTGCTCCATGACAATACGGGATTCACCGTCAACGGAATTGATAAGTCCAACAAGAGACTGAATGTCACTGGCCGTGTGTTTGACCTCGAAAGGCGCAGCAACAATCTCACCGAAAGGGCGCATGATAGCAACCACACTTTTACCTTTAGAAACATCGATACCTACTGCGTTCATAAATTTGTCACTCCTTAAGATTTAATCATGCAATGGATAAGCACCAGTTTTACTCATTGCCTATTCAATCTACTGTGGTGTGACACGAATGCACCTAAGGCGATTCAACCTGCATAAAACGAACGCTGCGAATGAGGAGCTGGTTATCAGTCTTTGTTACGGACGCGAAGTCCAAGAAAGGAAGACGACATACCTATTGCTCCATCATTATACAGCTTAAGCAACAAGATGGATAATTCCTTACTGGCTGTAAGGGATATTAACCATAAATATATTGTAGTAGAAAGGATTATTAATATTATAAAGAAATGTTTTGAATCTGAGGATAAACAACTTGTAGAGATGGGAGGACATGCTGCTTGTGAATTTTATATACGGTATGCTGAATTTGAAACGATTATATTGTCTGTCAAATCTAATGGCGAAGATCAAATAAGGGCCATATTGGATATGGCAGTAATCTATTTGAATGTTAACGATTATCGGGAGAAGGCAAAAAATATAATTCTTAATTATAATAATATTGATATGGATGTAGAGTTTCCGTTATCTAGAATATTCTATGATAAATATGTTGATGCCAAGCACGATAGACAGTTCTTGCAAGAGTTTATGAAAGCTAAGATAAGCAGAAGGACAGTACAGGCGTTTATTCATTATCTAGAGGAAAACGCAGTTTCTATTGTTGACTATGCAGACATTATTATACAGCTATGTGAAAATATTTTGCAGATGAAACTAGAAGATTTGAGAAAGCAATGGGGTATAGAAGATGAGATTTCAAAATTAATTATAACTTTATATGATGAAACGGCTAATTCTAATAAAGTTACAGATAATCAGATTGCTGCTAAATGTCTGGAATTATGGGATATAATGTTTGAAAGGCAGTTAGGTTCAGTGAGAGAGGTCAGCAGAAAGATAATGGAACGGTAAACGGAGGATGGTGGAGTAGAGTATGACGCTTCCGCCAAGGCAACTTACAATAATAGTGAATTAAACAAAAATTATGAAAATGTCAGTGATATAGTTGTTACAAAAAATCTGAAAGAAGAGGATACATATAGAAAGTATTGTCCTGTTGTAAAAGAGGATTAAAGGATGACGTAGGGAATTTGGAGAAGGTGGTATTATGAAGTGCAAAGGCATTTTTGTTTTGTGAAAGGGTACTGGTTCTAGAATGTTTACGTATATTCAACTAGCAATAACATTACTTTTCCGTATATACATCAATATATAAGCTTAAAAATATATGGTATAGTCTTTATGTGCTTATAGATTGGTTAGAAAATGGTTTACAGAGAATATAAAATGCTGGTTTGATAAGTGTTGTGGTGGAGATCCACCAAGGGAAAACGAAAGTATGCCAAATGACGTCCTGTTTAATACCTGGTAATTATAAGATGTCCGATGTAATGATATCTTCTTTGACGGACCATATAGACTGATAGTAAAAGCTAATAGAAATGAGTAAAAATAAAAGCGACAGGAAATTTATAAAAAGGCAGGTGCCATTTTCATGCACATACAAGCATACAATCTGGATTCTCTCCGAAAAATAATACGGAGTCTTCAAGACGAAAACAGACGATTAAAAGACCAGCTGTCAAGGGCCAATATTCCCTGTGAAACGTCCAATATTTTTATAGAGAAAATTGAGAAAATTGAAGAGTATGATCCGGATCAGGGTGGGCGCATCCTGGACAGATATATTACAAAGGATTTGGCTAACCAGTTTTTTTCATTTTTCTGGGGCCGAACGGATGTGTATGCTAAAAGAGGAAGAAAAGGCGGCTATTTTCCACAGTGCAATAACAGATGGAATGACAGGATATGTCCGAAGCAGCGCAAAGAGAAATTAAGCTGTGAAGCTTGTGAACATAGGGAATGGACGAAGCTTACGCCGGAAAAAATAATAGATCATCTTGTTGGATATAAAGAAGATGGATCTGACGTACTGGGGGTATATCCGCTATTTTCTGATGGCACTTGCCGATTTATTGTATTTGATTTTGATAATCATGAAAAAGGAGCGGAGCAGACGGATTTTGCTAATGTTACGGAAGAATGGAATGAGGAAGTTGATGCACTGCGATTAATCTGTGAGAGTAACGGTATTACACCCCTGGTGGAACGGTCAAGGTCCGGCAGGGGTGCTCATGTATGGATCTTTTTTAAGAAACCGGTATCTGCATCACTTGCAAGAAATTTCGGATTTTTGTTATTGGACAAAGGGTCTGCATCTATTAATCTGAAATCATTTCATTATTATGACCGCATGTACCCGTCACAGGATGTGGCAAGCAGTATAGGAAATTTGATAGCGCTGCCATTACAGGGAAGGGCACTTAAAACTGGAAATAGTGCATTTGTCGATAAAAACTGGAATGCTTATCCGGATCAGTGGGATATTCTTTTGAATCATACAAAGAAACTTTCCATGGAGGATATCATAAGACGGATGAAAGACTGGCAGGAAGAACTTTCGGGTTATGGAGACATTCCAGTTGCGGTTATGCAACAAAACAGACCTAAACCATGGAGAAAAAAGGATGGCTTTGTGAAGTCGGATATTATAGGAAAAATGCATATTATACTGGGGAACGGTGTATATGTTGATGCACTGAATTTAATGCCGCATCTGCAAAATCAGATTAGAAGCATGGCGGCATTTGATAACCCTGTGTTTTATAAAAATAAAAGACTTGGTTATTCCAATTATTATAATTTCAGTGCAGTATATATGGGGAAGGATGAGGATGGCTATATCTGTATTCCGAGAGGACTTCGTGACAGTCTGATAGCATCCTGCCGGGAAGCAGGAATCGACTATGAAATCGAGGACCACAGGGAAAAGGGAAGACCGATAAGGATTACCTTTCAAGGAGATCTTCGGATGCAGCAGGATTTGGCGGCAAACAGGCTGCTTGCCTATGATCAGGGAGTGCTTAGTGCAGCAACTGCCTTTGGAAAAACGGTAGTATGCAGTTATCTGATTTCAGAAAGAAAAGTAAACACACTCATATTGATTCAAAGTAAGGAACTGCTGGAACAGTGGGTAGATGAACTGAATAAATTCCTGATAATAGATGAGGAACCGCCAATCTATAAAACAAAAAGCGGCAGGGAAAAACGTAGGGAAAGTGTGATCGGAGTTCTGCATGGAAGTAAGAATACGCTGACCGGTATTATAGATGTGGCGATGGTAGGATCTGTTTATAGTAAAGGGAAATTTAATGACCGCATTAATTCTTATGGTATGGTTTTGATGGATGAGTGTCATCATTGCGGTTCTAATACCTCGGTAGTAGTGATGCAAAAGGTCAATGCCAGATATGTGTACGGGGTTTCGGCAACGCCTAACAGAAGTGATAATCTGGATAAAATCATTTATATGTTGCTTGGACCGGTCCGTCACCGTTATACAGCAAAGGAACGCGCTATTGAGCAGGGAATCGGTCATTATGTGTATCCGAGATATACAAGAGTAATTGATACCGATGAGAGCAGAAATGATATTAATGAAGCATATTCCCTGATCAGCAGCAGCCATGTTCGAAACGATATGATTCTTGAGGATACGAGAGCATGTGTGAAAAAAGGAAGAACGCCGGTCATTCTGACCAGATATAAAGAACAGGCAAAGTATCTGTATGATCACCTGCAAATGGATGCGGATCATGTATTGATTCTCTATGGAGATAATAGTGATAAAGAAAACTCACATGTAAGGCAGCAATTAAAAGAGATCTCCAGGAATCAGAGCCTTATTTTGGTGGCGACAGGTCAGAAGATAGGAGAAGGTTTTGATTATCCGAGACTAGATACGCTGATGCTGGCCGCGCCGGTTTCATTTTCCGGACGGCTGGAGCAGTACCTGGGAAGACTGAACCGTGATTATGAGGGCAAGAGCGAAGTTATTGTCTATGATTATATAGACTCACACATCAGAACCTTTGATAATATGTATGCTAAGCGGCTGCGAACATACAAACGTACAGGATTTCAGTTGATTGCAAATGGAATTTTTCCAAAGCAGACTGCAAATGCTATTTATGACAGTGATAATTATACGGATGTATTTGAACAGGATCTGGTAGAAGCGGAGAAGAGAATTATTGTTTCAAGCCCAAAGCTTACACTGGAAAAGGTAAAACGTTTTTCTTATCTTGTGAAAGCAAGACAGGAAGCTGGATGCGGGGTGACTGTTGTTACATTGGATCCTCAGAATCTTTCTTATGGGAGTTCGGAATTTTGTTACGGACTAATATGTGAAATGCAGCGAAACGGTATTCATGTGATCACAGGAGAGGATATTGCAGAGCATTTTGCAATCATAGATGATGAGCTTGTATGGCATGGCGGTATGAATCTTTTGGGGAAACAAGATGCCTGGGACAATTTGATGAGAATTAAGTCAGCGCAGGTGGCAGCAGAGCTCTTGGAGATTGTAGCGGATAAAGAGAAGGGGGGAGTTCGATAAAATGTGGTTAATTGAAAAGTTAAATGCAACATAAGCTGTTGCACTTAGAATTACATGAACAGGGAGCCATAGAGTTGCAGCTGCAACTTCATGGTTCCTTTTTCGGTCATCTTCCGGTATAGTGGTTCCGGTTCTGCCTTCGGATTGGAGGTATCTATGAGCAAGAAACACCTTA
>NZ_JBEPLZ010000026.1:0-83316 GCF_040545455.1 Enterocloster citroniae | reverse complement strand
TTGGCAAAAGTGACAATGGAGCTGACCCTTTTATTTGCATGTATGAATCTAAAGAAACTGGCAATCTGGAAATGGAGAAAGGGCGGGCTAAGGAAACCCTGTTCTTTTGTCTGGATATTCGAACCAATATATCTCTATATAAAATTCAAAATGGTTCCGGGTGCATCGCACCCGGAACCATTTTGTCTACAGTCTGAAATACTAACCTTTGGTTAATATTTTTTCAGAATGACCCATTGTACCATAAAAGTACGGCGTATTTGTTTTATGCAGAAATCATGTGTTTGAAAGGAGGATTTATGTGGAAAGAACGTATATTCTGGCTGTAAAACCCTTACAACCTTATATCCTACAGATCGATTTTATATCAGGAAGCAGGTTGTTTTTAGATTTGGGCCCTTATGTGGATAAAATACGTTTTCTCCCTCTTACAGATCCAAAGGTATGGAATAGCGTAGTGACAAACGGGATCTTTGTCCGTTTTGGAAATGTGGAACTGAGCCATGATGAGATTCTTTCCATGGTAGAGAGGGAGCATTTAATGCCCCACTGGTAGGTTATGTAAGAGACCAGGAGAAAAGAGAGAGGAGAAGAGATATGGCAGATCGAAACGAAGCGGATGCATTATTTGCGACTAAAAGGAAAAAACAGCAGGAAGAGCAGGCGGAACAGGAACGAAGAGAAGAAATGAACCGGAAAAAGGCTGAAATGGAGGCGGAAATCCGGCGTCTGGAGGAAGAGGCCAGGAGGCAAAAAGAACAGCAGGAAGAAGCCAGACGACAGGCTGAGGAAGAGGCCAGACGGGTAAAGGAAGAAGCCAGGGAAGCAGAAGCCAGAGCCGCCAGAGCAGAGGAAATGGCAAAACAGGCCAGGTTAAAGCAGGAGGAGGTCCGCAGGGAGGAAGAAAGAAGGACCAGGGAAAAGAAAGAAGAGGAAAAACGGGCCAGAGAACGCACAGCCCAGGCAAAACGACAGGAAGCGCAGAAAGCGGAAAACAAAAAAACGGTAAAAGAGAAGAAAAAAGCAGACACACAGCCTGGAAAGAAGATTCCGGTACTGCCGCTGGCAATCGGCGGTGCAGCCGCCGGGTTTGTTATTATCGTTGTCATCTGTCTGATTCTGTTTGCGGGAGGCAAAAAAGGCGTATTTGAGAGTAACGGTACTTGTCTGGCATCGGACCAGGTTTTAGGCTACGATGTCTATTATCCCGATACTTTTGAAGAAAGAATTGGGGATGGTGGCGTGAAGCTGATCCATGGCAGTGCAGAGGAAGGAGATGGCACCTTTGTCTCTATTTTTGGGGAGACAGGGGAAAACATGGAAGCAGAAATCGGGAGCACGGATCCTTCCGAGATTTTACGCATGTTTTTAGAAAGCCTCTTTGGTGTGAGTGATGCAGGGATCTATGAGATGACGACAGATTCCGGGCAGACGGTTTATTGTACAGACTATTTCGTTCAAGATATCATATATGCTCTGGATTATACGGAAGAAGACGAAGCTATGGGGCAGGTTGCCATGATGATTCTTCCATTAGAAGATGAATACCTGTTCGCAATGTATGGAACTATGAATGATTCTTATACGGAGCCGCTGGAAGAGACTGTAGCTGACATACTGGGTAGCATTTATTAAAGGAGGAGAACTATGGCATTACTTATGACCGTTTTCTTTGAAAATGGCTTTTCGGAAACCTATTTCCCCAATATAGATAACCGTAATTTTCCCATTGCCATACGTCCCTTCGTCAGTGGGTTAAAAGAAGAGCTGGTGCTGAATGTACAGGTGTGGGACGGACAATGGACGTTGGGAAGCTCCCCACAGTATTCCCTAATCTTAAAGGGAGATCTGGTGGAAAGCGCGGATTTGGAAGACGGAACTGTGATTGAGGGGATCGTAAGAAAGACCGATCTGTATTTTTCCGTTAAGATCGACCAGGTCCAGAAGAAAAATGTAAGCTTTGGAAAATACATGCTGAAAGAAGGCAGCATTTTCAAGCTTGAGATTGGAAACGATGATCTCTGTAATATTGTATACAAAAACCGTTTTGTAACAGGAAGCCACGCAGAGATCACCTTTGAGTCAGGCTCCGCTTACATAGCGGATAAAAACAGTGTAAATGGTACGTTCTTAAACGGAAGGATGGTAAAAGAGAAGACAAAGCTTCACTACGGGGACATTATCTATATTGTAGGTCTTAAGATCGTGTATCTGAATAATCTTCTGGCGGTCAACAACCCGGATGGACAGTGCAAGATCCGGGAACTGAAAGCAGTGGAGATCCCCCGCTTTGAAGAGGAGCCTGCAGAAGAGACAGAAGCGGAAAACGTGTATTTCCTGCGCACCCCGCGAAAGATGCTGAATCTGGACAGAGAGACGATTTCCATTGAAAAATGCCCGAAAAAACAGCAGCAGAAGCGACAGCCTTTAATCTTTACCATAGGACCTTCTTTTACTATGGTGATCCCCATTGCTCTGGCGGCCGCTATGACCAGTGACGGTTTTGGAGTGGGAAGTATCTTCATGTCTTTGGGAGCGGCAGGAATCGGGGCCGTATGGGCGGTAGTCAATTCTTCCTACAATAAGAAAGAAGAAAAAGAATCAGAATCAAACCGGGTCGGCAAATATCTGGATTACATGGTCCGGGTGGAAGAAAAGTTAAAGAATAAGACGGAATATAACCATCTGGTTCTGGCAGAGCAGTACCCTTCTTCCGGGGAACTTCTGGAATTTACCACCTCCAATACCCGCAGACTATGGGAAAAAAGCAGCACCCATGAGGATTTTCTCTCCATCCGTCTTGGAACGGGAGACAGGCCTTCTCCCAATGCGATTGAAATCGCAAAAGAAGAGCTGGGCGGGGAACATGATCCTTTGAATGACCAGATGGAAGAACTGCAGGAGAAATTTAAGACCCTGCATCAGGTGCCTGTGGCAGTTTCCCTTTATGAGTACCGGCTGTTAGGCGTAGTAAGTGGAGATGAAGAAAAGCGAGATCAGCTGATGCGTCTTCTGTCTCTCCAGATTGCGGCGCTTCATCCCTATACAGATGTGCGCATGTGTTATGTGTTTCCGGGAAGAGATCTTGAAAAAATGGAGTATGTACGCTGGCTTCCCCACACGTTCACTCCGGACGGAAAGCTTCGGATGATCGTCTGTGATTCCAGAGCCATGGGTGATGTCATGTATTATTTATCCGATGTGATCCGGGAGCGGTTAGAGGCATCGGAAAACCAGAAAAACAGGGAAGAAACGGAGAAAGTCCTTCCTCATTATGTCGTCTTTGTCAGCGATATTTCCATGATAGAAGGGGAACCTGTTTCCAAGTACCTTTTCGATCCGCCAGAGAATGCGGGAATCAGTGTGATCTTCAGTGCGGACGCCATTGATAAGCTGCCGTCTCATTGCAATACCATTGTACAGTGGGAAGAAGATGTCAGCAGTTGTTACAGTACCTTATCCAGATTTGAAGAGCAGTCGGGAATTGCTTTTGACAGCGTAACGTTGCCTGAAATGGACGTATTTTCCAGACAGCTTTCTAACTTTCAGGTACGGGAAAACGCTTCCAATGCAGCCATCCCGGATATGCTTACATTCCTTGATATGTACAAAACTTCCAAAGTGGAAGACCTTGACATGTACCATAAATGGCTGGAAAACCGCACCTATGAAAGCATGCGCTCCCTGATCGGGCAGAAGGCGGGAGAACAGCTGGTGTATCTGGATATCCATGAAAAATATCACGGCCCCCATGGCCTGGTGGCAGGTACCACAGGAAGCGGAAAATCAGAGACCCTGCAGACCTATATTTTGAGCCTCGTGTTAAATTATCATCCCCATGAGGTGGCATTTATCCTAATCGACTACAAAGGCGGCGGTATGGCACAGAGCTTTATCGGACTTCCCCATCTGGCAGGTGTGATCACCAATCTTGGCGGAAACCAGACGACCAGGGCGCTGCTTTCCATCAATGCGGAGATCAAGAGGCGGCAGCGCATTTTCAATGACTATAAGATCAAACACATTGACGCATATATTGAGCTGTACCGGAATGGGGAAGCGGAAGAACCAATGCCTCATCTGCTGATCATTGCCGATGAGTTTGCGGAACTTAAGAAAGAACAGCCGGACTTCGTCCGGGCGCTGGTATCCGCAGCCCGTGTGGGACGTTCCTTAGGCGTCAATCTGATCCTTGCGACCCAAAAGCCAAGCGGCGTGGTAGATGATGAGATCTGGAGCAATACAAGATTCCGTATCTGCCTCCGGGTGGCGGACAAACAGGATTCCAATGAAATGTTAAAGCGCACGGACGCAGCCTTCATCACGGGAACAGGGCGGGGATTCCTTCAGGTGGGAAATGATGAGATCTTTGATGAATTCCAGTCCGGCTGGTCAGGAGCACCTTATACACCGGAGATCCCATTCAGTGACGACAGCAAGGCAAAAGCGGTTATCATCGGACTGACCGGGAAGCCGGAAGCGGTAAAGAAGAAAAAGAAGAAAAAAGGGGACAATGTGAAAAAATTTACCCAGCTGGATGCCATGGTGCAGTACGCGGCGAAGCTGGCGGAAGACAATCACATAAAGCCTCTTCGCCAGATCTGGCTGGCCCCTCTTCCAGGTACCCTTTATCTGGATGACCTGGATCCTTCCTGGAATGAAAAACAGCTGTGGATCCCCATTGGCCTGGCAGATGATCCGCAAAACCAGAGACAGTTCCCTGTTTATCTTGATTTTGTAAAAGATGGCCATTTGCTGGTCTGCGGTTCCGCCGGTGCAGGAAAGACCACGCTGGTGCAGACCATTCTTTATGGCGCGGCTCTTCATTATACGGCAAAACAGATCAATTTTTACATTGCGGATTTTTCCAGCCGTACGATGACCGCGTTTGCCGGGCTTTCCCATACAGGCTGTATCTGTATGGAGGGGGACGATGAGAAGATCCAGATGATGATGAGCTTTGCGGAGGAAGAACTGGACCGGAGAAAGAAGCTGTTTTCCCAGAGGGGAATGGGTTCCTATCGGGATTACCGGGAAAGCTACAACGATGTACCGGCAGTTTTACTGGTCATTGACAATTATCCTGCCTTTTCTGACAGTTACGAGCAGTATGAGAGTGCCTTAATCCAGCTTTCCAGAGATGGCGCGAGTTATGGTATTTATCTGATTCTGACCTGCAATAATTCCGGCGATATCCGGAGTCGTATCCTTCAGAATATTACAAAAGGGATTGGGCTTCAGCTGGCAGACCGGTTTGAATATGACAGCGTGGTCGGGATGCGCTCTGAGATCCTGCCGGACGACAGGACCACAGGCAGAGGCCTGATCAAAGAAAGGGTTCCCCTGGAATTTCAGACGGCCCTTCCTGTAAAAGCATCTCAGGGTGAAAGTATGATGCTTGCTATCCGTGAAAAGTTAAAACCGTTGATGGCGCAGAGCATATCCGGGGCAAAAAAGCTTGGAACAGACCTTACAATCATCGATGGTCTGGAATTTCTGGAATCGGAGGATTTTAAGAGATTACAGGATCCTGTTTTTGCTATGGGCGAGGAAGAGGGACGGATGCAGAACTGCGATCTGGATTCCACCCTGTGTTTTACCGTATGTGGTTCGGGAAAAACAGGAAAAACCAATTTCCTGAAGTATACTGCCTTACAGATGAAGAAAAAGGGGGCAGACGTCTATGTGTTTGACGGCTGCTTAAGAGAAATGGAAGAATTTTCCCAAAAGAATAATCTGGACGGTTACATGGCAGACAAAGAGGAGCTTTATCATTTTATGGAAAAAATTCTGCTGCCGCAGCTTTCAGAGCGAAACGAGCTGGTATATGAGGCAAGAGAAGCAGGAACTTCTGTGAAGGCAGCCTTAAACAATCATAAACGAATGATCCCTCTGATCAACAGCGCCTCAGAGTTTATGGAAGCCGTATACAGTGAAAATTTTGATGTAAGTGAGGTTTTGGAGACAGTATTTGAAAAGGGAATGGAACATAAACTGCATTTCTTCATGGCACTGTCGCCAAGAGAATATGAGGAATTGTCCGGTTATCGGGCCATTCGGCAGTTTACCGGGGGGAAGCAGGGAATCCACCTTGGAGGAGCTTTTGACGAGCAGGGTATTTGTGAATATGAATTGGCGTCTTCTGAACGGAGCAGGGTTTATCCGCCGGGAGCGGCCCTTGCAGAGCAGGCAGGAAGCGCAGTGCTCTTTATGACGCCATTGATAAAGGAGGAGTGAGGTAAAGATGACAAAGCAGAGAACAAAAAGGATACTGGCAGGCGTATTGGCAATGACACTGGCGGCGGCCGTGTCCTGCACCGCTTACGCGGGGTACTGGCAGTATGACGGCATCGGATGGTGGTACGAGAGAGATGACGGCAGCAATCCGACTGGTCAGTGGGAACAGATTGACGGTATCTGGTACTATTTCTACGGAAACGGCTACATGGCGGCGGATACCCAGACGCCGGATGGCAGTTATGTGGATGGAAATGGGGCATGGGTACCGGGCTATGGCGCTTCCAGATTAACCGCCCAGGAGGTGGCGAATATACTTTACAGTACCAATGAGCCTGTGGGATCCTATGGAATCATCTCCATGGAGATCGGACAGTTCAGCGATGATGGAACCATATACGCGCTGTTCACCGCGGAAGACAGCGAACTTCTGTGGTATGGAGGCTATGCCGGAGAAAGTGACTATGGGGAGGATGGCATTACGATTCGCTTCGAACTCTACGGAGACGAGAGCTCCATTGTGGAAGTAACCTGGTATGGCAGAGAGGCAACGGATTTTCCGGAAGTATCAGGAACCGGCGTTTGCGCTTCTGAGATCCTGCGCGGCTATGCCTATGAGTCCATGCTGTATGGAAATTGACGGGGAGGCTGCAGGCGGCGAGTATATACGCTGGTTGAATACGAGGAGGAGGAATATGAGTAAAATCCATTTGGAAATCGAGATACCAGGAAATGCCAAAACCTATGAGTTTATGCTGGATGACCGTATGAAAATCGGCACGGCAAAGCAGCAGATCATGAAGCAGATCGCGGAGTTAGAAGGCCATGACCTGTTTGCAGGGCTGGATAACATTGTTTTTGGTTCTGTGGAGCAGGAAGGCCTGATCCAGGATCATGAAACGTTCAGGGAGGTAGGAATTAAAAACGGCAGCCGCGTGGTTATGGTCTGATGAAAGAGACAGGAGGGAAGCATGGCAGGAAATAAAATGGAAATCGATCCGCAGACATTGCGTTCTACTGCAAAAAAGGTGGAAAATTCGGCTGCTGATGTGAAAAAAGAGCTGAAACGCTTTCAGGCTGTGATCGAGGGGCTTGGAAGCACCTGGAGCAGTGAGGTAAAGGATCGTTTTCTGCAAAACTACCAGAAGGACCGGGCGGCTCTTGCTGAAATGGCAGACCAGTATGCAGAGACGGCAGAAGGTCTGCTCTGGATCGCAGATGAGTTAGAGCAAGCCGAAGAAGAGATCAGCAGTCAGATTCAGGCGGCTGCAAAAGGATAAAAGTTTAAAGGAGGCGGCATATGGCAGGAGACGGGACTAACCGGATCAACACAGAAGAGCTGCTGCGGGCGGCACAGGAAATCACTTCCATAAAAAAGTCCATTACAGCAAATGCGGACGCGACTTATGCGGTTTTCCGAAAACTGCAGGATTCTTATGCAGGAGAAAGTGCTGATGATATCTATGCAGTGGCGGGACAGTTAAAGAAAAGTTCCGGCGCGATTATTGCTATGTTTGAAAATTATGAAAAGATTCTTAAGGAACTGGCCGGTGTATATGAAGATACAGAAAAAACAGTGAACCGGAATGCAGGAAAGCTTAAGTTTGGAGGAATGCGATAATGGCAGCAATCAATTTTGATTCCAAGGCGGTGAAAAAACAGGCAAAGCTGTTAGAAGAGGCAGCAGACCAGATCCAGAACCAGACGGTAAAAGTGATGAACGCTGCCAATGAGGCTATGGCTGCATCCTGGTCCGGGAAAGCCGGTGGGATATTTGTGAAATTTATGCAGGAACAGAGTAAAGCCCTGTCTTCTGAGGCAGCTTCATTAAAGGAGATCGCTGCCTTTTTGCGGGACGCCTGCACTTCCATGGAAAAAGCAGAAGCACAGGTAAAAACAGTTGTAAGCAAGAGATAAGAGGGAGAGAAAATGGCATCACAGCAGGTAAATGCAGGAAAATTAAAATCCACGGGAACGAATTTGACCAATCTGGCATCAAAAATGAAAAGCGAGATGAATAAGTTAGATGAAAATATCCAGAAAGTGTCCTCTGTATGGAGTGGGGAAGCAAGTGCTTCATATCTGAAACGCTATCAGGCAGATAAAGCCAATCTGGCGCAGTTGACCCAGATCTTGCAGCAGATGGGAGCGGCATTAGGAGAGTTTTCCGACAGCTATACCAAGGCGGACAATAAGGCCATGGATCTGGTACACAAATATCTTGGAAAATAGGAAGGTGAAAAAATGGCAGACGCAAACATTAAAGTGGACCCCAAACAGTTAAAAAACTATTCCAACAATATTAAAACAGGTTATAAAAACATGTACAGTTATCTCTCTGAAAGCAAAACAGCGGTGAAAAACTTGAAATCCACCTGGACCGGCAGCGGGTCCGCTGAGTTTTACAGCCGTTTTGACGCTATTATCGGAAAATGCGAAGAGGTATTAAATGTAGTCAATACTTATGCGCTGACTCTTTCAGAAGCAGCCGATGTATACAGCGCCAATGAGCAGAAAATCTCCAGTTCTGCAGGGAAACTGAAGATCAATCTGAAATAGGGGGATGCTTATGGCTTCTGTAAAAATATCGGTAGACAGTCTGAATCAGCAGAAAAGAGAGTATGAAAAAGCGGTTAGAAATTTAGATAACGCCCTGGAGCAGATTAAAAAGGTAAACCGTTCTCTTGGAAAGGACGCCATGTTGGAGGGAGCGCGAACTGCGCTTACAAAACTGTCCGCGTCCCTGGAAACAAGGTCAGGGGTACTTCTTCTTATGATAAAGGCTCTGGAACAGTCCGGTGACAAGTATACGGCGTCCCAGAAGAAGGCCGTGGCAAAAAGCAATCAGTTCCGCGCCCATCACCGGGATTTTTATGGGAATCCGGTGGTTGTAACTGCGGCAGCAACGGCAACGGCAGCAACAGCAACGGCAGCAGCGACAGCAGCTGCATCTGGGGCAGACAGCAGTATCCATATAAAATCCCAGAATGCAGAAACGGTATCGCCTCAGACCGATTCGGGAGTCCGTCCGGCTGTATATACAGAAAGAGGCTCCGGTTCAGCCATCTCCCAAGTAAGTGAGCATGCCAGAAATACAGCAGCCCCGAAGGCAGATGTTGCCGGGGCATCTAAAGCGGCTGCTGAGCCGGTTTCTATGGGAAGTATGGACAACAGTCCTGTGAAAGAGGGAGCAGTTACCGGTGCTGCAGATACTGGCTCCTCTGGTCCGGGAGCAAATGTGTTTGCTGCAGGAGCCGCGGCAGCAGGGGCCGCCATTGGCGGCATTGCAGGCGGGGCAGTTGGGGCACTTGTAAAGCCAGAACAGAAAAAAACAAAAACAACACATAAAAAACAGGAGGTGCCTACAGACATAAAAACAAAACCAGAACAGCAGAAAACAAAACTAGCACAAGAAAAGCAGGAACCGTCTACAGACATAGAAAGGCAGTTAGAAGCGGCAAGAGAGCGTTTAAGACAGTTGAATGAGATGGAGGAGAGAGAATGAAAAAAAGAGTGCATATGATAAGAAAAATGGCAGCAGTGGCAGTTGCAGCAGCAATGTGCATATCCGTTACAGGATGCGGCGGATCTTCGAAAAAAGCCGTTGTGACAGAGGCAGCAAAAACAGAGACCAGAGCAAAAGAGAAAACAGAACCCTCCATGGAAGACCAGCCTACAGGGATCAATGACTCGGAATTTGCGGATATCCTGGCAGGAACGATGTGGGCGGGGATCTCTAGCTCCCAGGAGATCACGGTAGCAGCTTTTGATGAAAAGGATGCCTATATTGCGATTTTAGATGCAAATGGAGAGTTAATAACAGATGAGGAGGGATACTGGAAAGCGGATACAGATACACTTTACCTCTATCTGAATGAAGATTATTCGGATGACCCAACGGCCTTTGCTTTTGACTGGTACATCACAGAAGAAGGAGAATATATCCAGATCGAAGATGCGGTCTTATCCAGTCAGGGAGACGGAAGCAATATAGAAACTACTTTAGAAGAGATGACGACCACTGCAAGTGTGATTCAGTATGTGGCCGATGGAACCTACTGGATCGGATCCGATGATGAAATGGCCCTGGTCTTCTATTTTGAAGACGATGAGGCATATATTGACCTGCTTTATGAGGATAACGGCCAGATCCAGGCCGAATATATCGATGGAATATGGAGCCTTGACTATGACAACCTGTATCTGATCGATGTGGAAACCGGAGAATCCTATGTATTTGGCTGGTATCTGACGGAAGAGGGGGATGGCTACTGTTTTGAACTGATAGAAGATGATGATACAACGTATTATCTTTACGAATCCGCGGCAGAAGATGTAGACAGCACCATAGAGATCCTTACAAGCTACCTTACAGAAAAAGTAGATCTGGAATCCGATGATATTGACCTCAGTTATTTCTTAGAGGGATATGTGGGCCACTCCGTGATTGATGCATTTATGGTCAGCGGACTTTCTCCTGATTTTGAAACCAGAAAATATTGTGCAGAACTGTTAGGTTTCATAAATTACAGTGGTACCAGCGATGAGAACCTTGCGTTGATCCAGTTAATGGGAGGCACAGTACGGTAAAAAAAGACCGGAAATTGCACGGGAGTAGCAAAAAGGGGTCAGCAGGAAACCATCTTTCATTCATGGTGGTTTCTCCGATTCCGGCAGCGACAGCGATTTCATCGGTTAATATGATAGAACTGGATCTGCGGGACATCGATGGGATACGCAAGCGTTTCACAGCCTCGCTGACCGATATGAGCGATCTGATTGGCTTCCTGCGTAAAAGGCGGTCATTGTAGACTCCAGAGTTTACCAATACAATTGTACCGGCTATTTTACCGGGCAGAAAGGAAAAATTATGACAGAGATCAAGAAAAGAAATGTGGCGGTTGCAATCATTCTTTCCATCGTTACTTGCGGAATATACGCAATTTACTGGCAGGTCTGCTTGGTGAATGATGTGAACAAAGTAAAAGAGGATGAGAGTGCCAAAAGCGGAATCGTTGTATTCCTGTTAAGCATTGTCACCTGCAGCATTTACTGGCTGTACTGGGTGTTCAAAACTGGCGAGTGCATTGATTCTGCGAAAACCGCAAATGGAACTCCAACGTTAAGCCGTGGACTGGTTTATCTGCTCTTAAGCATTTTCGGGCTTGGCATTGTAGCAATCGCGATTCTGCAGAGTGACTTAAACAGTCTGGCAGCAGAAAATTATGATGATTTTGAAATGTAAACAGGGAAGGATGTTCCCGGCAGAAATGCCGGGAACTTTCATAAATGAAGAAACGTTTGATTGATTGTATGAGCCGCCTGCTTTTCTGCTTTGCGGCAGGTATGCTTTATTGTATATGGCTTCACTGTACAGGGCTTGGAATTCCATGCCTGTTTTATCTCTGGACCGGGTTTAAATGTCCCGGATGCGGAATTACGCGGATGTGTTTGGCGTTGCTTTCCGGTTATCCGGAGAAAGCGAGGCAGTATAATCTTTTATTGTTTTATCTCCTGCCCATGTTGGCATTTTACGGTTTTGTTCGCATGGTATGGTACATTATAAAGGGTACGAAAATGAAGGGAATTTATGCCGATCTGCCCGTGTGGGTGTTCGTTGCCTTATTGTTGCTCTTCGATGTGTATCGAAACATTGTCGGCTGTTGAGGGAGGTTTATGAGACAACTAAATACTTGCAGCTATGAATCCGTAAAGTAGATATTCAAAAAGACACAGCCGGAACCGACCAGGGTGAGTGCTGATAATTAAGAATCTTCTGAAGAGAGGGGAAAACAGTATGATCATCATTATCCTGATAGTCGCCCTTATTATTTTGCTTCTGATCTGGGGCATTGCCACTTACAATCGGTTGATAACCGAGCGGTTAAAGGCTCAGACCCAGTGGAGCCAGATTGATGTGGTGCTCAGGCAGTGGTTTGATCTGATTCCAAATTTGATGGAAACGGTCAGGGCTATGCCACCCACGAAAAGGAGGCGCTGCAGGCGGTTACCGATGCCCGAAGCCGCTATCTCTCTGCAGCAGACACAGATAGGCAGATGAAAGCCAGCACAGAGCTGTCCGGCGCTGTGAGCCATCTCATGGCGGTGGAGGAGCCATGCCCCGAATTGAAAGCAAACCAGAATTTCCTGCATCTGCAGCAGCTTTCCGCGATGGAAGAAAAACTGGCGAATCACCGCTAGTTTTACAATGACACGGTTTTGAACTATGACCGGCTGCTTGAAACGGTTCCCACCAACCTGATAGCGAAGATGTTCCATTTCAAAAAAGAGGAATTCTTCAAGGTGGGGAAGCCGAAAAGGCTAAGGTCACCATTCAGTTTTGATCTGGAGTTCCGAGGAGAGGAGGTCGCTCTATGAAGCGTTCTGTATATAAAATCGTATGCTTTTTGCTTGTGATGCTGATGCTTCCCCTGGTTTCCTTGACCGTATTGGCGGCAGATGACAGCACCGATCTGCATTCTCTGCACTTTGACATCGAATTGTGGGAGGACGGAAGCGCGTATATCACTGAGACAAGCCTTCTACGCATGCCCGGATACCTTTGATGACGATATGTACCGTTGGCAGCAGGACATGGCTCTTTATGATGCAATGGATTCCATTGGCCGGGAGGTTTCTGAAATCAAAGCGCCCAGTTCTTCCGGTGGCAGCGACTGGAGTGGCATCGATGGAGGTGGATTCTCCGATTCCGGAGGCAGCAGCGACAGCAGAAGTGGCGGAGACTTCATTGACTAAAAGAAAACAAAATATCTCAAACCAACAACAAAATGATCTCTCGGAATCCTGATTGATCATGCCAGCGGAACTGGCAGCAGAACATTGAAAAGCAGATATTATCCATGATGAAATCATAAAAAGTACCGATGCCCGGGGTATCCCCAAACTCAAAGCCACTCAGGATGGCATAAAGGGGATTGATTTTAAGCTGTGCAGCCCAATCAGTGAGGGAGGCAACCTTGAAATCAATCGAGAGCAGGAAGGAATGTTGCATACAGGAAGGAGTTCTTGGCTTAGGGCCGAAGACAGAATATTTGTCCCGCATGAATTCATCCGTAAAGGAAAGGTCAAGATTCCAAAACCGATCAATGATATCCCAGGTAGAATGGGAAAAAGAGTCAGGAACAGGATAATATTTACGAAGCTGAGCAAGAAGAAAGTCTTGATAGGCGGAATGGCCGCCAGAGTTAACAGGTAACATAAAAATCGCCTCCAAACGAAAAATGTACGTTTGATCAAGGGTGCGAAGCACCGCATTTTTCGATAGATTTGTCAAGTGTTTTGGCAAAAAAAGTGGGGGATTTTAATAAAAAGGGAGTCTGGAGGCCTTGATTTTACTGGCTTAGAGATTCCGAGAGACTATCAAATTCTACGGAGGCACAATATGAAAAAACTAAGTGTTTTTTTAACATTGATTTTGCTTATTAGTCTGCTTGCAGCCTGCGGGAGCGCACCGGTCTCATCGGAGCCGTTGGAATCATCGCAGAGCGCAGCAGAGAGTATCCAAACTGATATCCTCTATGCCGTTTTCAGTGCTGAAGACATCAAAGAATACCCCATTGAATATACCGGCACCCAGAAAACTGCCGAGGAGCTGGTCAATGAGCTAAGCGAACTGACTGGACTGGATTTTATCATCACCGCCAGCCAGACCGAGGACAGCTGGATTGTTGACTGGGCAGCAGATTCTACGCTGATCGCAGGGCTAGATGACCGTGAGCAAAAGGAAGAATTTCATTTCTTCGATGCCGATTCGTTGCGCTGGTTTATGATGGACAGTCTTTGGTATACCCTGACCGAGAATTGTGAAGTGGAGAATATCTATTACACCATGGACGGCGGCAGGGAGTTGTTCTTTGAGGGGGACATGGTTTTGTCTCCTGTCAGCGTATTCCCCTCTGATATTCCCTATATGGGATTGGGGTTCTACTTCGCTCATGCCGATGTGCGGGGCGATGATGAAACTCCTTATGCCCGCACCAGGGGTTTGTGGAGAATGGACGGGGCGACAGACACCGCCAGTATCGAGATGGATGGCTTTGGCGGGTTTACCATGTATTATGCCAGTGGATTGGTGGAGGCTTCAGGTTATCTTGAATGTGTTGAGGAATATGAAAACGGCGACTTTCGGTATGATATGTATACTGTGGAGGGTGCGTTGGTCGCCAGCTTCTATTTCGATTCAGACACCCAGTTCCATGTCGGAAACGATGATGGATCAGTCTACCTGCTGGATACGAAGGCGACCTATCAGGGCTTTTGGGAGTACCCGGATGGAACCATTCTTGAGATTAATGAGGAAAGGTGGAACCTCTATGCGGCCGATGGATCCACCCCGTTTGCAGGTGGGCCGGTGGAATATGATGAGGAAGCTGTCTATCTTATGAACGAAGATGGATCCTCCGGCGGCAAAGTTTATTTTGATGAAAACGGCGACCTGATTGACATCTCCGGTGATGTTCTGACCTACCTCGGGATGAGTATCGAAGGATGATTCGAAGGATGGATGACACTGCTTACGGGGTGAATTGAGAAAAAGAGAAAGGTGGAATCCCCTATGAATCCTATGATCGTTTTTCTAATCGTAGTTCTGGTCATCGTCTTCTGGTGCATCAGAACGGCCAATGACTTCAAGAGAAAAGAAATCCGTGTGCAGGAGGGACTCTCCGGCGTAGAAGTGGCGCTGACCAAACGCTACGATATGCTGATCAAAATGATGGACACTCTGAGCGGACAGTTTTTTGCCGTGGCCGAGAACTATCCGGAGCTGCGCTCCAGTAACGTTTTTGTAGAACTTCAGCGGGGGAAGCGCAACGCGGAGGAGCATTTACAGGCGGCGCGGCGGCTGTATAACAGCAGCGTCACCGCCTACAACACGGCGATCGCCATGTTCCCGGCCAAGCTGCTGACAGGCTCGCGACAGCCGAAGAATTCTTTGCTGCAGACGCAGGCAAGCGCGAGGATGTGAAAATGTCGTTCTGAGAAAGGAAGCGATGATGATGGAAGAAAAGCAGATGACGGCAAATAAAGAATTGGAATCCCAGATTGAATCATTGCGCGGCAAGGCAACGATTGCCAAGGTTCTGACTTACGGCTCTGGCGCGGCGATGATCCTTTGCTTTATCACGAGATTACTCCCTCTGGCAATTGCCTTTCTTGTGCTTGCGCTGGGGAGTGTCAAATGATTTATGAAAACCCGAAGCCGGTAGAACCGGCAACATTAGAACCTTGAAAATTGCAGATATGTAAGAAACTGGCAATTCCCGCCACCCTTGACGGCACACCAAAACAATGCTCTGAACGTCTTACCAACGGCGAAGAACTCAAGAACAGATAAAAATCCCACCGTTGTTGTCACAGCATTGTAGCATTGTTTTGGCGTGCCATCAAGGGCAGGTCCCTTCGGGATGGCTGTATGTCGCCCCTCCGGTTCGGAATCTAAGAACAGATTTAGCCGGGCGGGCGCTGTTCCTGCAGCTGGAGGATGGTCTGCTGGCCGAGCAGGATCAGGAGCTGCCATTTTCCAGGCATGTTGTCTGCGCCTTCCAGCATATCGACTTTATTGAGTACCTGATAATGGTTGTGCTTATGCGGGCGCAGGAAGTTGTAGTAGGCGACCCAGAGTGCTACGTTATAGTTTGCACCATTATAATTATCGTAACCGCAGCTGACCCGGTAAGTGGATTTAAAGGTTCGGTTGAGGCGTTCGATCATCTGCTTGTAAGGGCGGAACTCCCTGGAGACAGCATCATCGTTTGTAAGCCCGATTACCTGGGTGATGTCAAACCGGAAGCTTTCCCCCAGTTCCTTTGCAAACTGCAGGGCAGCCAGAGGATAGGCGCTGTACCCATCGGCAATGAACCGGAACTTTTCCGGGAGTTTCTGCATGCCCCGGAACGCCATGCGCATGGCAAGGATGCACGGACCGACCGAGCGGTTGTCGGAAACCTGGTAGCCGAGGATAGAGCGGGAGGCAGCGTCCATGATGAACCAGATGTAGCCTTTGACACCGCGGACTTTGATATAGGTCTCATCGGCGGTGAAGACGGATGATTTGGGATATTCATAGTGGTCAGAGAAGGGCTTGATAACCATAGCCGCCGTCCTGGCATAGTTGACAACCTGCTGGTGGGAAATCCGGATGCCATAGAGATCGTTTAAGGCCTGTGCGGTCTTTCTCAGTGAAAGCTGGAGATTCACATGCATGGTAAGGCATAGGGACATGATGTGTGCATTGTGCCTGGAAAACTTCAGGGAGGAGGTGTTCTTTGGCAGGGAGTCCAAGTCCATGCGGAAGAAATCCACGTTGAACTCCCGGTAGAGGTAATGGAGTTTGTATTTATTTATGCCATGTTCCTCATCCAGATGTTTTTTATCAACCCTGGAAAGGTTATGCAGATAGAAGGAGCACTTGGGATTGACACATTTGTGCAGGCGAAAGAATTTCCGGTTCTTTTTAGGGACGAGGGAGTGTCCGCAGTAAGGGCAGACGAAGCGGACCGGCGAGGTGACACACTCCCCCGTGATGAATGTCTGGCCACAGATCTTGCACAGATACTGTCCGTTGCCACCATTGTTATCATAGAGATAATGATGAGGGGAACCACAGAGGGGACAGACAATATCTTCAGGGATAGATTTCCCGTTACGGCGCTGGACTGGTCTGACGGGTTTGCCATACTTCCAGAGAAAGTATTCGAGGAGGAACTGCCAGTCCTGTTTGATGAAGGGCTTGATGACGGGGAGCCGGTCAGTGGTAAACTTCTGGTATTTGGGGGAGTGGGAATCATTGAAAGCCCACTGCTTGAGAGGAATATATCTGCAGATCAGATTCAGGAGCCAGCAAATGGTTTTATATTGTTCTTGAATTACAGTAAGTAAATAGAGTATAATGTTATCCATAGCAATGACCCATCCTTTGGTTATTATGTTTGTTGTGGTGACTACATTATATCAAAAAAGGGGAGGTCATTGCTTTTTTATTTTCAAAGGCGGTGTAATCCTTGAAAATACAAGGTTTTTAATAACAAACGGGGTGTCAGACTTGACATTACCTATCTGTAACCCGGAGAAAACAGATGGGAAGCTGTTAGTGTCCTCCTACTGCCAATTTGTGAAAAATCCTTGACACTACCCTGAGAATATCCATCTTATCCTTTTAATAAAATCGGGATAAAA
This sequence comes from Enterocloster citroniae, assembly GCF_040545455.1. Classification (NCBI taxonomy): domain Bacteria; kingdom Bacillati; phylum Bacillota; class Clostridia; order Lachnospirales; family Lachnospiraceae; genus Enterocloster; species Enterocloster citroniae. Next base: position 65,883 of record NZ_JBEPLZ010000026.1, on the reverse strand, counting down.
CAAAAAATAGTGGGAGTATGGAAGCTTTTTTATGTTCTTCATCCTTCATATGGAATATGAATTTCCGGATATCAGCGTAAGTAATGGACAGGGCCTCTTTGGTGATGAAATCAAGAAATCTTTTCACGAAACGATAATAATCTTCACAAGTAGAATGGGTGAAATTTTTAAGCTACATATCCTGTTGTAATTTCAAAAGGTATTTTTCATTCATCCAAACATCCTCCAAATATAATAAAAGAATTTTCCATTAAGAATTCCTGAAACTGGCTAGAGCGTATCTGAAAACTCATGTAGTCTATAAAAGTTGCACAATGGCTCCGAGATGATAGAATAAAAGAAAAATCAGGGGGCGATCATGTGGCAGCAAAGCGTTATGAACTAACAGATACCCAGTGGGAACGGATCAAGGATATGATTCCAAAAGCGAAGACAGGTCGGCCGCCCAAGGACGACTGAATGATGATCAACGCTATGTTCTGGTTAGCTAGAAGTAGAGCAGCCTGGGCGGATATTCCCGAGCGATACGGTCTACACCAGACTGTCTGCAGTCGTTTTTGCAAATGGCGGGATGATGGAACCCTTTTGCGCATTTTTCAGGCATTGAATGCAGATGCAGACTTTGAAAACCTGTGTATCGACAGTACAGTAATCAAAGCACATCCGCAAAGTGCGGGTGCAAAAAGGGGGCTGTAAATTCAGAAAATAGGCAGTTTATAGGTGTTAGCCGTGGCGGAAAGACCACAAAAATTCATGCTATTGTAGATGCTCTGGGCAATCCTGTTCACTTTATGCTTACTGGTGGACACGTTCACGATGGAAGCATTGCCATTGATTTATTGTCAGGCGTGGAAATTACGGGAAGCAATATTCTTGCGGACAAAGCTTACGGGGCGCAGCAAATTCGGGAGTACATTGAGGAGAAGAACGCCCGTTACACGATTCCACCAAAGGAAAATTGCGTTGAACCGTGGCCATGTGACTATGTCATTTACAAAGAGCGCCATCTTGTTGAGTGCTTCTTCAACAAGATCAAAGCCTTTCGGCGAGTCGCAACTCAATATGATAAGCTTGCGGTGTCCTTCCTGGGCTTTGTTCACCTGGCTTCTATCTGGATTTTGTTGAAATAATACAATCAGAGCGTGTTTTCAGATACGCTCTAATCAGTGTAAGCCATATTTTTCAAGCACAAATAAGTGATACTACGAGTCCACAATCTAAGAATTGTTTTAACTCCTGCTAAATGTGTGCTATGGCAGTCAATGGCTCCTGATTTTACGAAAGGAGTTGTTTCCCATGAAAGTTGTTTACTATACCTGTTGTGGTGTCGATATACATAAGACTTTTCTCGTTGCCACAATCATTAAAACCACCAAAGGTGTCCAGCCTTCCTATCAGAAGAAACGGTTTTCTACTCTTAACAGTGATATCCGATGTTTCAAACAGTGGCTTCTTGAGAATTCCTGTTTTGATGTCTGTATGGAATCTACTGGTAAGTATTGCGCGCACATATAGTGTGCATAACAAATCCTCCATCAGCAGGAGGAAGGCATTGGTATAAAAATGCCACCATCAACTGGCTGACCTGCAAGGGAAACCATAACAGGGACAAACGCATGCCGGCAATGCCATAAGCCAACGAAGCAAGATTGTTTGCTCCGGCGATACTCCATACCGTCTGGTTGTACTTCATGCGGTTTCCAATGATGGTGAAAATATTTGATTCCATACTACCACATCGTGCCGGCTCTTATCCATCATTTGTTGCCGGCAGTTTTGAGCGCCTGTCGTAATGCGGCACAAGATTACACCGATGATTGTAAAAGTAGGTATAAAATTTGCGAAGGCTCTCCTGCTCCGTTTGGTCGATGGTGCTGTTCCCATATGCCTCTATGACAGCAAGCGCATTGCTCACACGCTTCTCTTTCAACAACTGGTGTTAGTATATAAGTATGGACAAAAAAAGTTGAACAATCTATACTATCAACTGAAAGAGAAAAGGAGATGTTCAACATGGCGAAGAACCAAAAATCTTACACTCCGGAATTTAAGCAGCAGATCGTGGCTCTGTACAATGCCGGAGGAACCTCGTATCCTCAACTGGAACGTGAATATGGCGTAAATCGGAGTACTCTCAGCAGCTGGGGAAAGCAGCTTTCCCCAATCAAAGGATCTGATGGATAAACGGTTACTAGAGCGTATCTGAAAACACGCTCTGATTGTATTATTTCAACAAAATCCAGATAGAAGCCAGGTGAACAAAGCCCAGGAAGGACACCGCAAGCTTATCATATCGAGTCGCGACTCGCCGAAAGGCTTTGATCTTGTTGAAGAAGCACTCAACAAGATGGCGCTCTTTGTAAATGACATAGTCACATGGCCACGGTTCAACGCAATTTTCCTTTGGTGGAATCGTGTAACGGGCGTTCTTCTCCTCAATGTACTCCCGAATTTGCTGCGCCCCGTAGGCTTTGTCCGCAAGAATATTGCTTCCCGTAATTTCCACGCCTGACAATAAATCAATGGCAATGCTTCCATCGTGAACGTGTCCACCAGTAAGCATAAAGTGAACAGGATTGCCCAGAGCATCTACAATAGCATGAATTTTTGTGGTCTTTCCGCCACGGCTAACACCTATAAACTGCCTATTTTCTGAATTTACAGCCCCCTTTTTGCACCCGCACTTTGCGGATGTGCTTTGATTACTGTACTGTCGATACACAGGTTTTCAAAGTCTGCATCTGCATTCAATGCCTGAAAAATGCGCAAAAGGGTTCCATCATCCCGCCATTTGCAAAAACGACTGCAGACAGTCTGGTGTGGACTGTATCGCTCGGGAATATCCGCCCAGGCTGCTCCACTTCTGGCCAACCAGAACATAACGTTGATCATCATTCGGTCGTCCTTGGGCGGCCGACCTGTCTTCGCTTTTGGAATCATATCCTTGATCCGTTCCCACTAGGTATCCGTTAGTTCATAACGCTTTGCTGCCACATGATCGCCCCCTGATTTTTCTTTTATTCTATCATCTCGGAGCCATTGTGCAACTTTTATAGACTACATGAGTTTTCAGATACGCTCTAATACCCGGCCACAATGCCCTCTGTATGATTTTTGAAGCTCTTTGGATCTTCAAAGCTGGCATATGCCACCTTGTTTGCGAGATTGCGGTGGCCATTCTTGTCTACGTTCACACCTGAGTAAGCAATGGAAACCTTCAACTCCTTGCTCGCCCCGGACCCTTCTCTGTTTTTTCCCTGCAAGGAAAGATACACTCCATCCATTTCTTCGTACAAAATGGATGTCTGGTATTCGCCGGCGCTGGCGTTGCCCAGTGCCGCCTCCGCAAGTTCCTCGGTCCGATGCTGCCCCTGCTTACCGATATTCTGGACAATGTTCCAAACGGTCTGATGACTGATGGTTTGACCGGTCATATTGGAAAGAAAACCGGCGGCATTGCGATAACTGGTCGTACAGGCGCTCTCCACCGCCATCTGGCAGATGGTTTCGCTGTATGTTCCGATTGTGGAAAGCCCCATCGCTTCGTCCAGCAGGTAAAGCATTGCAGGGCGGGACTTCTTTCTCTGCGTGAGAACATACACATGCCGTCTGTATTCCACTTCTCCAAAAATGGACTTGAAGACAGTATTGCGATACCCTTTGTTCCTTAACTCTGAAGCATCCCTGTTTCTGGCAAGATCCTGATCCACCGCTTCGAGCATTCCCTTCATAAGTTCTCTGGCTAACTTGAGTACAAAGCGAAAAATTGCCACTTCAAGTTCCACGATATCCAGATTCTCTTCTCCCCAGCGAAATATCTTCTTGCGCTCAGTGCTTTCTTTTGCTACCATTATCTTGATGACCTCCTTGTCATTTGTTCTTCTCAAACACATTTTACAAGGTTTCTGTCATCGTGGGAAGCAGCGTCTGTGCGCTGCTTTCTTCTTTTGCCAATGAAAAATTTACACTAACTTTTTTATACCACACCATAGCTAACAAATCTTTACGAATTATCTTGATCCATAATTTCCTTAACCTGATTTATCAATAACTGTTCGGTAATAGGGTGTATCACAAAATGAGAATATCCTTTTTTGATTAATATTAAAATATTAGCATCAACATCACTATGTGGTGCAATAAAAAGCATTATTTTTTTCATGGGCTGAGAAAAAAGTTTAAGCAAATCATTGAAGATTATAGACGGGAGTTCCATATCAATTATTATCAATTTGGGATTTAAGCGATATACCAATGATAGGGTTTTCATGCAGTCATATGATGAGTATATATGCGGGTATCCAGTGCAAGTTAATATGCTAGTCAATTGCCTCTTAAGTTCATCATTTTTTGAAATGATAATTATATTACGCATATGATTACCCCCTCTCTTTTTTTAATTATACCATATAGATGTGAACAAGGAAAGAACCTGTACTGTTTTTTGAAACGGGCTTGTCGTGTGATTCGCCTGTTTTTTCACGATTTGAACATAATACAGACAGAGGGGTATGAAAGCCGCCCATCTGATTGGGAAAATTGAAAGTGGGGTGATGAAAAAGCATGTGGAACAACAGCGTATGGGAGCAGGAGCCTCAAGGGAAGCTGTAACGTTACCGGAAGATGCAGCCATGACATCGAAAAAGGGTGCTCATTCAGCGAGCATCCTTGCATCCTCATTCTATCTGGAAAACAGACGGAACCGCACCATTGCAGAGCATGGTTGTGACAAAAGTTGTCAGAAGCATCAACCGTAACAACGAAGCGTCCTGTTACGGCTATTGGCAGTGGGTCAAAATGACCCAGACCACATTGTAAAAAGAAATGGAACTTAAAATCTTCAATAGCAGCATTTTCGGTAGCGGCTACCGAAAATACAAACTACACGCTCTTTATTACGAGCAGAAACGGAGGAAACATGAATCTATATGAAACCGTCAAGGGGAAGGTCACGCCGCAGACGGCGGCGGAGCGGTACGATCTGCCTGTCAATCGCAGTGGCATGGCCTGCTGCCCGTTCCACAATGACCGCACACCTAGCATGAAGATGTACCCCGACCACTTCCACTGCTTCGGCTGCGGGCAGACCGGGGACGTGTTCGACCTGACAGCGCAGCTCACCGGGCTTAATGCCCGCGATGCAGCCCGATGACTTGCGGCGGACTTCGGCATCCTCTTGCAGACCGGAGGTGACGCACCGCCTCGTTCTACAAAAGAAATACCGTACCACCAAACATAGCAGTTCCGTGACTTGGAGCGGTTGTGTTTTTCTGTGCTTACGGACTATCTGCACCTGCTCAGATATTGGAAGAAAAAATACGCACCGGAAACGGAGAATGACCCGCTGGATGACCGTTTTGTGGAAGCCTGTCAGATGAAGTGCCCTATCGAGCACCTCTGCGATGTGTTCATCTTCGGCAGCACGGTGCAGCGGACAGCCGCCGTCCGCGAGCTTTGGGGCAGCGGCAGGATCAAGCGCCTCAAGGAATATGTGGAGAGAAAACGGAGGGAGGAAATGGAACTTGGAAAACAAAGAAAATGCCGTAACGACCTTGCCATTTGAGGACAGTCTGCCCGACTGGTTTGACGGCAAGCGCATCAACGAGGTGCTGTTCTGTCAGCAGTTCTTAGAGAAGCATCCCATGAAATGTGTGCGTGGGCGGCTGTTCACCGTGGACGGGCTGATTGAGGACAAGGGGCAGATCGGCAACCTGATTTTAGAGGAAGTTTCAGGCTGCCTGACCTCCGGCTTGTCCAAGGTCGTGGCAAACCTGCTGGCCAGCATCAAGCTGCAAGCCTATTCGCCATTGCTGCCCATTGAGACTGACCGCATCCATGTTGCCAATGGGACGTATTTCATGGACGGACGCTTCACCAGCGACAAGAGCTATTGCAACAACCGCCTGACCATCTCCTACAATCTCGATGCACCTGCGCCGAAACGCTGGCTGCAATTCTTATCTGAGCTGCTTGTCCCGGAGGACATTCCCACCTTGCAGGAATTTCTCGGTTACTGTCTGCTGCCAACCACCAAGGGGCAGAAAATGCTCCTGATGATCGGAAAGGGCGGCGAGGGTAAATCCAGAATCGGGCTTGTCATGCGCTCCCTGCTGGGCGACAGCATGAATACCACCAGCATCCAGAAGGTGGAGAGCAACCGGTTCAGCCGCGCAGACCTTGAAAACAAGCTGCTGATGGTGGACAACGATATGGATATGAGCGCCCTGCCCAAGACCAACTATATCAAATCCATCGTGACCTCCGAGTGCAAGATGGACATGGAGCGCAAGGGCGTGCAGAGCTACCAAAGTCAACTCTATGTCCGGTTTCTCTGCTTCGGCAATGGTGCGCTGACCGCCCTGCACGACCAATCTGACGGCTTCTTTCGCCGTCAGATCGTGCTGACCACCAAAGACCGGCCCACAGGCAGAGCCGATGATCCCTATCTGGTGGACAAGCTGAAACGGGAGCGCGAGGGCATCTTCCGCTGATGTCTGGAGGGACTGCACCGGCTGATCGGCAACAACTATCCGTTTACAGTCAGTCCCAAGGCACGAGAGAATATGGAAACCGTCAAGCGCAGCAGCAACAATGTGATCGAGTTCCTGCAATCCGAGGGCTACATCCGCTTCAAGGCCGACAGTGAAGCCAGCTCCAAGGCGCTGTATGAGGCGTATCAGCGCTGGTGCGAGGACAACGCGCAGAAACCCATGTCGGCAAACCGGCTCAGCTCCGAGCTGGCGCAGAACGAGAGCCTTTACAATGTGGAGGCCACCAACAATGTATATGCCGCCGGGAAGTGGGTGCGGGGCTTTATCGGCGTGGAGGTGCTGAGTCTGCTTCCCTATTAAAAATGGGGAGCAGACTTCAAAATCGCTGTACACGCCGTACACTCTGTACGGCAGTTTTCAACTCCATTCCTGAAATACGCTCAACACTTGTGCTTTCCGTGAGATACTTCACGACAAAGAATAAAATCAGCCTGCGCCAAGACAACAAAAGCGCACCCAGAACCTTAAAAACGGCGTACAGGACGTACAGAAGTGTACAGCAGACGCCGTTGCCGTACAGAGCCGTAATGGACGGCTCAATTTTGCAGTCTCAAAATCAATCCTTGTGAAAACCGCAAAGAAATATGCCGTAAAGAGAACGCAGTATATCAAAGGGTGACTTACCAGTCAACAAAGCGGCTGCACCAAACTGCGGCATATTTTCCCATTCCATACGTTCTCACACAGAATGATGAAGTCAATAGGGTGCTGCTGTGAACAGGGCATCACGGACGGAAATCTGAGCAGATTTGCGGCACAGCAAATTTTTCATTCCCCCGCACACCAGCATCACCGAAGCAAAAACCGATTACACGAAATTATGGAGGTAAAAAACTGATGAAATCCAATCTGAGAAATGAGATCAAGGCGTACATCGTCCGGCAGGGAATGACCATGCAGGAGGTGGTTGATCTGCTACACGATGAGCACGGCTGGAGCGACAGCGTATCCAACCTGTCCAACAAGCTCCAGCGGGAATCCCTGCGCTACACGGAGGCCGTTCAGCTTGCCAACGCGCTGGGCTACGAGATCGTCTGGCAGAAAAGAAAGTAAGAAAACCAACCATTTTGACAGCCGCACAGCGGCAGAAAGGAACGAGTATGAATTATCTGAACAACAATCCCATTATCATCGGCATTGAACACGGGTACGGCAACATCAAGACCGCCCACACCTACTTTCGCACCGGCGTGACTGTTCACGACAGGGAGTCGACCTTCAAGAATGATCTGCTGATTTATGAGGGCAGGTACTACACCATCGGCGAGGGACACAAGGAGTTTGCCGCTGATAAAATGACGGACAGCGACTACTATATCCTCACCCTTGCCGCCATCGGACGGGAGCTGAACATTCGCCATCTTTCCTCTGCCCGCGTCCATCTTGCCGCAGGTCTGCCCCTCACATGGGTCAGCGAACAGAAGGACGCTTTCCGGGCGTATCTTTTGCAGAAGGAAACGGCGGACTTCACTTTCTGAGGCGTGGACTACCATGTGGAGTTTGCAGGCGCGGACATCTTCCCGCAGGGCTTTGCCGCCGTTGCAGCAAATCTTCGGGACTTTACAGGAACGAATATGCTCTGCGACATCGGCAACGGCACCATGAATGTCATGTATATCAACGAGCGCCGTCCGGTTCCCGACAAGTGCTATATGGAGAAGTTCGGGACACACCAGTGTATGCTGGCTATCCGGGAGAGCGTGCTGCGGCAGTTCGGCAAAGTGCTGGACAACGCCACCATTGAGCGCGTCCTTCGCCACGGCAAGGCGGACATTGCCGACCGCTACCTGACTGCCATCCGGGAAACCGCAACGGAATATGTGTCCGGCATCTTTCGCAGGCTGCGGGAGCATGAGTACGACTCGGAGCCGATGAAGCTCTATGTGGTAGGCGGCGGGAGCTGCCTTGTGAAGAATTTCGGGGACTACGAAAAGGGGCGTGTCATCTTCAACGATGATATCTGCGCCACCGCCAAGGGCTACGAGCTGCTGGCAGAGCGCCGCATGAGAAAGGCTGGAGGCATCGTATGAGCAGGAATATCTACACGACCACGCTGCGGCTGAATCTGGACAACGCCGCAGACCGGGAAGCGTGGGAGCATCTGCAAAGACTGGACAAAAAGACGCATCGTTCTGTAAGCTGCGCTGTAATAGCCGATGTCAATGCTTACTTCGGTAGGCAGGAACAGCTTGCCGCCGATCCGTATCTGGAAACGAGAGAGAAAGAGGGCGCTTTTCTTCAGGAAATCCAAGAAACCATCCGGGAGAGCTTGCAAACAGCCGCACCCATGAACTTTGCTCCATGGATGCAGCTTATGCAGGGCGCAGTTCCGGCAGATACAGCAGAAAAACCGGAAGAATCCGAGGATATGGACGCCGCGTTGGACTTCGCGGACAGCTTTTGATAGCAGCTTTTCCTATTTTGATAGCAGCAATGACAGCAAAGACGGCTCATTTGATAGCACACACAGGAACCGAAAATATTGTACCACCAAAAACCGGCTGATTGATACCAACCGTAGTATCATTCAGCCGGTTTTCACTATCATGAGGGGAGGATTTGACCTTGACCACAATGACCGCAGAGGAAAAGAAACTGATTCAGGCACAGCATCGGCTGGAGGAAGCACAGATGCGGGCGAAGGAGAAAGCACGGAAAGCACGTACCCGCAGGCTCATTCAGGAGGGCGCGATCTTGGAGAAGGTGCTGCCGGAGGTTCAGGCTGTTGGGCTGTCTGAGCTGGAGGAATACCTGACCGGGAAGCTGGTTTGTTAACACCGGGATAAGTATTATCCAACAGGGCAATCAGGTTTGCTTTTGCGGCAACCTTCTGCTTCATAAAAAAGCTGAATTGAGAGTTTAAAGTTTTTAACTGAGTACGTGTATCGTCCATATCTGAATATTGGCGCAGTTCTGCCCAGTTGTCAAGAGTATAGCGTGCAATCTTGCGGGCATCTGCCGGGTCAGATTTGACCTTGCGCAGGGAGTTGTTGCCGAAGTTTTTGATTAGGTGAGGATTCACAACGGAAACGAATAATCCGGCTTCGTACAGAACCTTAAGCATGGGCTCATGGTATCTGCCCGTACATTCCATAACGATTTTGGATGGGCCCTCTAATGACCCAAGGTAATCTGCAAGTTCATTGAGGTTCTGGGATGTATGGGAAACATCGAAAGGTTTGCGGATTACAGTGCCGCCGGGTTGCAGAACTGCGATGGTGCTCTTGCCTTTTGAGACATCAATCCCTACTGCGTTGTACATTCTACGTACCTCCAAAAGTGAATTTGCATGGATTCCAGCATTCCTCATTGCCGATTCAATCTCCTGGGGTATCAAACGAACGTGGTGTGGTAGTTCAATCTGCATAAATCGAACGGCTGCAATGACAGGCTGGCTGACTGGCTTTCTAACGGACGCTAATGGTCCAAGGAGAACTCTGTCATACCGATGCCTAATCATTATACAGCTTAAACAATGAGAGGATTAAGTCCCAACTGGCTGTTGGGTACTGAAACCATACACTTATATATTAGGAGGAGAGTATCTATGTTTGGGGTATACAAAAAACTGCTATATTATGTACCAAAGCAGCGACCTTTGGCCTATTTTGCAATCGGCCTGACGGTGGTATCCACATTGTTCAATGTAGGTGCTTATTACTACCTCTATGAGTTTTTGAAACGATTGGTGGTAGACGAAGATATGGGGCATGCTCAATATAATGCGTTCCTGATTGCGGGGCTGTTGATTGGCGGTTCGCTCTTGTATTTTGCAGCCGTGCTTTTAACGCATATGTTGGTCTTCCGACTGGAGACCAACTTGCGCAAGCGTGGAATTGACGGCCTGACCAATGCCAGCTTCCGCTACTTTGATCTGAACTCATCGGGAAAGACACGTAAACTCATTGATGACAACGCAGCCCAAACTCATTCTATTGTAGCCCATCTGATTCCTGACAATGTCGGAGCAATTCTGACACCGCTTTTGGCGCTTGTGGTGGGCTTTTTGATCAGTCTGAGGGTAGGCATTGTTCTATTGGTTCTGTTCATGCTGAGTGGCGTGCTCCTTGTCCTGATGACCGGGGAAAAGAAGTTTATGGAAATCTACCAAAAGGCGCTGGAGACAATGAGCAGCGAGGCCGTGGAGTACATACGCGGGATACAGGTGCTCAAGATTTTTGGCATAGACGCTACATCTTTCAAGACGCTGCATCGGGCAATCACGGATTATGCACGACATGCCTTGAACTATTCTATGAGTTGCCGCACGCCATATGTGTTATTCCAGATGATCCTATTTGGCTCTATTGCCATACTCGTTTCAGTGACAGCCTTAACGCTGAATCGGATTCAAGACCCTGCCGTGTTGGCGGTGGAACTCATTATGACATTATTCCTGGGTGGAGTACTGTTTACCGCCTTTATGAAAGTGATGTATGTAGGTATGTATGCATTCATGGGGACTTCGGCGGTTGAGAAACTGGAGCAAGTGTTTTCGGATATGCAAAAGGATCGGCTTACATTTGGAAACAAGAGCACATTCAAAAACTATGACATTGAATTTGAACGGGTATGCTTTGGGTATACAGACCAGATGGTGTTGGAGGATGTTAGCTTCACTCTGAAAGAAGGCCGGAGTTATGCTCTGGTGGGATCTTCTGGAGGAGGAAAGTCCACGATTGCCAAATTGATTTCTGGTTTTTACAAAGTGGATGGAGGAGAGGTCAAGATTGGGGGAGAGCCCATCGAAGCCTATACAGAGGACGCCTTAATCCGCAATATCGCCTTTGTGTTCCAGAATGTCCGTTTGTTTCACATCAGTATTTACGAGAATGTCCGTCTGGCGAACCCAGGCGCTCAAAGAACGGAGGTCATGGAAGCGCTGCATCAGGCAGGTTGTAACAGCATTCTGAATAAGTTCAAAGATCGGGAAAATACGGTGATTGGCTCCAAAGGCGTATACCTGTCGGGCGGTGAGAAGCAGCGGATCGCAATCGCACGGGCAATGCTAAAGAATGCGAAGATCGTGATCCTTGACGAGGCCAGCGCGGCAATCGACCCGGAGAATGAGCATGAGCTGCAAAAGGCGTTTGCCCACTTAATGAAGGGGAAGACTGTCATTATGATTGCACACCGGCTGTCCAGCATTCGAAATGTGGATGAAATTCTGGTTTTGGAGGACGGGAAAATAGCAGAGCGAGGAACGGATGCGGCGTTGATGGCGACCGATACCAAGTACAGAAAATATCAAACGCTCTATGAACAGGCAAATGAATGGAGGGTTGTGAGATGAGAGAACTGTTTAAAAAGCATTTTGCCCTGACCGACAAGGGGGCCAAAGATTTGCAAAAGGCGAGCGCGGCCTCCTTCTTTGTCTATGTGATCAACTTTTTCCCCGCAATGCTGCTGCTTCTCCTGGTGGATGAGTTGCTGTTGAACAATGTCAAGGAAATGGGGCTGTATTTGTGGGGATCCGTTCTGGTTCTGGCCGCGATGTGGATTCTGCTCCGAATTGAATATGATGCACTGTATAACACCACTTACCAGGAGAGCGCGAATCTTCGCACGGAGATTGCAGATGTTCTGACCAAGTTGCCTTTATCTTACTTTTCCAGGCATGACCTTTCGGATCTGGCGCAAACCATCATGGCGGATGTGGCAGCTATTGAGCATGCTATGAGCCACGCTATGGCAAAGGCGGTGGGATTCCTGTTCTTTTTTCCGTTGCTTTCGGTTCTGCTGCTCCTTGGCAATGTTAAATTGGGGCTTGCTATCATTCTACCGATTCTGCTTGGATTCGGGCTTCTTTTATTGTCGAAAAACCTTCAGATTCGGGAGTCATTCAAACATTATCAAAAGCTCCGGGACAACTCTGAGAGTTTTCAGGAGGCCATTGAAAATCAGCAGGAAATCAAGAGTTTTGGCTTGACTCAGAAGATTCGGCAGACTCTTTATCAAAAGATGGAAGAAAGTGAGAAAATCCATCTTCGTGCAGAGATTTCAGCGGGCTTTCCTATGTTGTGTTCGAATGTCATTCTGCAATTTGCCTTTGTGATTGTAATCCTGACCGGTGTTCAAATGCTGCATACAGGAGAGATCGATATCCTGTACTTTTTGGGATATGTACTGGCCTCCATTAAGGTGAGGGAGAGTGTAGAGTCGGTCAATATGAATGTGGAAGAGTTGTATTATCTGGATTCCATGGTCAAGCGTATCCGGGAGATTCGGGAGACAAAGATACAGCAGGGCAAGGATCAGACAATCTCAAGTTATGATATTGAATTTGATAAGGTGTCTTTTTCTTACGATAAGGATACAGAAGTGCTCAAGAACGTCAGTTTCACCGCGAAGCAAAACGAAGTGACTGCCTTAGTGGGTGTGTCCGGTTGTGGGAAAACCAGTATCCTGCGTCTGATGTCAAGACTTTATGATCATGACGGCGGAAGCATCCGGATTGGCGGGCTGGATATCAAAGAGCTCTCTACAAAATCCTTGTTTGAAAAGTTATCCATCGTGTTTCAGGATGTAACGTTGTTTAATACATCTGTTCTGGAAAATATCCGCATTGGGAAAAAGACGGCCACAGACGAGGAAGTCATCCGGGCGGCACGATTGGCCAACTGCGAAGAATTTATCCGGAGGCTTCCGGAGGGGTACAAAACGATGATCGGAGAAAACGGAGCAACACTCTCCGGAGGAGAACGTCAACGGTTATCCATCGCCAGAGCCTTTTTGAAAGATTCACCTATTATCATTCTGGATGAAATTGCAGCCTCTTTGGATGTGGAAAACGAAAAAAAGATCCAGGACAGTTTGAACCGCCTCATTCTGGATAAGACTGTTATCATTATTGCCCACCGTCTCAAATCCGTTGAAAATGCAGATAAAATCGTGGTGATCAACTGCGGGAGAGTGGAAGCGTCCGGTACTCATCTTGAACTGCTCAAAACTTCTCCAACCTATAACAATTTGGTGGAGAAAGCAAAACTGACGGAAGAATTCCAATATTAGCGTAAAGGGGACAGGGTGACTGTTTTTGAACACGGCGCTTATTAGTATTTAGTTCGTTGTGGATACCATCTGCATAGTGAATGGTTTTCTAAACAGGGTGCTGTCCGTTAAAATTCTCATGTTCCTCAGTACTCCGGTTTACATGCGGATGGTTAGCGGGGAAAATAAAAGATTTGTCCTTCTGACCTATAAGACTATCCTTGGTCTCTGCTTCTTTATGTTTGGCAACTGGTTTATTGTCCCGTATTGTATGTTTATCGGGTTACTCAGTGAAACATTTTATGGAAACAGAGGCATTGTCATAATACTAAGAAATTTGATGCAACCTTTGTAGGAGGAGCGAGTAGAGAAGATACGGTTGCTATTAAAGAATATGGGGCTGTACGAATATCACATTGTACATCTGGCTATTTTGTCTGATGCATTGAAAGTGGCTAGTAGAAATGAAAAACTGTGCTCATACATGCTCCGAGGGTTATGGAAGAGCGCTGTAAATATTGTTTTTCATTCTGAGGGAAGAAAACATATCAAACAAAGAGTTAAAACCAATATAGAAAGAGGTGTTTCCATGGATATTGTGTTATGGCGTATGAGAATCAAAGATGGCAAGGAAGAAATGGCCCAGGAGTGGATTGCTTTTCTTCAAGAACATCAGGAGGAAGGAAATAAAACACTAAAAAATGAAAAAGAGCATTTGGAGATTTATTTTTTAAATCAAGAAAATGGGGCCGCATATGCCTATATGTTTGTATTGGCCGATGACTTGGACTATGCCGCTAAGACTGCAGAAAACAGCGGCAATCCATTGGATGCAAAACACATGGAATACATGAGCGTTTGTGTCGATTTGGAGGATTGTACACAATTGAGTCCTGTCTTGGCTTTGGGAGATTTTTCTGTGTTTCATTCGAAAAAATGATAAAAACAACGGATCATCCTTTTTTGCGATGGTCCGTTGTTTAATTATATGCAAAAGCTACTACGGTAATTGATGCGAAAATATCATTTAGAAGAGTTTATACCGTTGCCAGATATCCTCAGAAAAATAAATACACTCTACTCTTTGGAACATTGTAAAAGTACCTTTCAATTGCAGTTGAAGTCTGGAGATGGCATACTCATAATAATTCAAAAAAACAGTCAACAAGTTTAGCGCTCAACTTTTTTGACTCATTTTGGAGTATAGATTATGACAACTACTCATAACAAACGTGTTCTTATGCAGGAACAGATAAAACTTATTAATGAATGCCGCACTGACTGGTGTCATAAAAAAGGCATTGCGCTAAGTACTTTTTACAACTGGGTTAGCAAATGCTGTAAAGAATCCGCTGATATTCTGGAACCTAATTATGGTCATCATGAGACTTCTCTGCCTAAATAGGATGTAGCCTTGATATAGTTTCGGATGTAGTTCTGGAATCGGCTGCAGCACTTCAGTAGCAGACTCCACTGAAATTTGACAATTCACATATGATCGAGGTTATTGTAAATGGTATTATAATCTGGCTCATGAATAATACAGATCCCATTCTCCTTACACATACAATAAAGTTACTGAGGATGCTGCCGTGTTAGGAGATATCTACGGTCTGGAAAGCTCTACATTGTCTGTGTCTGCATCGACATGATGAAGTCCATTGATGGTCTCTGTGCTATTGTGCAAGAGCACAGAAAGCTGGATACAAAAAAGAGAATTGTGCTGTTCTTGGCAACCTATATAATGCTTGGAAAGTCGCATTTTTGTGAGGACCTTCTCGTAGTGCGGTATTTTCCGCTACCACGTCTTCGTACCTTTGGGCTATGAAACACTAACCCTTCTTTTAATAAACGTGGCCGACATTAGCATCGGTAATAAAAAAGCAATTGCCAACATGATTGATGGAAATACCCATATATCAGACATAAGAGACTTGATAGCACAGAGAATGAGCGCTGTGTTTGTCAATGACAGAGCTAACACAGTAAATAGAGAAACTTCAAAGAATCATACAATTGTTGTCAACCACATATAAGCAAAACTACTCGCCAGTATAAGTAAGGAGTTTTTATTGCTGCTCTGGTTTATATATTTTGCGTTGCTGAAATCAATAAAAGTAAGCAATTTTTTATATAATCTGACAACATGATAATTTCCCTTATTGAAATGCCACGTTCTTAAATGTTGCTATCCCGAGTTTTTTGGACGGTTCCAGGATTGTTTGGTAGAATTCATTCGTGCGCCGGTATATTAGATATTTGGTCAAAAACGAAATTAGGTATTGACATTTCTGGATGGAAGTGGTAAGGTCAAAGAAAGTTAGTATAAACTAACCTACGGGGGTTATATTTCGTATTCCAAGTGAGAGACTTTTTTTTAACAGAAAGGTTAGTTTAAACTAACCACTAATTGACAGAAGGAGGACTATAGATGAAAACAAGAGTACTATCTCTGTTATTGGCGTGTGTACTGGGACTATCTCTGTGTGCCTGCTCCGGTGGAGGACAGATGGAAACTTCGACAGCAGAGGATTTGTTCACTCAGACAATTGATAAAGAGGATAGGACCGTGCTAGAGAGTGATAAAATTGTGATCACTGATCAGCTGGGACGCACCATTGAATTTGATGAACCACCCCAGAGACTGGCTACAACGATCATGCCATTCCCTTATATCTTCTACGCTGTAATGGGAAATAATGATTACATGATTGGTTGTAATCCTTCTTCCGTGATTGCCTACGAAGATAGTGCGCTGCGGCATATGTATCCTACTATGGCTAAGGTTGACACAAGTTGGGTGGACACTAGCTTCGTAGTCAATATAGAGGAGTTGCTGAAGCTGGAACCCGATGTGGTTTTTCAGTGGAACTATATGACCGAAGAGATCGAAAAGATGGAAAACGTAGGTCTGAAGGTCATTGCACTCCAATATGGCACTATGGACGATCTGGAAACTTGGATTCGCATTATTTCCTCTCTGTATCAGCAGGAAGAACGCGGAGAAGAGTTGATCGATTATTTCTATGCTCAGGTGGCGGAGGTAAGTGATAGAGTTGCCACTCTGAACACTTCTGAATTCAGAAGCATCCTACAGCTTTCCGACAATCTGAAGGTTGCTGGTCAGGGATTCGGCTACTACTTATGGGACAACAGCGGTGCCATCAATCCTGCGGCAGACCTGTCTGGCGAAGAGCTGAATGTTGATATGGAGCAGATCTATTTGTGGAACCCTGAGATCATATATATCGGTAACTTTACCGATTTGCAGCCCTCCGACTTGTTGGAAAACAAGCTGGAAGGTCAGGACTGGTCCCTTGTTCGGGCTGTCAAGGATGGCGAGGTCTATAAAATTCCTATCGGTGGATACCGCTGGGATCCCCCTGGAGTTGAAACCCCTCTGACGATCAAATGGATGGCCAAAATCCAGCATCCTGAGCTTTTTGCCGATATGGATATGGAGACCGAACTGCGTGACTTTTATCAGGAGATGTACGGATTCACGCTGACAGATGAGATGGTGGCTGAGATTTTGGGTGATACTCAGAATTAAATAAAACTTACTTAAACTTTATGCAGGAAAGTGTGAATTTATGAGAAAGATTGCGTTTTACGGAAAAGGCGGTATTGGGAAGTCCACCCTAACCTCATCCATTGCCGCGGCGATTGCAGGAATGGACAAACGGGTCATGCAGATAGGTTGCGATCCCAAAGCGGATTCCACTTTAAATTTGAGAGCAGGTCAGGAACTTACCTCGGTAATGGACGTGCTGCAGGCATACGGCGGACTTTGCCCCAGTCTTGATGCGATTTCTGTCAAGGGGTATCGGGGGATCGTCTGCGTGGAAGCTGGTGGCCCCACACCTGGAAGTGGTTGTGCTGGTCGCGGCATTATCAAGACCTTTGATACTCTGGACGATTTTAATGCATTTCAGGTTTATGCCCCGGAATATGTGTTCTTCGATGTGCTTGGCGATGTGGTATGCGGTGGGTTTGCAGTTCCCATTCGACAGGGATATGCTGATGAGGTGGTGATTGTGACCTCTGGCGAGAAAATGGCGCTATATGCCGCTGCCAATATCAAGAAGGCCTTGGACAACTTCCAGGAACGCGGTTATGCTAAGCTCCGCGGAATTGTTCTTAACTGTCGAAATGTCCCCGATGAGATTGCCATCGTTGAGGATTTTGTGCAGCGGATCGGAACAGAGATCATTGGTGTTGTCCCGAGAGATTCCGACATTCAGAGAGCCGAGGAGCAAAACATGACCGTGGTCCAGATGGATTCTGAACTTCCTGTTTCTCAAACCATCATCGACATCGCCAAACGCATTATGGTACCTGTGGAGGAACAGAAGGAAGGTGCTGTATGAAAAAAGAACTATATCACCTGACAATAGCGAATCTTGACCCCGCCGCGCCGGAATTGGGCACTAAAGGCAAAGTGGTCAGTGGACCCTGCCTTCATTACAGCGCACCCAGTGCGGGAGGATGGGGAATTGTCCGAACCGCGATGCTGGTACCGGAAAGTGTATTGTTGTTCGTGGCACCGCATGGTTGTGGCCGACATGGCTCCGTTTCCAGCGTACAGCTGGGATTGCGCAGCCGCATTCGTTACATGGATATTACCGAGGAAGATTTGGTCTTGGGTAGCCATATGGACCGCATTCCTGCTGTTGTAGAAGACATTCTGAGTTGTCTACCGAAGCGTCCTCCTGCATTCTTTATCTGTGCCTCTTGTATCGATGATTTATTGGCCTCTGATTACAAAAATCTGTGTCTCCGTCTAACTGAACGGTATGGGTTGCCCTTTGTGGATTGCCACATGAATCCCATCACAGCCAATAGCAGTATGCCACCAGCTCTGAATATACAGCGCAGTCTTTATGATTTTCTCTGTAAGGAGAAGAATACGCGTGTTCCGAAAGACACGCTCAATGTGGTTGGACACTTTTCGCCTATTAATCCGAACAGTGAGTTTTTCTCCCTGATGAATGAGGTGGGGTTCGAAAAGGTGCTTCAGCTCAGCTCTTGCCAGACTTTTGAGCAGTTTATGGAAATGCGACACAGCAGTCACAATTTGCTCATCAAGCCCTTTGGTCGGGTCGCCTGCCAGGAGATGGAGCGTCATCTGGGTATTCCCTGGCATAAAGAGTTCATCCGCTACCATCCGGAAGGAATCCGCCGTGGCTATGAAGGGCTGGAGACCTTCCTGGAACGAAAAATTTCCTGGCAGTCCTGCTACGAGAGTTGCATGGATAGTATCTCTCAGTGGCGGAGGCGTTTGAAAGGCTTGCGGGTAGGCGTTGGAATTGGAGTTAACGGCTCTCCCTTTGAAATCGCCATGGCACTGGCTCTATGTGGAGTGGAGATCAGTTTCCTGCTCAGTGATGCTATTATGGAATATGAATGGGAATCGATCGCTCAGTTGAAGCGGAGTTTTCCCGATGTGCCAGTATATACCAGCTATCATCCGAGTATGTCTATGGCGGAAGCTGTCCCGGAAGAAGCAGATGTTACAATTGGTTTTTCCGCCTCCTATGTGTGCCCGTCTTCAAAATTGTTTATGTTGGACGCTGATGACCAACACTACGGTTTTGAAGCGTTTACTGCTCTCCTCCAGGGCGTGGAGGATGCTTTGAACAGTGATATTTCTGCCCGGGCTTTGCTCTACACCAAGGGACTTGTGGTGTAAAGCCATTTGTTTTCATAAACAATTGTTAGGAGGTTCTCTATGCGAGGTTTTTATTCGATTTTACCCACGCTGTCTCCGGATTTTTCTGGCGTATGTAGCACTCTGTTTGAATTGGGTGGTATTTTAGCTATTCATGATGCGGGTGGATGCACAGGCACTTACACTGGTTATGATGAACCTCGATGGTTTGACCAGCGCAGCCGGGTGTTTACATCTAATTTAGATGACGCCGAGGCAGTATTCGGAGATGATAGCATCTTTTTAAATAAACTTCTTTCTGCAGATGAATGGTTGGACAGCAAGTTTTTTGCACTGCTAGGTAGTCCTTCTCCTGCCGTGCTAGGAACGGATTATCGTGCTCTTGCCAAATTGGTTGAAAACAGAACAGGCAAGAAAGCAATGAGTTTTCCTACCAAAGGGACGGATTTTTACGATCGCGGCGTTTCAATGGCGCTTTTGAGGTTGGCTAAAACCTTTTTGCCTGAACACCGGACAGACGTGCTTCCTCGCTCGGTAAATCTCATTGGAGCCACTCCTTTGGACCTGACCCATCAGCGGAATGTGGATGTCCTTCGCAAGGTTTTGGAAGATGCAGGATTCACTGTTTGCTCTGTATGGGCTATGGGTAGCACTTTGGAGGAGATTAGCGGCAGTGTAAGCGCGGCCTGCAACATTGCTCTTACGGTTTCAGCCTTGCCCGTCTGCCGATACTTGGAGAGCAAGTATGCAATGTCCTGGCTGGCGGGAAGTTTCTCTGGCCGGAAACCCTTGCAACGGTTCCTGATTCAGTTAGAAAATCTCCTATCCGAGGTTCCAGTTCAGGAAGCAGAGGAGAAGACTGTTGAAAAATATGAAGGGCTTTGTGCATTGGTTATCGGTGAACAGCTCATGGCAAACAGTGTGCGGGAATCCCTAGAACTGGATAGAGAATTTACTTCCGTGGACGTTTGCACCCTGTTTGACGCAGACCAGCAGCTGATGCGTTCTGGAGATCAGGCTCATATCAGCGAAGCGCAGCTTGAAGAAAGAATTCGTTCTGGGCGCTATGATTTGGTTATCGGTGATGGCTTTTTCCGAGAATTGGATTGGGTCGACAGCCCCACCGGTTATGTGGAACTTCCTCATGTCGCAGTCTCCAGTCGCCTTGGATGGACCAGTCAGGTCTGCCCCTTTGGTGACAAGTTCCTGGAACTGCTGGATGCCGCTTTACAGGAGGGCGTGTGATGAGAAGTGCGCAACTGAGTCGAGCGAAACAATGTGCTATGGTATTGCTGTTGGCGATGGCATTGACCGGCGTGTTTCTGATTTTGTTATGTGTGGGGCGCTATTCGGTGCCTCCTTTGGAAGCCTTCCGAATTATGGGAGTAGCCCTCTTTCGGGATGGACAGGCATTGGAGGCGTTGAAGGCGGAGAATCCTTTTGGGGTTAGTGTTATTTTGGGCTCACGCCTTCCACGTCTGTTGATGGGGATGATTGTTGGCGCGGGGCTTTCTGTGGCGGGAGCTACATATCAGGCTATTTTCGGGAATCCGCTGGTTAGCCCGGACATTCTGGGGGTCTCCTCCGGCGCGGGTTTTGGAGCTTCTTTAGGTATTCTCCTGTCTACCAGCACCCTCATTATTCAGGGCTCCGCTTTAACGTTTGGACTGCTGGCTGTACTTATGGTTTTTCTGGTTTCAAAAGTAAATGGTCGGACGGAGTTGTTTACTCTGGTACTCTCGGGTGTTATTATTCAGGCATTGTTTGACGCACTGGTTTCCCTTATTAAATATGTTTCGGATCCCCAGGAAAAATTGCCAGCCATTACAGTTTGGTTGATGGGAAGTCTGGCCAGTTCTTCTTATAAAGATATCATCGTTTCGTGCGTGATCATCCTGCCCTGCATTGCAGTCCTTCTGACGCTGCGCTGGAAAATGAATCTTCTGTCTTTGGATGAAGAAGAGGCTCGTTCGTTGGGGGTCAACGTTCATCGTCTGCGCTCTGTTGTTATCGTGCTTTCCACACTGATGACCGGTGTGACGGTTTCTCTGTGCGGTGTGATCGGATGGATCGGTTTGGTTATTCCTCATGTTGGACGGATGCTTGTTGGCAATGACCATCGTGCATTATTGCCAGCCAGCGCGCTTCTTGGTGCGCTCTACCTGCTATTGATTGATACTATTGCCCGTACTGCCACCGCGGCGGAGATCCCGCTTTCCATTCTAACCGCGATCATTGGAGCGCCTTTTTTTGCGTGGATGCTACGAAAGACTTCAGGAGGTTCCACATGATTTTAGAGGTAAAAAACGGCTGCTTTTCCTACAACAGCCGGTCTATATTGTCCGGTATCTCCTTCGAGCTGGAAGAACATAAGGTCATGACGGTTCTGGGCCCAAACGGAGTTGGAAAAACCACGTTGCTCAAATGCATTATGGACTTTCTCCATTGGCAGCAGGGGGAAACCTTTATTGCGGGCCAACCCCTGCGGACTTATAAAGAAAAGGAACTTTGGCAAGTGATCAGCTATGTACCGCAGGCGAAGCGGAGCGTGTTTTCTTACCGTGTGCTCGACATGGTGGTAATGGGCCTGAACGCGAGCCAAAACTTTTTTAAGGTTCCTGATCAATCGCAGTACGATCAGGCAGAGGAGCTTCTGAACTTGCTAGGGTGTCAGAAACTTATTGACCGATACTGCAATCAGCTCTCGGGAGGAGAGCTTCAGATGGTGATGATCGCCAGAGCGCTAATTTCCAGACCTCAGCTTTTGGTGTTAGATGAGCCGGAATCGAATCTGGACATGAAAAACCAACTTCGCATTCTGGATGCCATTGAGCGTGCTTCGCGTGAAATGAACACCGCTTGCCTGATCAACACGCATTTTCCAAATCATGCCCTTAATATATCGGATCAGACTCTAATGCTGGGACTGGGACAGAAAAAACTGTTTGGTGCGACAAAGGATTTGCTTAACGAGGAAAATATTGAGCGATTCTTTTCTGTACGTTCCAAAATCGTTTCTTTTCAAGCAGATGGTCAGGAACACCAGACCATTTTTCCTTACCGTATTGCTTCTCACAGCAGAGGAGGTGGCATAACATGATTCCGTTTAGCTATGATATTATGCAACCAATGTATCCGCTCCTGATCCAGCAATTTCTGGACGATTACAATCTGTCTGCCGGTGTGGCTTTAGATATTGGAACAGGACCTGGAAATCTGGCGGTTGAGCTGGCAAAAGTAACAGCAATGGACCTGATTTTGGTGGACATTGACGGCGAAGCGCTTCGGACCGCACAGAGCCGCCTGTTTGAATTGGGGGTGGATAACCGAATTTCTACCCTGTGCGCTGATGTGGAAAAACTGCCTTTACGGGATAACCTGGCGGATTTTATCATGTGTCGTGGTTCTATCGGCTTTTGGCCGGTTCCCGTCCAGGGAATAACTGAAATTTATCGGGTACTGAAGCCTGGTGGATGTGCCATTGTCGGCGTGGGTGCCGGGCGGTATATGCCGGAAACCATGCGCCGCAGGATCTATGAGTCCATGTCTGCTTCAGATAGAACAACTTCCCCCCGCCAATATACTCTTGAAGATTACGATGCCTTTGCCCGTCAGGCCATGCTGTCGGATTACCGCGTCATTATCGAGGATGATATATCCAAAGGATGTTGGTTGGAAGTAAAAAAATAGAAAATTCCATCGTTTCAGGAGCACTGCCCGACACCGATGGAGTTTTTTATTTTTTTACAAGATAGGAGAGGTTGTATCAAATATCCGCGCTCATGTTCGTCAGGATAAGTGGGAACGCGCGATGGATAAATTTGTGATGACCAGTGCTGAAGATTGGCAACAAGATAAGAATACTACAGGATGTATATCTGTACCGTTAGTGTCTGTTATCAAGGTATCCAATATCATAGAAAGCTCCGTTAGCTATGCTCACACTAAACAGTGATGTTTTGGCTCCTCGTAAAATTGCTTGGAACGGTCGTTTTGTGATCCATTCCCGTAGCGCTGAAGCCACGATTAGCAAGTTCAGAAAAGAGGGAAGAACAATAACCAAAGTGGTGCAGATGAATCCAGGTAATCCTGTTACTGACCGCTTATATATCTGGCAATATTGATCACAATGGAGACGGGAGAGTTTGGCTGAGCACGATCAAATCTATTAACACAGCCTCACTGAACTATCCGTTTCCCATGATCACGTCAGTATGCTCCTTTAAAGGCAAACACTCCGATTTTTAAAATTACACGAATAGTTTCCAATAAATCATATTCTGGGGAAGCTCTGATGTTCATTTTACTTCAAAACGTTATGGCATGAAAATTGATGGAGCTGCATATGTAACGGTGGCTTCGCAGAGCGCGTATGCAATGGCTTCTCTTTGGTATTTTAAGCGAAAAAATAAGAATTAATGCAATTCGCATTGAAAAAACGCTTTTCTCGGGAATCATTTGGAGTAGGTTTTTCTGCGATGCTGATGCAGGTGACGATACTGGTATAGCAAACTGTACTTTATAATCTTGCGGCGCAGCATGGCGGAGATACATGGCAGATTATACTCGGCGTGGCATACCGGGTAGTGCCTTTTGCATTTATTCCTTTATAGGACTTTCTCAGGTATATCAGCCAGCGTTCGGAACCAATTACAATACAAAACAGTGCGACCGGGTAAAGGATATTACGAAAGTATTTGCAATCACAGCAATTTTATTAGTGTTTATTTGCTAACTGACGATTATGTTAGTACCGAAGACAATTCTCTCTATGTTTATTACAACGCCGTCCGTAGTGGAACTGGGTGTAGGGGATTTCCGTCTGTTTCTACTGTAATATATTTTATTGGGAGTCTGAACTGTGATTCTGCCTCTGATGCAGTCTCTTGGCAGAGCTACGCGAGTGTTCTGGTTATTTTTCGCCAAATAGCCATCTACAACCTGCGGCCTATCATCATGCCTTATATTGCCGGATTTGGTGTATATAGCGTATTTTCCATAACGCTTATTATTGATATGACAGTTTTTATTGTTGTGGATGGTATGATGCTAACTGAATTTAGAAGAATGGATGTTTTAAAATCTATTGGAAGATAAAAAAATTTATGGAATCATTTATACAACGTTACGAATTTTTATGGTCGAAACAAGTACATAAAAAGGATGATTGTTTTATGTGCGGAATAAAAGGTTTTAGATGATTTGGAGAGCAAGTGTAGTGCTGGTTTGGTCAATGTACAAGGAGTATTATCCCATAATAGTAGGGAAGGTTATACTGTTTTTCTTGATAATTACCAGGTTGCTCTACAAAAATTATTTTTATCTATGAAGACATTGGTATGAGTAAAAAGGTTGATATATACATAATTTTGAGATTTTATACATTTATATATTGCGCAACAAATATTATTATTAAGTATAATGATTTATAAGCGCCTTGCTTAACAAAATACTATTTTGCCACTCCATAGCCAGAGAAAGTTTCTGGGCTGGAAATGTATCTGGAATGATTCTAAAATAAAAAATTATAATTACGTATTTGCATTTAGCTTTGGGAATGCAGGATAAAATAATCCGTATAATAACTACAGACCTTATCAAATTTTTAAAAGAGCAATTGTTAAATAAAAGACTATCCTCTACAGGGATAATGAAAGGTACACTACCCTCCAATAACCCATTAGATGGTGAGTAGGCATTAAGAAAAGACTTAAAAAGCTCCGTGATAAAACTAAATTTTTGTTATATGAGGTTGTAGGCCCCTTCACTTTTTCCTTTATAGGAGTGAAGGGGCTTGTTTAGTTCCTGTTGTTCCTTGAAAACTTTATATTCAACGATTTCACTACGTTAGCTGTCTAGCGCGAATACGGCAATTGGTATAGAAAAAAAGACTTCTCTGTCAGCTTACAGGAGCTATGGTGTCCTGTTACTCTATTTATATGTGTAGATTGAGACAGAATAATTTCACTACGAAAAGTTATGCCATTTGTTAAAAAGTAATATGAAAATATAGAATTCGTCATCTTATTATGAAGATTATATAGTAGTTTGCAGAGATGCATTATTTGTTAATATTTAGTCTGAGCGATCGTTATACCGTTATTCAAGTTTTATAAATAACAGATTAGAGTAAAAAACAGGTTTTTTAAATGTTAATGAATGTGATTTTGACATATAAAAGAATCGATAATAAGTAGGAAATATAATTAGGTAGGTGGCTTATTTATATAGTAGTTAAAAAAGTTTAATTTGAGCTCCTTACCTTATTTGTAATGATTGGTCATTTTTCATACATTGGATTTAGTAGATAAAAAACATGAAGAACAGGTTTTACTGACATGGTCATAAAGAACAGATCTCCTTGAGTACAGCTGATGTACGGGAAGTTTGATATGTTGGTTTTTCGCTGCTTCTGTTAGATATAGAGATGTCTAATGTTTGAAAATTGAATGTATTTAAAACAGACAAAAGATAAGAAAAAAAGGCAGGAATCCAGGGCTGATAATTTACTCAATCAGCATTTTCTTTGCATTTTTGCTCAAAATACCAGGTGTCGTTCACCTCCGGATTTGTTCTTCATTTCATATTTTAAGAATTGGAGGACAAGCCCTATGGCGGAAGAAAGGAATTATACCATTATTGTACAGAGAGAACGTGTGGAAGTGAGCAGAGAAGTTTATTATGCCTATCATAAAGCCCGTGAGGCGGAACGATATCAGAATCGTGTCATCCGGCAGATCGAGATGTCGCTGGAACGGTTCCAGGAGGAAGGGGTGAACACGGAATACCGTGTGGTCCGTTCGGCTCCGGGAATTGAGGAGGAAATGATCCGGGCCGAAGATAACCGCAGACTGTATCAGGCGCTGGAAGAACTGAACGTAGAAGAACGGCTGTTGATTGATGCTTTGTTCTTTTCTGGGATTACGGAAGGCGAACTGGCAGCCCGTCTCGGAGTTACCCAGCAGGCAGTGAGTAAGCGGAAGAAACGGCTTCTGAGAAAGCTCCGTGAAAAAATAGAATAAATTTTTTGTTTTCTGAGGTTGTGGGCCCCTTCACTTTTTCCTTTATAGGAGTGAAGGGGCTTATTCAGTCCCCGTTGTTCTTTGAAAACTTTATATCCAGCGATTACGATACGTTAGTTGTCCAGCGCGAAAGCGAAAGCGGCATAGAAAGATACGCCACGACCACCTGCAGGATCTCTAGTGTCCTGTTAATCTTATCATATCGAAGGTGCAGAGCGGTTTTTTCTGTTCTTTAAATGGCCCGTGGCCGGGCCATACCGCCATGACCTGGGCAGCCTATGATGATACTTCCGTCTAGTCACAGCCCCTCTTGACCGAGGGATCACGCAATGAGGGCGGCAGCCGGAGATCCCGGCTGAGGCAGCAAAAGAAGCTGTGCCTATGACGGCCTTGCCAGGGCTGGTTGTAATCGACTGCCAGGCTCCGGGGAGGTGTGCCGAATAGGAGCATAAAGTATTTAATAAAAATGAAATGAAGAACAAGTACGTTTTTATATTGTGTGGCGGCAGCTGTATCTTAAGCGCCGCCATCAGATATATTTTTACTGAAACGCTGAATCTTTGTCAGATTGGCAAAGCGTACTTATTAGATATGGTGATAGCTGTTTTATGATAAGCCAGATATGATGTGGTACAGAAAGAATAGACCATCAGAGGAGGAAGCGATCATGAGAAATGATAGCAAAAAGACAGTAGCAATGTATATCCGATTTGGGAGAGCAGAATCGGTCCATCACAACCCTTGCAAGCATGACAGCATCGACTGGAAACAGCAGTGAGAGGATTACCAAAAGGAGCAGGAAAACTATCCCTTGAGTAAAGTCTGGTTTTAAAAGAGAACGGGATAAAACTACATAGAGTTTCATCCCCTTGCTAAATACAAGTGAGGG
Source organism: Enterocloster citroniae (assembly GCF_040545455.1). Classification (NCBI taxonomy): domain Bacteria; kingdom Bacillati; phylum Bacillota; class Clostridia; order Lachnospirales; family Lachnospiraceae; genus Enterocloster; species Enterocloster citroniae. Next base: position 38,760 of record NZ_JBEPLZ010000026.1, on the reverse strand, counting down.
GATTTTTTGTTTTCAGAAAAACAGACATGAGAGAGGATAACCAAAGTGAATATTTTAAGAGGCGATTTATACTATGCAGACCTGACACCGGTAACCGGCAGCGAACAGGGCGGCATAAGGCCGGTGCTGATGATCCAGAATGACATGGGCAACCGGTTCAGCCCAACCGTGATCGTAGCGGCCGTAACTAGCAGACAGGACAAGCATCCGCTGCCGACTCATGTCCTAATCAGTCCAAGCCACTGCGGCCTGAAAGAACATTCCGTTGTACTGTTAGAGCAGATCCGGACCATTGACCGTGTCCGCCTGAGAGAGTGCATAGGCCGGTTACCGGAAGAGGATATGGAGCAGGTAGATCATGCGCTGCGGATCAGCATCGGCCTTAGTTAGACGGAAAACAACGAAACCACAGAAAGAGCCGAGCCGTATATATATTTAAAGTTCGATTGAACGTTGTAGTCCAGAATAGGAGGGAGAGGATCTTATGAACGAAAAGCAAAAAGCATGGGTATATACCCGGATCGATGCACCGGAGGACCGGTATGGGAGCTTGAAGCGGCAGGACCAGAAGCTAACCGAATATGCCTCCCGCATGGGGTGGGAGGTAGTCGGTCATTCCCAGGACATTGGTTCCTGCCGGGATATGAACCGGCTCGGACTCCAGGCATTGACCGATGCGGTATCACAAGGGGGTGTGAATATCCTGGTGGTGAGCGGTCCCGACCGTCTGAGTCGCAATGCAAAGGACATCATTGTCTATGCAGAGTTTTTACAGAACTTTGGTGTGGAGGCTTATTCGCCGAAACAGGGGAAGATTGAAGTGCTTTGCACTTCTGTGTTAAAGGACTCGGCATTAGCGGTACCGGAAGATAGTCCGAATTTATCCATTCATTAGGAGGCAGGCCATGGAACAGAAGAAAGAAACGAACGAGGTCCGGTATAGTGTGGCCCGGAAATGCTTTGCACTTCTGTGCTAAAGGATTCGGCATTAGCGATACCGGAATACGGTCTGAATTTATCCATTCATTAGGAGGCAGACCCATGGGACAGAAGAAAGAAACAAACGAAGTCCGGTACAGTATAGCACGGAAACTGCTGAATTTGATGCTGGAAAATGGCTTTATTTCAGAGGAGGAATACAAAAAAATCGATGCCTTGAATCGGGAAACATTTTCTCCGGAATTGTCGAAAGTATATGGGTAAAAACACTGGATATATCTGAAAACTTGTGGTATTGTGTGGTGCTAACAGGAGAACAAAGAAAGGAAGGAGAGAAGCCTATGGAGAAGAAGGTTGTAAAGAAAATCATAAAAATCGAGCCTGTTAGCAGCGGTTCCGCCGCCAATGCGGTGGAAGTCAAACGTGTCTGCGCCTACTGCCGCGTCAGTACGAACTCAGCGGACCAAAAGAATTCCTTTGAAGCCCAGGTAGACTATTATACCCGGCTGATTGGAGAGAAGGAGGGCTGGGTGCTGGCCGGTATCTATGCAGACGAAGCCAGGACCGGCACAAAGCTGTACCGGAGAGATGACTTCCAGCAGATGATGGAGGACTGCCGGCAGGGAAAAATTGATTTGATCCTGACAAAATCCGTGACCCGGTTTGCCAGAAACACGTTGGACAGCATCAAAGCTATCCGGGAACTGAAGGCCCTTGGGATAGGCGTTTACTTTGAGAAGGAGAGGGTCAACACCCTTATGGAAAAGAGCGAACAGATGATAACCATCTTGAGCTCTATCGCCCAGGGAGAATCCGAGAGTATTTCCACCAATAATAAGTGGTCGGTAGTACGGAGATTCCGAAATGGTACATTCATTATAAGCAGTCCACCGTATGGTTATGAGAATAATGAGTATGGAGAGCTGGTTATCAAAAAAGAAGAGGCAGAGATCGTGCGCTGGATTTTTGATGAATACCTGGGAGGAAAAGGGTCCTACACCATTGCCGCAGAACTGGAAACAGCAGGGATTCCCACGATCCGTGGAGCAAAGGAATGGCTGGACAGTGTGGTAAAGGGGATTCTTCAGAACTGTGCATATGAAGGGGATCTGCTGCTTCAGAAAACCTATACGACCGATGGAGTCCCATTCACTCGCAAAAACAATCGGGGAGAATTGCCCCAGTATCTGATAGCGGATGACCATGAGCCCATCATTACCAGAGAGGAGGCTGCGGCTATCCGCCAGATTTATGAGTATCGGAGGGAACAGCAGTGTGTGGAGGATACCAGTGTATATCAGAAGCGGTATGCATTCAGCAGCCGGATTCTCTGCGGGGAGTGTGGGACAAAATTTCGCAGGCAGAAAATCTACATCGGAAAGCCATATGAAAAAATCCAGTGGTGTTGCTACCAGCATATTAAAGACAGTAAGAAATGCAGCCAGAAGGCAGTCCGTGAGGACGTCATCCAGGCTGCATTTCTTAGGCTCTGGAACCGGCTAGCCAGCAATTATGAGGAGATCCTGATCCCCATGCTGGCGGCGTTGAAGGCAATCCAGGGCAACCCAGAGCAAGACAGGGAAATGCAGGAGATAGAACAGAATATTCAGGAACTAAAACGGCAGGGCTATAGGCTGGGCAGGGTATTAACCGAAGGCAGCATAAGCTCTGCCATTTTTATTGAGAGACAGAACCAGATTGAGGCACAGCTGGAAGCGGACCGGAGGCGGCTGCGGCAGCTGCAGGGGCAGAAAGCCTTTGAATGGGAGATATCCCAGACCGAATATCTGATAAGCGTCTTCCGCAACCGTCCTGCCATCCTGGAAGCGTATGACGAGGAACTCTTCCTACTGCTGGTGGAACGTATCACAGTGCTGCCCGGACGCCGGCTGGTATTCCGTCTGAAGAATGGTCTGGAACTGGAAGAAAATGAACAGGAGGTGAGCTAAGTATGAGACAACGCCATATGCCGCTGGGGTATCGGATGGCGGAAGGAAAAATAGTAATTGATCCAGAAACGGCAGAGATTATAAATCGAATCTTCCAGGAGTATTCAGAAGGAGCTTCCCTGTACCAGCTTGCGAGAAAACTTACAGAACAGGGGGCACTCAATGCAAACCATAAGCCGGTGTGGAATCATGGGACGGTTGGAAAAATCCTGGAGAATCGAAAGTATCTGGGAGACGAATTTTATCCAACAATGATAGAACTAGAACTGTTCACCCAGGTACAGGAGCGCAGGAAAGAAAAGAGCAGGGAGCTGGGGCGTGTCATGCAGCCTAACAGCTTCGGGAATCGCTCTATGTTCGCAGGCAGTCTGATCTGCGGAGTCTGCGGGCAGCCCTACCGCCGGTACGTGGAGCACTGCGGACAGCCGGGAGAAAAAATCGTCTGGAAATGTAAGCACTACATAAATGAAAACAGGGTGTGCTGCCGGAACATATTCCTGGTAGACAGCCAGATCATCCAAGCATTTATGGAACTGATGAGAGGGGTGAAGGAGGGGAGGTTCCAGATAGAGCCGGAAACCATCGTGCAGGGCCTGCCATATAGCCGTGAGGCGGCAGAACTGACCAGAAAGCTGCAGGAATTGGAGGAAAAGCCGGAGTATCCATCCGAGGAGATGGTACGGCTGATTTATGAGCGGGCCAGATTACAGTACCGGGTGTCCAGAATTCAGGACCAGAATTACCAGACAGAAAAACTGAAAACAGTCCTGGAAGAAAATCCACTCCAAAAAGAATTTAATAGTGAACTTTTTAAGGCAACGATACATCGGATTACCGTTCACAAGGACAGACGGTTCGAATATGAATTAATGAATGGTGTAAAAATTGAGCTTCCTATCCAGGAAGCAGCAGAAGGGAGGAAACCGGATGAGACGGGCCAGAACAGCAACCGTTGTAAAGAAAAACATCTCTGTAATTCCAGCCAATCCGGAATTCAGCCGTGATACAAGGGCTCAATATAAGCGGCTGCGGGTAGCCGCCTACTGCCGGGTCAGTACCTTGCAGGAACAGCAGGAGACCAGCTATGAAGCACAGGTGAATTATTATACAGAAAAAATCAACAGCAACCCGGAATGGGTGTTTGCAGGAATCTATGCAGATGACGGGAAGAGCGCCACCATGACCCGTAAGCGGAATGACTTTCAAGCAATGATTGATGACTGTATGGCAGGGAAAATTGATATGGTCATCACAAAATCCATCAGCCGCTTTGCCAGGAACACGGTAGACTCCCTTACCCATATCCGAAAATTAAAGGCAAAGAATATTGCCGTGTATTTCGAGAAGGAGAACATCAATACCCTGGGGGATGGCGGGGAAATGCTGATTACCATCCTTAGCAGCCAGGCCCAGGAGGAAAGCCGGAACTTAAGTGAAAATGTCCACTGGGGGTATGTGAGGCAGTTTGAAAACGGAGTGGTGTATGTAAATCACAATAAATTTCTGGGATACACCAAGGATGAAGAAGGAAATCTGGTCATCGTGCCGGATGAGGCAAAGCTGGTCCGCAGAATCTTCCGATTATACCTGGAAGGAAACAGCATTAACAAAATTGCAGAGACGCTTACAAAGGAAGGAATTCGGACTGTGACAGGAAACACCGTGTGGCATGCCACGGTGATTTCCAAAATGCTGATGAATGAAAAATATATGGGGGATGCGCTGCTGCAAAAAACCTATACCGTGGATTTCCTGGAAAAGAAGAGGGCGGTCAATAAAGGAATCGTACCGCAGTATTACATCGAGGGCAACCATGAAGCGATTATCCCTCGGGAACTGTTTTACCAGGTACAGGAGGAACGGGCCCGCCGGGCGAATGTTTACCGCCCGGCAAAAAAGAAGGGAACCACCATCCGGGGAAAATACAGTTCCAAGTATGTGCTGGCCGACATCATGTACTGCAAAGAGTGCGGACAGCCTTACCGCAGGCAGGTATGGGTGAACGGCGGTACAAAGAAGCCGGTGTGGCGCTGTTACAGCCGCTTGAAGAGCGGAACCAAGAAGTGTAAACATTCCCCCAGCCTGGAAGAAAAAGCGCTCCACGAAGCGATTATGGAGGCCATCAACTCCGTGGTAAAGGATGAAGGGGAGTTCATCGATGCCTTCCGGGATAATGTCATCCGGATCCTGGGCAGCTACTCGGACAACGTGGAGCCAACCGAATATGATGAGAAGATCGATGCACTGCAGAAACAGATGCTGGCCCTAATCGAGGATAGTGCTAAAACGGAGAGCGCCGATGAGGAGTTCGACCGGGCGTATCGGGAGATCACGGACCAGATCCGGGCCTTCAAGAAAAAGAGGACAGAGCTGAGCCGGGAAAAGCAGCTGGCCGAAGCCTACGACCAGAGAGTGGAAGGTATGGGTCAGTACATCCAAAAGACCAACTACCTAAAACGCCAGTTTGATGACGAACTGGTCAGGCGACTGATTAAGGCCATCATGGTAATCAGCGAAGATAAGATTGAAATACAGTTCCACTCAGGGATTGTGATGACCCAGAGAATCAATGAATATGACTAAGACCGGCGGCAGAATCAACGGATTCCTGCCTGCCGGGATCCTGACAGTGGCAAGAATAAAGTCCCCAGACACCGTGTGATATCCTTATCACAGCTGGGGGTTTTATTGTTGGTATTACAGGGAGGAGTAAGAACGATAGACGGGGAGGAACAGCGGAATGATATCGGAAGAGCTGAAAAAGATGTTTGAAGGGCGGATTGCGATGCAGGATATGCATTATGTGGGGAAAGCCTGTTATGGGAGACTGGAGGAGAATCTCAGAGGGAAGATTGAGCTGGGACAGGGCTTTATGGACAGTGGGTATACCAGGCTTACCGTCTCAGTGCTGGAGCGGACCAATGGGCTGGTGGATCAGATGAAGTTTTTGATCAGTGATGTGACTGGTCTGAAACAAGAAACGGAAGGGGAACGGATGGCAGGGCCAGAACTGAGATCGTATAAAGATTCTGTCTGGTGGAATTGTGAGATGGAAGAGGAGGACTACCAGAAGATAGCGGAGGTGGTCAATGGATATCTGTCTCTGTTTCAGTCGGAAGAACTGGTTCAGGGACAGAAGGAGGACGAGTCTCAGGGGCAGGAAGTACAGTCGGGAGCGCTGCCGGGTAATATCCTTACTTAAATCATCGGAACCATGTTTAATATAGAAGGAATAAGGAAGGGAGCGGGGCTTAAATGGAAGTGTTTGTGAAGCGTGAAAACTGGGATGGCGGAATTTGGATGAAGCTGCCGGCTTCGGAGGAACAGGCAGAACAGGTCCAGGAGGAACTGGCCGGGTACCATCCTTCCAGGATGATTCCATTCATAGGAGATGTGAAAGCGCCGGTGTCCGGTCTGGCACATCTGTTAATTGGAGAATTTGTGTTTCAGGATTCAAACCTTGGACAGTTAAACTACCTTGCCGCAAAGATTGGTTCCTGGACGGAACAGGAGCGGGCTGTCTTCGAGACTGTGCTGCAGAATGAAAAGCCGGATTCTTTGATACGGATTGTGGAGGTAATGGAGCATTTAGACCAGTACGAATGCCATCCAGAGATAAAATCCCTAGAACAGTATGGACATGATCTGTTTGAGCGGGAAGGGAGAACGCTGCCGGTGGAACTGACCGGCTATTTTGATTATGAGGCGTATGGCCGTTTCCATATGAAAGCCAGTGAGAGGTTGACAGATGAGGGGCTTATTACAAGAATCAAGGCACCAAAACCGGAAGTAGGAAAGACGCAGAATCCAGAAGTGGTGCAGCCTGGGACAGCAGTATTCCGGGTGTATCTGGTATTTGATAAGAAGTATCCGGAAAAGAACTGTTATTATTTCCCTATGACGGAGAAACAGCTGGAGGCCCTTGAGGAGAAATGCAGAATATATGACGTTTATGAGGTGGCAGACTATCTCAGCAATATCTGGGAGTTGGATCAGTTCTTACCTCCACGGCTCACATTTAGGGAGCTGAACCAGATTGCAATGGAGATACAGAACTTGGCGGATAAAACCACTGTGTCGAGAAAGAAACTTCTGGCTTCACTAGAAGCTGAGGTTCCAAGGGATGCAGATGCAGCAAGTCAGATTATTCGTAATTATAAGGACTATGAATTCCTCCCGGTTCAGGAGTTGTCAGCGGAGTGCTATGCAAAGTATCTGCTGAATTTACATCAGATTTATATCGAGAAGGAACTGGAACCATATGTCCGTCTCGAAGAATTTGGTTTGCAGAAAATGAAAGCGAATGGGCCGGTGGAGACAACATTTGGCACGCTCATCTATAAGGGACATCCGATACAGGAACTGAGTCCGTCTGTTCATGAATTCCGCCTATACAATTCATTGGCTGTAACCGCCTATTGGAGTGGAAGTGAATCCTTTGTGCCGGAGCTTTTAAGAGGGAAGGAACTTCTCTCGTATGAAAACATGATCCGGGAAAAGATTCAGGCCAGCTTAAAAAGCTACCCCGAGAAAGGTCTGGCGGAATATCTGTTTTCTGAACTGCTTAAAAAACGGGTTGCATCTATGACGCCAGATGTAGAGGCATATGCCGGCAGCCTTTGGGGTGTGCTTACAGTAAGAACATACGGAGAATTAAATGACCGGGAGTTGGCGGCTGTGATGGAAGAGTGGAAGGCGATGGCAGATAGCGGCTGGGGAGAAGAACTGTTTTACCGGCCTATTCAGACGGAGAAGGGTGAGATTTATATTGGGTTCTGGGATACAGACAATAATGACAACCTGTTTATAAAAACAGAGGAGGAGTTTCGGCGGGACTACCTGGGCGGAAGTCAGATTGGGCAGGAGCTGCAGCTTTAAAAGTAAGTCTTTGAATACAAGTTTTCAATGCAAGCCCAGAACAGTGGTTAAGCACGAAAAGAACAAATGTTCTGAAAACATATTGCGCTATCATGTCTGCTCCTGTATAATAGCAGTAGAACGAGGAGGCGTCAGATTAGATGATTCGGTTATTTGAGTTTCGGGATTTGGATAGGATTATGGAGATTTGGCTGGAGGGAAACTTAAATGCTCATCCATTTATAAAAGAGGAGTATTGGAGACAGAATTTCGAGACAGTCCGCTCCGTGCTGCCAAATGCAGAGGTGTATGTGTTTGAGGAAGACGGGGAGGTCCAAGGCTTCATTGGCATGGACGCAGAGTATATTGCCGGAATATTTGTAGCGGAGGGACACCGGGGGCAGGGGATCGGCCATCAGCTGATTTCAGAGGTAAAGAGGAAAAAGCGCCTGTCATTGCATGTATATGAGAAGAATACAGGCGCTGTGGCATTTTATCAGGCGGAAGGATTCCGTGTTGAAAACAGCATGACAGAGAAAGGAACTGGGGAGCAGGAGTACCTGATGGTGTTTCATGAGGACAGCGAATTAAATGAGGGAACATAGCTTGATAAGGTGGATGAAATAACTTTTTGGGCAGTTACTTATAAATTGTCATTTATTATGAAGGAGGAGTTACAAAATGTCTAAATATAATTTCTACTATGATGAGTCTGAGCATAGTCGAAAAATCAACTATCAGACAGTAAGTGCCTCTAATTATTATGATAATTTCGTAACCATGATTGTAGGATGGTCAGCCGAGAAGGATGATATTCTGCAACGGCATGCTTCTTTTGAGGCTAAGTACGCAGATAGAAAAGATCGTAATGGTGAAATCAAAAGTACGATGTTTCAGCAAAAACAATTTAAGTATGGTTTTGCCTCCCTTAATAAGCAGAATGCTCAGTTTATAAATGATTTTCTGTCGCTTTTTGACGAGGAAATTCATATTTACTTTTCTGTTTCCAGCAAGATCGAATACCTTATGTTGCAGGTTTTTCAAGGGTACGAGAACAGTTTTCTCTTTGATGCAGACTTTATGAAGTATTCCATTACAAAGGCTCTCGTTATATATCACCCGAGGGAAATCATTAAATGCCTCTACGAATCACCCAAAGACTTTTTAGAGGAACTAAAGAAGTTTTTCCGAGATAGGATTGAATTTAATAAAAACGATTTGGAATTGAAACAAGCAGAGACGACGGCATTTCAAGAAATTTTACTCGTATTAGATGAAATTTCAGATGCTCCAGAGCTTGATTGGGATTATCATATGCCTTTTGATGGGGTCTATAAGTATCTACAGGAGAAAAATTTACAGAACTATTCACTTATTATTGATAAAGAAGGTAAAGCGGAGGAAGAAAGCAAAACTCTAAAGTCTGCCCGTGAAATAGGACTGGATAATTCAGATGAAGCCGGTTCTATGGAACATTCAGGTCTTCGTATGGCAGATATGATGGCGGGAATAATTTCTAAGCTGTTGAAGGGGTTATGCGATTCCTTACGATACCAATCTCTTGATGAAAGCACCAACAAAAAGATTCTGGACGTAGGTTGGTTTTGCTTGAGTGAAGTTCAATTAGAGCTTTACAAAAAGCTATATCGTCTTATTTGCGAATGGCAACCAGCTTGGTACAAATCGTACTCTGGCATTTATTCTGATAATTTGGTTGTATTCAATGCTTTGCTTAATTTTATGAACCATTTTGAATCTGTCGAACAGATCCGGGCTGATATAGATATGCAGGGCGAATACTTTAATGCGTTTGCTTGTGAGCAGTTGGCAAGGTATTTTGAGCGGAGAAGATGCAAACTGCCCATTGAGCCTGTAATTCCCTTTGATGAAGAATCATATTTGAACTCAAGGGGTGGGAAGGTATATTTTGATTCGGTGAACCAACTTCTTTTGCCGTTGCATGAAGGTTCTCAGACTTTTGATGTATTATCGGTTGGGGTGGATCAGAAATTCACTCCAATAATAACAATTCTAAAAGATGGAGAATCTGAGTGCTTTCGACTTCCAAATGAACTAAGTGAGTGGGTTTGTAGTGTTGTTGGAATGGCTGCCAGGGGAATGAACCTTTTCCCTACCAAAGTGACTTTTTCTAATATTAATGGAAGATATTATGTGGATATACTTTGAATATAAGGCAAAAAAAGAAGAAAAGAAAAAAGCAAAGGAAGATAATGAAAAGAAATTCTATAACTTCCAGTTATAGAAAAGGGAGATGTTATCGGATCAACCATTTTTGAAACATACCATAAGGCTTCTAAATATGCGGGAGGTGGCATTATGGCAACCTGGAATCCATGGCACGGATGTAGAAAAGTAAGTTCGGGGTGTCTGAACTGCTATGTGTACCGCAGAGACGCCGAATTTGGAAAAGACAGCAGCATCATAGCCAGGACATCCAGCTTTGCTCTGCCGGTAAAGCGGAATCGAAAAGGTATATATAAATTACAGCCGGACGAGGGGGCCGTGTATACTTGCATGACCTCAGACTTTTTTGTAGAAGAAGCGGATGAATGGCGGCCTGAAGCATGGAAGATGATTCGGGAGAGGGATGACCTGCATTTTGTAATCATTACAAAACGAATCCATCGATTCCAGGTTGGACTTCCAAAAGACTGGGGAGAAGGATATGACAATGTAACAATCTGCTGTACCTGTGAGAATCAGAATATGGCCGACTATCGGCTCCCCATTTTTCTGAATTTACCAATCAGACACCGGACGATTATTCATGAACCAATGCTGGAATGGATTGAGATTCGTAGGTATCTGGCAACCGGATTAATTGAACAAGTTACTTGTGGCGGGGAGTCTGGCCCAGAGGCCAGGATTTGTGATTACGCATGGATCTTAGAAATCATGCAGCAGTGTGTGGAGTATGATATTCCTTTCTGGTTCAAACAGACAGGTGCTAAATTCAAAAAAGGAAACCGTATCTATCATATTGAGCGGAAAGACCAGATGCACCAAGCGGAAAAGGCTGGGGTGAATTACAGATACGAAAGAAATAATTAAATAAGAGATACAAGCTTGCATAAATTTAAGGAGTAATTAAGCATCATAATACATAATAAAAATGACCGATAAAATTGGACTTGACTGGTCATTTTTGTTAATTACAAGCTAGAAGGCTGTTATGATAGGGCGTTGGTTAGTAAACGTTGTTTATCGTAATAGCCTTTATTTTATTTGTTCGAAAAAAACGATTAAGAAAAAATGGCGGAGGTGGTTGATAAATATGCAGACTTGGTTCAAGAGCTAGAAACCTTACAGGGGCCGCGGATTAAATTGTAAAAAGGGACAGAGGAGGTTAAATGGTGAATTTTTTACGAATGGAGTTAAAAAAGGTGCTTGGTGTGACCCGATACAGCGAAGATGCAACATATATCGGAAGCTGTGGCTATGTGAGAGTAAATGAGGAAGTTCGTATGCGTCTGGAGTTTTCCAGATCCTCTACTACAACATATGACGGAATCGTTATGACAATGTTTAACCGAAAAGAGGGAATGATTGATACCAATGCGTTGAAATTCCGGGATATTTGGGGCAGGAAGGCGGTCAGCAATCCCAATTTCAAGGAAGGGATTATCCCGCATATTTGGGAAAACAAGGAGAAGGAGTGGTATGTCTATAAGCCGAACCAGAAGGATTACCAGATATTGGCGGATGAGATTAGTCAATATGTCGGACTGTTTCAGGAGGCAGAAATAACTCAGGGACCGCAAATTAATATGTAAATCCAGGAATATGGTGGGGCTTTGCTGTAAAGGAGGTGATGGTGTTCACTGTGTAAATAGAAAAGAGCAGATTGTTATGACAGGGAGAGACTGATGAAAATCAGTGTCTTTTTTCTTTTGCAAGAGAGACAAAAAGAAGGAGGCAGAGTTCCGGCCGGGAAAAGATATCTGACTCTTTTTTGAATGGATTTAGAACAGAAAGCGATAGAAAGGGTGAAGATGGCGTCCGAGATGTCCTTAAGACTATACGGACGCCCCTTGGTTGTAACAGACAGTGGAGGGAAAGACAGCGCAGTATGTAGGGAAATTGTCAGACGTGCCAGGATACCATTTGAGATTCATCACAACCTGACTACAGCAGATGAACCTCAGACCATTTACTATGTGAGAGATATTTTTCGCAAGTTGGAACTGGAGGGGATTACCTGCTGTGTGAATTATCCGATTTACAAAGGCCAGAGAGTTACCATGTGGTCTCTGATCCCTATGAAAAAATTCCCACCGACAAGGCTGCAGAGATATTGCTGCCAAATTTGTAAAGAGAACTCCTGCCAGGATCGCTTTATTACTACCGGTGTGCGATGGGCGGAGAGTGCGAAGAGGAAGACTAGCCGGGGAGTTTTTGAGAACTTTGTCTCGGATCCCAGTAAGAAGATTATCCTGAATAATGACAATGATGAGCAACGGATGCTGTTTGAGAACTGCACATTAAAAGGGAAAAGAACCTGCAACCCGATTGTGGACTGGCGGGACTCAGATGTGTGGGAATATATACGCAGCGAGCGTCTGGAGATTAATCCGCTTTATGATATGGGATTCTACCGAGTCGGCTGTTTGGGATGCCCTATGGCAGGGAAGAACCGTTGGACAGAGTTTCGGCTATTCCCGACCTACCAGCGGGCATATATAAGATCCTTTGGAAAAATGCTTGATGTAATTCATGCTGGCGGGGGCAAGACAAAGTGGAAGACGGCGGAGGATGTTTTTTCGTGGTGGATGGAGGAGGAGACCATCAAGGGTCAGATGAGTTTGTTTGATATTACGGAATGGAAAAATGTAAATGAAACATAGAATGAGATAACAGGAGTTGCAGCAGTCAACCTTGGGGCATGGGAATTGACACCAGCTAGACAGTAAGGTTGAAGAAATATCTGTCCCTGCATGTATACGAAAGAAACACTGGAGCAGTATCATTTTATCGAGCAGAGGGTTTTAAGGTTCAACAGAGCATGACGGAAAAAGAGATAGGTGAGAAAGAATTCCTGATGGTCTACGGAGAATCGAAACAGACAGCAGTATCATAACAAAAACGTCCAGCTTTCATATGCTCGTCAAACGCAGCCAAAGCACTGAGTATGAACTCCAACCAGTAGGAGGAGAATGGGTTTATAATGAGATGATATGAATTTATAAAGCTTTGTGGGAAAATAATCCATTCCATGTTATAATAACCTTAATATAGTTAAGTGGATTATATGCAAATCTAGTAGGTTAAAAAAGAGTAGTTTACTGGGCTACTCACCCTATATTTATGAAGGCGTTGTTTGGTAGCTTACTGTCCTCGAAGGAGATTTGCTTATTTCTATTTGACATTTACAAATCCTTTGTACACCTTTAATTTTGCTTAGCAATTTGCTTTGGAGTAGCCCCTGATATATAAATGATATATGTAGATATATGTTCCTAATGGTAGTCAAAGGACATTTGCGAATGCTACAAGAACAGGTTGTTAAAATGAATAAAAGATTATATTGAATCTGATGGTAGGCTTTAAGTTGAAATGGTACTATCAGAATATAATTATGTATGTATAGCTTTGCAATGGTGTAAGTGTTTTAAATCAATATTTATTGCTATTAAAAAGGTGGATGGAAGGAGTAAACTATGGCGAAATATACGGATGATGAGATACGTGGTATATCGAAAATAACTTGCAAGATTGCTGGTGAATATTTGGGGATATCATCAATGGCAGTAAGCATTGGTATGAGAAATGGTGTTTTGCCAATTGGTTTTGCCATTCATAATGAGGAGCGTGACAGAAGATACTCAGAAAGTTGGTCATATCATATTATTGCTGAACGGTTAATTGCATATAATCATGGAAAAATAAATGAAATCCAGGTTCAGAATATCGAAAAGAACCTGACCACAATAATTGAAAAGTTTGAAGAAATGAAACAAGACCTGCTTTTTATATTAAGCGAAGACGCAGAACCGAAGAAATAGAGCTGTTTGAGTACGCGTTTTCGCTGTCCAAGTATAAAGATGAAGAGAAAAAATACGAAGGGGGGAGGAGTTGGCATGAAAGGTAAGGAAGTGATTTCCTTAACGAGGCAACAGCTTTATGATGAAGTTTGGAAACAGTCACTTGTAAAGGTTGCCCAAAAATATAATCTACACTATGGACGGTTAATTAGCAGTTTAAAACAGGCGAACGTCCCATATCCTCCTTCTGGATATTGGACAAGAGTGGATTTTGGAAAGGATGTATCAACAGATTTAGTACCTTTATCAGGTGATGTAGATGTGTCTGTAGAGTTGACGCTGGCAGGTGCTGTAGTAACCAGAAAACGGAAGAAAAGCTTTGTAGAGGAAGAAAAAGTTGAAAAAGCAGTACAGCCAGAAGAGAGATGTATAGAAGCGATGGAGAGGCTTAAAGAGGAAGCGCCAACTGTGATACCATTTTCTACAAATTTAGATATACCGGATACGGTTTTATACTTTTTAACGACTGATGAAAAAGCGAAGGTAATTGAAGCAATCAATAGTTTGGAAATTAAACAAAATGCTCACCTACATAAGAATTTAGTTGTATATAAGAGAGCAATAAAAGAGTATAAGGATTATCTCAAGGAACATAATTTCTCAGCAAGGAATCGAAATTATTATGATAGAGGAAAAACAGTTGAGCCACCTCGATTTATAAATGATGTTTCTGAGGATGGATTAAGCCGGGCTATTTTAATTATGGATGTCATATTTAAAACAGTAGAAAAACTGGGAGGAGAGGTGCAGCAAGACTTGTCTGTAAAGATACGACAAGATGTTGTGCATTTTAAGTTTGCAGAGGCCCAGGATAAGGTACCCCATGAAATAACAAAGCAGGAGGCAAAAGAATTACTGGAGTATAAAGAGGCCAAACGATATAAAAGATATGCAAGCGAACCTAAAATAAAAAAATACGATAATGTATACAATGGTAAGCTTCGTATTGTGTTTGACGACAGCTCGTATATTAAAGATAGTGTAGAGTTAAAATTAGAGGAGCACTTGGATGAAATAATAATTCGTCTTTATGAAATTTCCAATGTACACAGAATCGAACGGGAAAAGAGAGAAGAGCAGCATCGTTTATATTTGGAGGCGAAACTCCGTGAAGAGGAAGTGAAAGAAAGACGGCAGCAGGAAGCGGTAAAAACGCAGGCACTGGAGAATATAGCAAAAGATTATCGGATTACTTGTGAGATTAGAAATTACATAACTGCAATACTGAATAAAGGAGAGCTGACCGAAGCTGATTTTGAATGGATTGAATGGGCGAAGAAGAAGGCTGATTGGTATGATCCAATTGTCGCTAGGGAAGATGAGTATTTGGGGAAAAGGGACCATTCACGGTCAGATGAAGATAAGATGATAATCAAGAAAAAACAGAGCAGTATTTATGGTTGGTAAATGTGTCATCTACTAATATTAATAATTAAAGATAATGTGAAGATTGTTAGTTATATAATAGTATCATAATGTGAAATATTATTTATAATTTTTTGAGAGAGAAGGAACAGAGATATATGGACTATATTTTAGAGTTTGATGAATTTATTCGTTCTATTAAACAAAATATAGATACAAAGTATTCATTTTTGTTGGGTGCTGGTGCATCAGTTGAATCAGGGATACCTTGTGCTAGCGAATGTATTTGGGAATGGAAAAGAGATATATTCATTTCTCAAAATCCTACATTGGCAGAAATGCATAATAATATCAAATCACAAAATATAAAACGGTCAATCCAAAATTGGTTAGATAATCAGGGTACATATCCTAAAGAAGGCGAAGATATTGAATACTCTTATTATATTGAGAAAGCATTTAGAATTCCAGACGATAGAAGAAAATATTTTGAACGAAACATAACAGGAAAGACGCCAAGTTTGGGATATCATATATTATGTTTGTTAGCAGAGCGAGAGATAATTAAAAGTGTTTGGACTACCAATTTTGATGGCTTAATTATTAAAGCTGCGCATAAATATCAACTAGTTCCTATTGAGGTTACGTTGGAATCACAAGACAGGATATATCGTACTGATGCTAATAAGGAGTTGCTATGTATTGCTCTACATGGCGATTACAAATATGGTCCTCTAAAAAACAGTAAAGAGGAATTAGATAGCCAGAGTGATATTTTTGTTAATGCCTTATCATTTGAAGCATCAAAACGTTATTTTGTTGTAATGGGGTATAGCGGAAGAGATAAATCACTAATGCAAGCAATAGAGCGTAGCTTTTGTAGAAGTGGTGCTGGAAGGCTTTATTGGTGTGGATATGGTAGGAATATTGCACCAGAAGTGAGAGTTCTGATTGAGAAACTCAATTTGTATGGGCGAGAGGCGTTTTATATACCTACAGATGGTTTTGATAAAACAATGCTTAATATTGCGCATATGTGTTTTGAAGACAAGGAACTACAAGAAGAAGTTGAAAAATTAAAAGCTGATCTGGGTGCTGGGTATGAGTGTAGAACAACAACGTTTTCACCGTATAAGGAGGGTGTAAACAAAATTGTAGATACAAATGTTTATCCAATTAAATTTCCAGATAAATGTTACCAATTTGAGGTGAAAAACAGTTCAGTTATGAACCTATGGGATTATTGCAAGCAGCTGATTGATTATAACATAGTTGCAGTACCTTATAATGGAATGATTTATGCTTGGGGAAATCGAAATTCGATTAGTAACATGTGTGGCCCTAACGTTAATGGAACGATAGAACTAGTACCATTGACAAGAAAAATTTTTTTTGACAATGGCACTTTAAAAAGTATGCTTTTAAAAACATTGCTTATTGTTATTGGAAAGCATAGCAATTGTAAATATAATAGAAACAAAATATGGAGAGAGTCAAAAAAAATAAACTACACTATAAACGGAAAAAATATTGAAGCATATCAGGGCATACGGTTTTCATTATTCATGGATTGGAAGTACTCATATTTGACACTAACGCCTGCTTTTTATTATAAAGATCGAAATAATGTTAGCAAGGAAGAAAATAAAGAATTTTCGGATAGATTTATGGAACAAATATGTAAAATGCAAGCGAATAAGAATTATGCGGCTTATATTAAACATTGGATAAATATAATTTTTCCAGATGGTAAATCGATTATTTCAATGTATCCATGTAATTCTGAATCAGGGTTCGAGTTTACAATTGTCAATAAAAGTCTACTTGTTGGGTTGAGATCAAGACAGGCATTACACAATCCTGATGATGATATGAAAAAAAGAATATGCATTGGAGGCGCAGAACTTGCAGATACAGAATTAAAATTTTATAATCCTGCCCAGAATGCGATGCATACAGATTTTCATCCTATGCGAGGGTTGATTAATAATAAACCGTATGATTTCTATATGAATAATAGATTGTTTAAATCAAACATATCTTTAGGAGTGATAAGCCCAGTAGGATCCGAAAAAAAATTAGAGGATTTTTTGGATCGACTTAATAAAAAACACAAAGTTAATTATAATGTTGATTACGTTATTGATTATCCTGGATTTCAGTCCGTCTATGGGGTTGGACTCAGTGTTCCGCTAATTGCGGAATGGGCTCTATTAGATGATAAAATGCTAAATAAAGCCAACTTATATCAGTCATGCTTGAATTTTGGTGATCAGATTAAGAAGAAGATTGAATATCTAAAATCACGTGATAGTGTAGATGTTATTATTATTTATATTCCCAAAGAGTATGAGTTATTTACTTTTTTTAATGATGGAAATATTCATTATGATTTGCATGATTATGTAAAAGCTTTTTCTGTTCAAAGACATATCTCGACACAGTTTATTAGAGAAAAAACAATTGATAGTGAGTTGGATTGTCAAATTGCCTGGGCTTTATCTCTTGCAATTTATGTAAAAGCTGGAAGAACACCTTGGATTTTAAGTGGCTTAAGAACTGACACCGCGTTCGCGGGAATAGGTTACAGTGTTGATCATATTAAAACGGATAACCAAACACTTATAGGGTGTAGTCATATTTATGGAGCAGACGGCCAAGGGCTCCGATATAAATTATCAAAAATTAAGGATGTAACATTTGATTCAAAAAATAATCCATATTTATCAGAAAATGAAGCTTATCAGTTGGGCTTAAATATTAAAGAACTATTTTTTGATTCATTTAAAACGCTTCCTCAAAGAGTGGTTATACATAAAAGGTTCCCATTCCAGAAACAAGAGATTGATGGATTAACAAAATGTTTAGGAAGTGCTGGGGTTAAAGACATTGATTTAATAGAGATAACTCTTGAAGATAGATTTCGATGTTTTGAATATGATAGAAGATTACAAATTGATGGGTACCCAGTAAGAAGAGGCGTGTGTTTTGCTATTAATGAAAATACGGCATATCTCTATACTCATGGAATAGCCCCTTCGGTAAAAAACGCTAACCTGCGATATATTCAAGGTGGAAAAAGTATACCGGCTCCTTTAAAAATTGTTAAACATTATGGTAATGGTGATCTGGCTCAAATAGCAACAGAAATATTGGGGTTATCAAAAATGAATTGGAATAGTTTTGGATTGTATTCAAAGTTACCATGTACAATTCAGTCATCCAATGCTATAGCAAGAGTTGGCTGGCTATTATCGCAGTATGAAGGTGTGGTATATGATTATAGGAATTTCATGTAGAGATTATAGTTAGTATTTGATATTTCAAAAAATTATGATATAGTTATTACATAGGAGAATTTATATTCGTTAGTGTTACTGCAACGATGTACTATAATGTTAGGGGGATATCCCTCTGACTATCTCACTTTACTATATGTGAATTATAATAATCACAATGTGGGCATGGATAAGGTAGAATTCTCCTATTTTATTTGGAGGAAGTTATGCTTGAAGAACCTAATATGGTAAGAGAAAAATTCTTTAATATGAAAAGCCGCGAAGATGTGGCTGACATATTGGGTATAAAAGAAAAAAGTTTAAGATATTTTTTATATAGCATAAAACCAGATAATATGTATGTCGAGTTTTCAATCTCAAAAAAGAATGGCGGGGAAAGAGTTATTTGTGCGCCAAATGATAAACTCAAAGCTATTCAAAGGAAATTAGCAGTTATATTGAATATGGTATATAAAACGAAGCCAGCAGCTCATGGATTTGTTTTGGACAAAAATGTGGCGACTAATGCCAAAGGACATGTAAAAAAGAAGTATGTTTTCAACATTGATTTGGAAAATTTCTTTGACCAAATTCATTTTGGTAGAGTCAGAGGTATGCTAATGAAGCCGCCATATAATTTGGGTGAAGAAGCTGCCTTAGTTATTTCGCAAATTGCTTGTTATAAAGGAAAACTTCCTCAAGGAGCCCCTACATCACCAATTTTAACAAATATGGTATGTGCACCGTTAGATACTCAATTGACTAAGCTGGCAAAGAAATATAATTTGCAATATAGTAGATATGCAGACGATATTACATTTTCAACATATAAAGCTGATTTTCCAGTGGAAATTGCTTATGTGGATTTTAATGGGGTTCATGTGGGCACTGTCTTGGAAGAACTTATTAAAAAAAATAATTTTTTGATAAATTACAATAAGGTTAGAATATCTGATTATCGACAGAGACAGATAGTAACCGGTTTAGTTGTTAATCAATTTGTTAATTTGAGACGAGATTATATAAAGGAAATTAGGGCATTATTATATAGCTGTAAAGTTAAAGGTCTTTTAGAGTCTGCGAAGCTATATGTTGAGAAAGGAAAATGCAAAAATCCTAAAATTATTGAAGCGGTCAATTCAGGAAAGAGTGAAAAAGAAGATGAGATTATTAATTGGTTTTTACAAGTATTAAAAGGGAAAATTGAATATATAAAAAGTATTAGGGGAGATAATAATCCTACCTATCTTAAATATGCTTCTGAGTTGAATCGAGTTTCGGGCAAAATATTCTTTCGTGTAGATGAATACTTGGATTTTATAAAGCAGATAGAAAAATCTGTATTCATAATTGAAATTAATGCTCTTGATGATTACATACAAGGCAGTGGTTTTTTGCTTGATCCGGACTTACTTCTTACTAATCACCATGTAACAAAAAAAGAAGGCTTCTATAAGGTAACAACTTTTAAAGAAGACCAAATAGGCATTATATCTAATGATATTAAGTTCCTAAAAAGAAATGAGAATATAGATTATGCTTGTTATAATGGGTTTGGTAGAGAAGATTTAATTCCATGGGAGTTGGGGGATTCGGATGATATAAAAATAGGTAGTAAAATTATTATGATTGGCTATCCCGATTATAATTTAGGAAATACACCAGATGTTCAAACTGTATATGTTACTGGAGAGCGAACTTTTATGGGACAAAAGTTAATAACAGTAAGTGGCAGAATTGTGCATGGCGCAAGTGGGGGTGTTGTATTAAACGAAGAGCATAAGGTGATTGGAATGATAAGGTGTGGTGTTGTGTCTTATTGTGAAACTGATACAACTAATAACCACGGTTTTATACCTATAAATGACATTATGAAAGATATAAAGAGTTAATAATGATGCGGAATTGTGGTTCGGAAGGGAAATAGAGGGATTTAACCACAAGATATAGTGGTTTTGGCGAAAAATCGAGAAAAAAATCGGGCAAAAAATGGCCGATTTTGACCCCGATTTTTTGGCCTTTTCATAGATGTGAGATGGGGAAAAGAGGATATGAGGTAAAATTTCAGGTCAGCCAGATAAAAATGGCGGGCCTCTTTTAACTTTATAGGAAACTTCTCAAATCAGCGAAGATGGTGTATAATAGATTGGAAATAAAAAAGGCATAGCAAAAGAGCGAAGGTGTGACTTCGCCATGACGTTGTCTATGTATTTTTTGTTTTTGGTTTAGGCTGCACTATCTGACGGTAGAGAAAGAATAGGGCATATGGAACTATCCATATCCCATAACCTTTCGATAGCGTTCAAATAGTGCAGTTTTTTTGTGGTAAACTTCTAAAACCAACATAGAAGTGCCACACTCCGGGCATCTGAGCGGATCATAGCCAAAGGTCAGAAGAATCAAATTCCGCCAATCTAGGAGCTTAGAAAGATAATGCTGCTTCTGCTTGGATAAACATTTCCGGAGATTTTTTTCCTGTTTGTGGTGCTTTGCATAAATGCCGTAGTAGCGGACCATTTTAAAATGCTTGTCAGGGATATGCGGGATCAGGCGTTTGATAAAGTCAATGGCGGGGATGCATTCTGTGATCGTTTTATGGTCCTCATGTCGCTGATAATGGAACGTCACAGAATCCCCGTCATAGGCATCCATCCTGGAAGTGGCAATGACAGGCCGTCCAAGGTATCTGCTGATGTATTTAATGGTGATATCAGGAGAACACAAATTAGGTTTGGCTCTCACATAAAAGCCTTCGGGATGGTCTTTGTAGATTTGATTTTTAAGCTTCTTAAAAGGCGGTCCCAGTTTAAGAGAGAGCTGATCCAAAAGGACTTTCCGAAAAGCCAGGCGCAGGAAATCATAATCAAAATGGGGATTGGGTCGCCAGGGAGTAATGTTGCCAGCACCGCCTTCCGAAATCAGGGCATGGATGTGAGGATTCCACTTTAAATCTCTACCGAAGGTATGAAGGACGCAGATAAAACCAGGAGTAAAGAGTTCGGACTTATTCATCTTGAAGAACATGCGTAGGACGACATCCCTGACAGAATGGAACAGGCAGTTAAGGAGTGAGTGGTCCTTAAGAAAGAAGATGCGCAGTTCCTCAGGAATGGTAAAGACACAGTGTCTGTGGATACAGGAAACGAGTTTACAAGACATACGAAAAGCACGTTTCTGGTTATAGACGTTGCCGCATGAGGGACAGAACCGGCTTTTACAGGAAAAGGGAACAAATTTAAGGTTACCACAATGAGGACAGCCAAAGAAAGCTCCGCCATAAGAAGGATCATGGCAGAGGATCATCCGGTTGATGTTATCCAAAACATTTTTATCAGGTCGAATAACATATTGGATATATTCAAAGTGGTCAGAAAAAATAGTTTGGAGGATGTTCTTATGCATAAGAACATTTTACAATAAAGCAGCAAAAAAGGAAATCCCCTAAAACCCCTCATGAGTGAGGGGCAGGGGAGTTGAGAGTGCCGAAGGCACTTTGTTCTAGAGTATCAAAAATAGAAACGGCTATATGTGAAAGGACAGAGAGGGGAATTTAGATGTTTAAGATTTATTTGAGCCGGACAGTGAGCCCTGGTGTAGGTATCAGTCTGCCGGCTACAATCGAAGAAATGAGAGAAGCCTATTCTCTTCTGAATGGAACGGATACAGTTCCGTTGGAAACAGCTACCACCTATGTAGAATCATCCATTCCAAATCTGCGCCAGTACCTGTATGAGGTCCCAGTGTCAGAAAAAAGATTGGAGGAACTGAACTACCTGGCCTATCGTGTGAAATGGATGGACAGCCAGGACGAGGCGGTATTCGGAACCGAGACGGAGATTGTGACAACAAAATCTGGGAAATTATGTTTGAATATGATTAGAGTTAGTATTATAAAATGTCGAATATATTTTTAAATAGGTGTTAAGAGCAAGACATTTTACACAAAATTTGATATAATGAGGAAAGTGGTTGAGGTTGAGAACAAAGTAGTAAAAGGTCTTAAAAGTAAATTAATATCCAGGGAATGCAAATTTTCGTTGTGTCGAATGGAAGTTATAATGACTATATTTCTTTAACTGATATTGCAAAATAAATAGGTGAAGATTCGGCCGCCACAATCCATAACTGAATGCGAAGCCGTTACATCATTGAATTTTTAGCACTATGGGAGACGTTACATAATCCGGATTTTTTCAATAAAAATAAAAAAGTAAACTTTGAACTATCTATCAAAGATTTAGGAGAAAAGTATATGTGGAATGATATTGAAACTACTACAGACTATTTGCATTTCTCAGTTGTATCTAAGACGGTTGCAGATTTAATAATTGAGTCAGGGGATAATCCAATATCTATAGGAATATCTGGAAGCTGGGGGGCCGGGAAATCCTCCATGGTAAAAATGATTGGTAAAGATTTGAATGACCAGTCCAGTGATAACAAATATATTTTTCTTGAATTCAATGCATGGTTATATCAGGGATATGAAGATGCGAAATCCGCCTTGCTCCAGTCGGTGACGATGAAATTGACTGAAGAAATGAAAAAACAAGGAATTGATGAAGATGGTGAGCTTGGAAAGAAATTCAAGAAATTCCTGAAACGTATTAATTGGTTTCAGGTATCAAAACTGGCATTACCTTTGTTGGCTGGCTTTATTCCAGGAGCAGCGCCTGTCGGCGTGATTGCAAATTTTGCAAATGTCATAAAAAGCAGTTGGAATAATCGTGATAAAAAGTCTGAGAACAGTGAAGCGATAGATACTGCGATTGAAGGACTGACTCCAGAATTGGAAAATCTTTTAAATGATAATGAAGAGATGTCAGAGCCGGCAACAAAGCAGATTGAGGAAATTAGGAAGGAATTTGAAGAAATACTTAAACAGCTAAAAGTGAAACTTGTTGTTTTGGTAGATGATTTAGATCGGTGCTTACCTGAAACAGCGATTTCGACTCTTGAAGCAATGAGATTATTATTATTTGTAGAGCGAACAGCCTTTATCATCGCAGCAGATGAACAGATGATAAGAAATGGAGTACGTGCCCATTTTAATGGAGTTGAATTGTCAGATGAGTTAGTTACAAGTTATTTCGATAAGTTGATTCAAGTTCCAATAAAAATACCGCATTTGGGGATTGCAGAAGTAAAAGTGTACATAGTTCTCTTGTTCATGGAATTAGAAGTTAAAAGAAACGGAGTGAGACAAGAAGCATTTTTAGAGGCGCAAAATAAATTAAGCAAGCTTTTGAATAAAGCATGGGAAGATGATGTGACAGCAGAAAAAATAGAAGGGGTTTTTGATGATGATACAGAAAGAACCATGAAGGAATATGTAGCAATTGCAGATCAATTAGCAGGTATTCTTGTAAGTGCGGATAATATTAAAGGTAATCCTAGATTAATAAAACGGTTATTAAATGCTCTTGAGATAAGAAAAAAAGTTGCAAAAATTAATGGAATGATGTTAGATTCCGGTGTGTTAATAAAGATGTTATTGTTTGAGAGATGTGCATCAGAAGGGGCATTTGATTATCTGGCTAAAGAAGTTGCAAACGCAGAGGAAGGAAAACCGGAATTTATACAAAAGTTAGAAGATAGCTTAATAAGTGGTGAAAAATATGAATTTCCAGATGTTACATGGAACAATGATTTTGTACAGAAATGGGTATTAATTGAACCGAAACTAGGTGGACTTGATTTGCGTCCACTTTTGTATCTTAGCAGAGATAAGGCGCTTTCGTTTGCTGCATATGACGAACTTTCTATTAAAGGCAAAGAATTGTTAACTGCGTTAAAGAAAGTAAAGAATGGTACATACCTTAGGGAACTTGTTGAATCAATTAAATCTCTAGGAATAAGAGAGGCTGAGAAATTGTTGAAAAGAATAATTAGTTTGGGACGTAATGAACAATGGAATGTAAATGCTTTATTTGCAGCAGTACATATTACGGAAGCTTTTCCCGAATTAGGTCGTAATTTAGCTTTGGCTTTGTGTGAGATACCGGCAAAATCTAGAAAAGCTCCCATTATTCCTGTTATTGCTGAAAAGGAATGGGCTAAAGATATGTTGAAACAATGGGCTGACGATTCAGAAACACCAGATAGTGTAAAAAGGGCCATAACACAAAATACACAAAAGAAGTAGGGGTGAAAACATATGGGAACATCAGCTTCAAGTATGGGACCAGGTGCAGGGGTTTCACTAGATCCGGAGTGGTTAGATGACATTAAGTTGCCTAATCAAGATAATGAGCAACCGGATTGTCAAAATGATGACGATAGTGAAAATGATAATCAATCTGATGAAAAAGAACCGGATGATGATGAAAAACTTGTTATTGCACCCAAATTCCGTTTTGCAAGTGCTAGACGAGGAATGGGTGAATACGTTCATTCTGGGAGTAAAGACTCTTTGAGAAAATCGCTGGGGCATTATTCTAAAACAGGAATGGGCGGAGCGAAAAATCTCTCCAAACGCATGCGTACTTCAACCAAAGCAGCTGCGAATTTCTTCCAGACATTTCAGTCCTTAAGGGATAACGAGAATTTCCCATTGGGTAAAATTTTATCAGAATTGCAAGGACGAGGTGCTAATGCGAATGAAATTATTGATACAATAATTGATAATGTATGCCCAACTGGTGGAAGCTTAGACGAAGTATCTTGTAGAGATTCAGGAAGATTTGCATTGAGCGAGTTTATGAGTCAAAATCCTGATACAGATATTAGTAAATTGACTGATGATCAGATATGGTCTCTCACCGGTACATTTCTTGGCAATGAGGCATTTAGTCGTATCCAATTGGACATAGGACAAGCTTTTGAAAAACAAGAAGTATCAGCTGTAGAACGTGTTAATCGTATGAACGAAATGAAAGATTATTTACAATCAGAAATATCATCGCAGTTAAATAGGCTTAGAAACTCTGGTAGTAAGACGATTGATATGCAGAAATTATTTCAAACAGCTATAAAAAACACGTTTGAAGTGTATGAGGTTGAAGTATGAATAAAGTGATTTGTTATCCACGATGCTGTACCCCAAAGTATTATAGTGATGATGATTATTATTTTGAAATGTTTACAGTTCCTGAACAGAAAATAAACAATGTAGGGCATGTGGGAGTACAACTATTTAAAGAATTGAGAAAATCAAAAATAGCTCCAACAGTAGAGGCATTGGATTTTACAATTATTGCTATGGCTGTAGTTGCAGCAGATAAAGCAGTATTGAGGAAAAAGAGTGCTGATGGTTGGACAAGAAAAATTGAGCTTTGCATATATTTGCATGATGCGCCTAAATGGAGACAGGAAAAAAGGAAGTTAGAGGAAATGCTTCGTTTCCTCAGCGGAGATTTTTGGGTTTTAAATATAAATGCTTTACCAGAATCGCTGGTTCCGCAGAAAAAATATGATTTAAGGCAGCAGGATTGTATTTGTTTGTTGTCAGGAGGTATGGACAGTTTAGTGGGAGCAATTGATTTGCATGAAGAAGGAAGAAATCCTTTATTTGTATCTCAAACAGTTAGGGGAGATGCTGAACATCAAAGAGAATATGCCATGCAGTTTGGAATAAATAATTTGTGCCAATGGAGCAATAATATAAAGAAAAAAGGAGAATCGGAAATTTCGACCAGAGCAAGATCAATGGTCTTTTTTGCTTTTGCATTATTGGCATCTTGTGGCATTGATTGCAATGCTCAAGGCAGGAAAGAATTATTCGTACCTGAAAATGGATATATTAGTTTGAATATGCCATTAGATCCACTTAGAACAGGTAGTCTTAGTACAAAAACAACCCATCCTGTATATATGAAAGCAATGCAGGAAATTTGGAATGATGTGGGAATAAATATTGATTTTGTATTACCATACAAATATAAAACAAAAGGTGAAGTTTTGATGGATTGTAAGAATCAGGATTTGATGAAAAAACTTATTTTTGGTTCGACAAGTTGTGGAAAATATCAACGGAAATTACAGCACTGTGGGGTCTGTGTTCCTTGTTTAGTAAGGAGAGCAGCTTTTTTGAAAAATAATTTGTGTGATGTTACAGAAGGCGGGTATTTTAAAGAAAATTTACAATGTTCGTATTCAAAAGATGTAGCAGCTGCAGCATTGGCTGTTGTTCAATTGAAAAAAAATGGCATTGAAAGTCTTGTGAAAGGTATGTTGTCTTTTGCAAAAGGAGAAGAACGAAATTTATATTTAGGTGTTATTGAACGTGGGGTGCTAGAAATAGGAGCATTGTTAAGGGAGCATAGTGTTATATGATAGATTTCCATTGTCATTTGGATTTATACAAGAATCCGTTAGCAGTATTTGATGAAGTCAAGCAAAGAAATGTAAAGGTGTTAGCGGTTACGACAAGTCCGCGCGCCTATCTAAAAACATCCCAGTATTTTAATAATACAGATAATGTGAGAGTTGCGTTAGGATTTCATCCGGAATTAGTGGCAGATAGAAGGAATGAAATTGATCTATTTATGGAACAAATTTCAAAGTCCAGATATATTGGAGAAGTAGGTATAGATGGTACTAGCAGAAATAGGCATTCATATTCTGTACAAAAAACCTTTTTCTATGGTGCATTAAGTGAAGCTGAGAAGCACCATGGAAGAATAATCAGTATACATTCAAGATGTGCAGTTAAAGATGTATTAGAATGTATAGAAAAAACTTTAGATAAGAATGTGCCTATAATGCATTGGTTTACCGGAAATATAAAAGAACTTCAAAAGGCTTTATCGTTAGGTTGTTGGTTTAGTATAAATCCTAAAATGTGTTATTCAAAAGCAGGAAGAGATATAATCATGCAAATGCCATTAAATAAAATATTGCCAGAAACAGATGCACCGTTTACTGAAAAGAATGGAATGTTGTATATGCCATGGGATATGGATGTGATAGAGTTTTTAGCTGTACAATATGGGAGGTCTATAATTGAAATTAAAAAACAGATGGAAAACAATTTATTAGAAGTAATCAATGGTACGACAGCATTAAAAAAAGTCTAAGAAAAATTCTAGTAAAAACAACGATTTTACTATTTAGTCAAGTGCTTACTATACTGTTTTTTGAAAGAGTCTTGGTGTAAGAATATTATGACGATAACAAAGCGGCTTTGGACAAATAATAGTTTTAAAGTCGCTTTAAACAAAAAATATTTTTTGTAATGGGATTGACATGAGGGTGATTGAGATGATGAAATCGGAGACACTCCAAGATATCATAAATCTTTCCTGCAGACTTTTCTTCACACACTCGATATTCCAGAACTATTAGTAGTAACGATGGTTGCAACGATAACATTTTTATGGATATCAAGTCCACAGCAGATGGGGGAGATGAGCCTCATCATAAGTATCACCACCTTAACTAAAGATAGGAATAGCAACATTGACTGTCATCTTACGACTAAATAAACATGGTTTATTACCCGTGATAAGAGTCCGGGTTCAAAGTCCCACTTGTTTGTGCTTGTAAGGATGACGGCACATATAAATATACGGGGCCGAATAAACTTCGCCACTCCTCCTCCCATGCTCTGTAGTGTATTGCTATTCCATAATAACATTTTAAAACTAAAAGAGGAGGGGGACAAGACTTTTCATGACTTGTTCGTGCCTGAGCGAAGCGAAAGGAATGACTAAAAATATGAATAAAATATCTGAGGTAACAAGACAAGATATTATAGATATTATCAGAGAGGGGTTTACAGTAATACTCGATGAAGAAGAATATGATGATAAGTCTGACGAGTATGTTACAGAGCGTACTATAAAAATGCCGTACTATGGACGTCTTGATGAAATTGATTTCCTTTCAAGAGTATACAATCTAAAGGAATTACCATCTCATGATAGTCGTTATAAAAATGCTCTTGATGATATTAGTTGCCATCTTAGATGGGACGATTATGAAGAGGAATGCTGGTTTTTTCAAGATGAGCGATTCAAGCTGCAACAAAAAGATGGAGATGAACCTTTACTGCGATTTATATGTGAGATGGTTCATCCGGCGGTACGGAGAGAAAAATCGCCTTGGAAACAGTATTTAGATAAATTTAATGAGTTGCTTCGAGTAGATGGCTATGAATTATATCCGGCACATCATATTTCTGGTCGTGATATTTATAAAGCTAGAGAATATAGCGTGCCGGATAAACCGTTATTACCAGATAATTTATTTTCAGAGCGATATAAAGACCTTATTGATTATGGCCATGGAGAAGCAGTTGATAATATTAGCAATAATATTGATTATAGGGCTAAAAAGCATATCTGTAGAATTATGCAGAATTTCAGAGAGCCTATACAGTATCAACCCAACCGATATCATAATTGGACAGAAAAAACAGATGCATTAGATGTTGCAATTAACAGACTAAATGAATTTATGGATACTCCTGTCATTGATTTAAAAAGCGCAATGTTCTCTTTATCTTCTGAGGAAGAAATATTTGCAAATTATTTTACACCGTTTATTTTTGATGTAATAGAATTTCAGTATGATGAATTATCTGAAGGTGAAAAATGTGGATTTCAAGAAGAAATTAATGCATCGTTGCAGAAAGACAATGTATCTTTTCGCCTTATCGATAGAGGGCTTATTGAGCAATTGCCAGATCATGAGGTGTTGACTTCAGAACTCATATCAATGACTGAACAAATAAAAGAACCTGGTTTAAGAGAATTGTTTGATATAGCAGTAGAGAAACATATGCAGCCAAGTTCACAATCTCATAAGGATGCGGTTGAAAAAATTTGGGGTGTATTGGAACGCTTGAAAACATATTATACTGGTTTGGATAAGAAGAAATCAGTGGAGAGAATTATTAATGACATGGCGGGCGGACAAGAAGATTTTGTAAAGCTATTTGATACGGAATTTAAGGCACTTACAGATATTGGAAATAGCTTCCGAATTCGTCATCATGAAACGGATCGAACAGATATTACAGACATCCGCTATTACGATTATTTTTTTAACCGTTGCCTGTCTTTAATTGCGCTTGCTATTCAATATTTGGAGTGAAAAATACAGTGTTAAGAATAAAGCTCTTGAGAGACTAAAACTCGAGGGCTTTATTGTTGGCAGTTTTTTTACCAACGATAACATTTCTTTTTAGGCATTTCTTAATATTATTCGTGAATGTATTAGCATATCAAAATTTTGGAATTTGTAGTATAATCTTAGTATTGTTATAGGTGGCTTGAAAAATGTCTATAGAGGCCATGGACAGAAACGGGTGTAATAGTGTTTACGCCAAGGGGAAAACATACCTTTCTGCCATCATTATTATCCCCACAACAAATGTGGAAAGTATTTGCTTACTTGAAAAAATGAGATAAATGGTATTTAAGGTGGAAAATGAATATTTTATTTTGGAATACACATAATAATATGTCTTTGGATGATACTTTAATTGATTTGGTTCTAGAAAGAAATTGTACTTTGTTGGTTTTGGCAGAGTATGAGAATGATATAAATGAATTGTGTAAAAAAATGAATTTGAGATCTAAAACTGATTATAAAATAATTCCAAGTTATGGTGGGTGTACTAAAATAAAGGCAATTATTGCAAAGAAATATAATGTGGAAATAGTAAGAGAGCAAAATAGATATCAGATTATAAAGATAGAGACCTCATATTATAAAATGTTAGTAGCTATGATACATAATATAAGCAAATATCGTGCAACGGAAGAAGAACAAAGTGAAAACTTGAGACAACTTCATGAAGATGTGATAATTGCAGAAAACGAACAAGGAACTAGGAATGCAGTGGTTATAGGGGATTTAAATGTTAATCCATTTGAAAAAGCATGTGTAGCAGCAAATACAATGCACGCAATTCCATATGCCTCAGAGGTAAGCAGTGCAGGTAGATTGGTTCAACAAAGAATGTACAGAGAGTTTTACAATCCTATGTGGGGATTATTAGGCAAACGAAATAGTCCGCAGGGGACAATGTTTTATAATAATGGTGGAATAATTAATTATTTTTGGCATATTGTTGATCAGTTTCTTGTGAGGCCAGAGATGATTGATGCGCTAAATGAAGATTCAATTGAGATTGTTATTGGGACAAAAACCGAAAATTTTCTAAAAAAAAATGGACGACCAGACCCAAAACGATATAGTGATCACTTACCAATTTATGTTCAAATTAAGGAGGATTTAATTAAATGAAAAATTTATGGAAAGTTGATTTTAAGGCTGAAGAAATTACAGGTGATGCCTATAGTATTATACTGGAACAAAACGATTATTTAAATAAAATGACTGATGGAAAAATAATTGCAAAAATCGTGGAATATGCTGGACCAACACATTCTTATACAGTTGATAATGCTTTTGTGCAGACTGCAAAAATATTGGAACCAAAAAAGATTAATATTCAAGATAATTTAGGAGAAATGGAAGATAGCAAGTTTGTATATGAACTTTTTATCACTTCCAGTGTGACGCCTAATTATAAGTACAGGGTTATGTTTGTTGAATATGGAATTGCTCTTTATCCAGTGTATGTAACTTTGGACGAGGACATCGCAGCAGAGATTGAAGAGCAAGAAGAGATTATATGTGAAACACAACAAGAATTCGAAAGTAAGCTAGAGAAAATATTAAATTCTTCAAAATTAGAAAAAATCATATCAAATTTATTGGGATTAGCAAAAAATGAGGAAAAGAGATTTGTCTTTTGAATTATCAATTGAGGAAAAGAAAGTATGGCGAACAATAAAAAAGGGATTACAATACACAGTTCAGCCGCAGAGTATCTAACATATGTGGCATCTACGGGTAGTAACTCAGATAGTTTTGAGATGCGCTATGAAGACGAGAACATCTGGCTAACACAGAAAATGATGGCTACCTTGTATGATGTTTCGGTTTCGGCAATCAATCAGCATCTTAAAAGAATTTTTGAGGATAATGAATTGATAGAAGAATCAGTTATTAAGAAATACTTAATAACTGCCTCGGATGGTAAATCCTACAGTACAAAGCATTATAACTTACAGGCAATCA
This sequence comes from Enterocloster citroniae, assembly GCF_040545455.1. NCBI lineage: Bacteria > Bacillati > Bacillota > Clostridia > Lachnospirales > Lachnospiraceae > Enterocloster > Enterocloster citroniae. The sequence goes on along the minus strand of NZ_JBEPLZ010000026.1, from coordinate 7,275 downwards.
TTGCAGTTGGCTTTAAAGTTAACAATGAGCGCGCTGTAAGATTCCGTAAATGGGCAGGGCAGATTGTCAAGGATTATACGATTCAAGGTTGGACGATGGACAAAGAACGCCTGAAAAAAGGGCATATGTTCACCGATGAATATTTTGAACGGCAGTTGGAGAATATTCGAGAGATACGTCTGTCCGAACGCAAGTTTTATCAAAAGGTTACGGATCTTTATGCTACAGCGTTTGATTATGACAAAGATGCCAAGACTACACGGCAGTTTTTCAAAATGGTGCAGAATAAGATGCACTGGGCCGTACATCGGCATACAGCAGCGGAATTGATTGTAGAGCGTGCAAATGCTGAAAAAGAGCATATGGGCCTGACAACATGGGAATCAGCGCCAGATGGGAAAATTGTCAAAGCAGATGTTACTATTGCTAAGAACTACCTGAGCGAAAAGGAAATGTCCTATTTGGAAAGAATCGTTTCACTGTATCTTGACTATGCGGAGTTACAGGCGGAACGAAGAATACCAATGAGTATGGAGGACTGGGCAAAGCGCCTTGATGGTTTTCTAGAGTTTAACGGGAATGAACTGCTGATGGGACCGGGAAAAGTCAGTGCAGAACAGGCGAAGCTTCATGCAGAGACTGAGTTCGAAAAATATCGTATTGTTCAGGATCGGTTATTTATGTCAGACTATGATAAGTATTTGCTAGAATTAGAATATCAAGCGGAGCAAAGTGAGGCATAAAGATGATTATATTGTTTCCGCTTGGGGAGAATTACGCCCTTCTGCCATCATTATTATCCACTCAACAAATGTCGAGGTGGTAATAATGATGCGGAATTGTGGCTTGGAAGGAAAGTAGAGAAGATGAACCACAAGATGTAGCGGATTTTGGCGAAAAATGGCCTTGAAACACCGAGAAAATGGCTGTACTTTGACCTTCGGAAATAATTGTTTTATTGATATCATCTGGATGATAGTTATGTTAAATGAGAATCCTAATCCCCCAGCTATGCTGAGGAGAATCGTTTAAGTGGAAACGAGGAGGATATCAATAGAGATCCTCCTATGCTAAAATGAGAATAGTGTTGTAAGCCAAACTTAAGCATAGGAGGAGGTCCAAATGGACAATAAAAGTTTATCACATAGTCGCTGGAAATGCCAATAAGACAGGGCTTAAAGTATCTTAATTAGATATAGCACAAGTTAAAATAGAATATAGGCTGATAGAAAGAATCAATTTGAGCGTGTCTGAAAAATATTTAAGATAATTTTGAGTAACAAGATGATTTCAAAGAGTAGAGGTGTTGATTATGGCTAATATCGAAAGCATTAAACAGAGAATTCTCCAATTGGATGCAGGGTCATTTCAAAATCTTTGTGATTCTTATTTATATAAAATTGGCTATTCTAATATAGTATCTCTTGGTGGAGAAGCAGGTACACGAAAGACCACTCCAGGGACACCAGATACTTATTTTATTGCATTAAATGGAAAGTATATTTTTGTAGAATATACGACTCAACAGTCGGGCTTATTTGCAAAAATTAAGGATGACCTTGAAAAATGTCTTAATACATCAAAGACAGGCGTTCCGCATAATAAAATCTCCGAAATCATTTATTGCCATACTTCATCAAATCTTACACCCTCTCAAGATAGTGAGATAAAAGCTTTATGCGAAGATGTTGGAATCAAGCTAATGGTTATTGGAATTGATAAACTTGCAGAAGATATATATCTTTTCCACCATAATCTTTCACGTGACTTTTTAGGAATATCAATAAGCACTGATCAAATTCAATCGTGTGAGGATTTTATTAAACGTTATAACTCGAATAGAATGGCGGCTCCAATTGATACTAAATTTTTATTTAGAGAAAAAGAATGTAAAGATATTGGCGATGCTTATCTGAAAGTGGATGTTGTTATACTCAGTGGTTCAGCAGGTACAGGAAAAACTCGCTTAGCTTTCCATTATGTGAGAAATTACCGAGACGCTAACAATGAAAAGATCTATTGCATTCACAGTAATGCCTTACCAATATACGAGGATTTGAAACTTTTTATAGACAGCCCTGGTAACTATTTTCTTTTTATTGATGATGCAAATCAATTATCAGGGTTGCAGCATATTATTCGTTATGTAACTATGAAATCAGAGGGATATAACGTAAAAATACTTATTACAGTGCGGGATTATGCACTTCAAAAAGTGATAAATGATGTTCGAGAAATTGCTTCATATGAAACCATAAATATAAATGTATTTAAGGATGATGAGATTAAAACATTGCTTGAAACTTCATTGGGTATTTTAAATCAAGATTATCATGAAAGAATTGTAAGAATTGCAGAGGGAAATGCTCGTATTGCTATACTTGCAGGGAAAGTAGCGTTTAATTCAAATCGTTTAGATTCTATTAATGATGTGTCACAATTATATGAAGATTATTATGGATCATCTTTAGAGGATAATCAAATGCTTGCCAACAATAACGTGTGCATAACAGCTGGTATAGTAGCTTTTTTAGAAGCAATCCATTTAGACCATATTGATCCATTTTTGCCGATTTTACAGGAAAAAGGGTTAAATCGAGATGCGTTTATTGAAAATATCTACATGCTTCACGAGCGGGAAATTGTCGATATTTGCAATGATAAAGCCGTTCGCTTTTCGGAGCAATGCCTATCTAATTATTTGCTTAAATATGTTTTCTTTGATAAGAAACTACTCAGTCTGTCGGAAATGATTAAAGCTTGTTTTCAAAGTTATAGAGAGCGAACAATCTCTTCTGTTAATACATTACTTAATATCTTTAGAAATATAACTCTTTACAATTTTGTTGAGAAAGAAATAAAAATATTATGGGATGAATTATCAACAGAACAATCCCCGATTTTCTTTGAATTTATCAAAGTGTTTTTTCGTATAAATCCTACTGAAACACTTCTGATTTTGCAAAATGAAATTGAATTAGAAGAAGGTGTGATTAGTGAAAGGCGTGACATTGATACTGAGAAAGGGAAAAACTATCAGAATGTAACAAACGATATAATCAAAATTCTTGGTGGTTTTGCAGATATGACGGATTTGCCAACAGCCTGTGATTTGTTTTTTCAGTACTATTTAAAGCGACCAGATTTATATATGGAATTTTATCATGCAATTAATATATATTTCGGCATTAATAAAGATTCTGAGCGCTATGATTTTTACACACAAATAATTTTTTTAGAGAAGATAAAGGAATATTCGGATGACTGGAAACAAGAATCAGTCGTTATTCTTTTTTTAGAAATAGCAAAAGAGTTTTTAAAATTGCATTTTACTCCGGCAGAGGAAGGCCGAAAGAACACATTTACTATTTATCAAATTTCATTAGCTAAATCTGAAGGTGTTGAAAAATACCGAAAGCTAATTTGGGAATCCTTATACGATTTATGTGAAATTGAAACGTACAGAGCAAAAATTAGAGAAATTCTTAGTTCATATGGTGGTACTATCGAGGATATAAGCATTCCCGTTTTACAATTTGATTTAAAATACATCAATTCCATTTTAAGGTCAAATTATCCTCCAGGTGAGTTAGAAAACTGCCTTTTAGCGAATAAAATAGTTTGCGTTTTCAATGGGATGAACCTCTCTTGTGAAGCGTTATTTGATGAATATTTTGAGGGAGAATACTTTCAACTATTTTCTTTTCTTAAAGGACCAGATTATAAAAAAGAAGTTAATTATAGAGAACGTAAGGAACTAAAACGGAAAATAATTGATCAATATGTCTCTAATTGTGATTATAAAATGTTCAAGAAATTAATTGACGTTTGTTATGAAATCCCAGAATTGGATGGACATACATCTTGGGAGGTTGGAGAAGGATTAGAAATTGCCTTCGATGCTATTGCTCTTAGAAAAGATTGCTTCGTTAATGCAATTAAGTATTACATAGAGAAAGATACGCCAAACAATTTACACCCATCGCACTTTCTGAGCACTCTCTTTTCTCTATTGTCCGATTCAGAAGTGAATCAAATTATTATTGGTAGAGATTATAGTCAGAAAAATGCTTGGCTGTATGCCTATTATCATGAATTACCGCAAGAGTTAATTACTGAAAATCATTTATATGGGCTTTATGACTTTTTGAAAGATACTTCTGACAGAGATATTACTTCATCATCAATGCGTGATGTAGACTTTCTGGAGAAGTATAATATAATAGATGAGCTGGCATTGATAAAGGGCTGTAAAATTCTTTTAGCCAAGATGGGGTATTCACCTTTTATAGTGCATATTTATTTTGGTTTGTTGTTTAATGACTATCATAATACGCCGCAGGAAGTAATCCGAAAATTTAATGGTAATATGGAATTGCTTGAAGAAATTTATTATGCCATGCTATCGTATGATAAAGACCACGATTATAACGGACAGTTCTTGAAAGAAATATATTTGGTTAAGCCTTCTATATTGGATAAGTATATAGGTCATTTAATAAATAATGACTCTTTTAGTGACCATAAAGAAAGGCCTCGTTGTTTTTTTGATTTAGATAATTTCATAGAAATATATAATAAAATTTTTGAGCAGCTAATAAGGAATTGTCAGTTTGCCAAGATATCAGTGGCATATTTTTTAGAGTCTTTATTATTACCAATTCAAAATGAGCAAAATCTGTGGAAAAAACAAGACGAGTGGATTCGGCAATGCATTACACTGTTTTCCAATGATCAAACGAAAATGTATTGCCTATTTTCAGTTATATCAAAATTAGAAATCGAAAGAAAAAAGGAATATATTTTGCTGTTCCTTAAGAATAATCCATTGTTTGAAGATTTTGATAGGATACCATTAACACCTACTTCTTGGAGTTGGTCAGGTAGTGCAGTACCTATGTATTCAGCTTGGATTGAATATCTTGAATTATTGCTTCCAAACTTTATAGGTTTAAAATGGATAAAGCATAAAAAATATATCGAAACACAAATTAGTTATTTGAAAAGGCAAATTGAATCGGAACAAATTGATGAAATCTTAAGAGGGTGATTTACAAACACAAGAAATGATAGAGAATAGAAGGTGGGCTTGTCGGGAAATAGCCATTTTTCGGCACCTTAATCTCAAAAAAGACATCTATAAGGCTTTAAGTTTTTTTGGTAAATTTGTTGAAGTTGCTTATACTGTGAATGATATTAAATGGTGATAAAGGCAGGTGAATGAATGGAGAATCAAGGTGAAATTATTATTTATCAAACAGAAGATGGCCTAACGCGCATAGAGGTGAAAATTGAGGATGAAACCGTCTGGTTGAGTCAACAGCAAATGGCAGACTTGTTCCAAACCTCCAGAACTAATGTGGTTGAGCATATAAAACATATTTACGAAGAGGGTGAACTGGACGAGCAGTCAACCTGTCGGAATTTCCGACAGGTTCGTCAAGAGGGGAGTAGAGAGGTTGCTAGGAATATACCATTTTATAATCTTGACATGATTATATCGTTGGGATATAGAGTAAAATCATCAGTTGCCACGAGATTTCGGCGTTGGGCGACAGAACGTTTAAAGGAATACATGATTAAAGGTTTTACTATGGATGATGAAAGGTTGAAAGGCAATGGCGGTGGTAATTATTGGCGCGAATTGCTTGAACGCATTAGAGATATCCGCTCATCCGAAAAGGTATTGTATCGACAAGTGCTCGATTTATATGCCACAAGTGTAGACTATGATCCTCGTAGTGAAGATTCAATAGAGTTCTTTAAGATAGTGCAGAACAAGCTGCATTTTGCGGCTCATGGCCATACAGCGGCAGAAGCGATATACGAACGTGCAGATTCAGAAAAACCGTTTATGGGGCTTACTACATTTTCGGGAGAACTTCCGGCATTAAAGGATATTAGTATTGCAAAAAATTATCTGAATGAGGAAGAATTAAAAATTTTAAATAATCTTGTTTCTGGTTATTTTGATTTGGCTGAAATTAATGCAATAGAGCATAAGCCAATGTACATGAAAGATTATGTTGACCAGTTGGATGCTATTTTATTATCAGGTAATAGAAAGCTGCTTGCGGGATATGGAAAAGTGAGTCATCATCAGGCAGTGAAAAAGGCAGAGGCAGAGTATAGAAAATACCAAAAAAATATACTTTCACCGGTGGAGCAAGCATATATGGAAACTATTAAGGACGTTGGTGAGAATGCGAAAAAGAGAGTAAGAAAAGAAAGAGGAAACAGAAGGTAAATATTGAGCCGCTTATGCAATGGCTTGCGGTGTATTTGAGCGGGTAGTTACTATTGGAAATCCGCCAAGGGACGATTCTACCCTTTCGACATCATTATTGTACACTCAACAAATGTCGAAGTGGTTATAATGATGTCACTTGTGGAATAATATAAAAAACAGGAGAAAAGCCACAAGATGTTGTGGACTTGAGACGAAAAATGGCATGATGGATTGATGAGTGGTATGATAGATCATTTCACGGCCGGAAAAGCGATGACAATGAATTGATTTTAGACTATAAATTTGAGGGCAAAAGACGCAAAAGTGTAGATGGCATCCTCTGGTTTGGGATATTGAACCAGGGGATTTTCCGTTTATTGAAGTAGTTTTATAAACCTAAATTGAAGAATAGTATGAACAGGACGTGGATGATATGAAATGTAAAATGTTTTATTTTGTTGGTTATCACCCTGATAACTATAAAATTGAGTTTTTATTTCCAGTTTTTAAGGTATGCCATCTGGTAGGGATACAACATTATGGGTTATAAAAATTAAATTTCTGGGTATCAGATTGATGTTATTAAAAATATTTAATTCAGCGACAACCTATAAACAAGCATTCTTAATAAGCTCGCCTTTTGGCGGGCTTTTCACTTGCCTATGATAATAGCAGGGAGAAGTTATTTTGGCTGAATCATTACATCTACCCCTAACTTTTCTAACGAACGAAGATTTCTCTTGATTCTTTACACTATAATAATCTGCACCTAATTCGTAATAAGGAACTTTTTCTTTTAGCATATGATAGATGGCTATTAGTATGGTGTGCGCTATGGCTATCAGCGCTCGTTTCCCCCCTCTGCGTGCAGCAATTCGTTGGTATCGTGAATAGAAATAGCTTTGTTTTTTTCTTATTGCAGCACGGGCACATTCTACCAAACATGCTTTTAAATATTTATTTCCTTTTCGTATTCGACTACTCATCTTTTTACCAGCGCTTTCTTTACATTCCGGTACCAGACCCGCCCACGAACTAAACCGCGA
>NZ_JBEPLZ010000025.1:0-85372 GCF_040545455.1 Enterocloster citroniae | reverse complement strand
CGATTGCTCTTACATTCTAACAGCTTAAGCAACAAGATGGATAATTCCTTACTGGATGTAAGGGATATTAACCATAAATATATTGTAGTAGGAGGGATAAAATGGGACGGAGCATGGTTAAGAGCGATATCCTTGTTATCGGAGGCTCAGGCGCAGGGGTAATGAGCGCTGTGACGGCTTCCCGGGAAGGCGCAGAAGTTGTCCTTGTCTCAAAAGGAAAAGTGGGGAAAAACGGCAATGCTATTATGCTGGGAGGCAGCTTTGGGGTGGATGGCCAGGGGGCCAGGGATGTCTGCGGTGAAGCTGATGCCAATCAGGAGTATACGGCGGAAAGCCTGTTTGAGAAAATGGTGGCCTGCGCCTTTGGCTTGGGGAACCAGGAGCTTCAAAAGAGGTTTGTGGAAGACGGTCCTTATGCTGTAAAGGAGCTGCTTCACTGGGTAAAGGAGTGTGGGAGTACTTTTGTGTTCGCCCCCAAGGCATGCCGTTGGCGGGCTGGAGGGGTGGCCTTTGGCAGAGCTTTGAAGCGGGGGCTGGAATCCCAAAAGGAAATTCCTGTTTATGAAGATATCATGGTATCGGATCTGCTTACCAGGGATGGTAAGGTCTGTGGAGCTATTGGATTTAATGTTTATACCGGGGAGATCATTGAGTTTCGGGCAAAGTCGGTCATTATGGCTACCGGAGGCTGGCAGCCCTATGAGCTTAAGAATACCAACAGCGATATGACAGGGGATGGAATCGCCATGGCCCTTAGAGCGGGTGCTAAGGTTAAGGACATGGAGTTTCTTCTGGCAATTCCCACAATCCAGGAGCCCCTTTACGCAAAGGGGTCCATCCTTCCTTTTCAGATGACTATGCCAAACATCTTTCCGTTGCGGCACAAGGCCACTGATTTGGATGGCAAGGAGCTTCCTTATTCCTCCGAGCCAAGATTTAAGACGAATGCTTCCAACAGTAAGGTCAAGAAACTTCTCTATTGTGCCTTTTATGCTCCCGGCATGTATGAAAAATGGGATACATATGGGAACCGTTTTTACATGGATTATTCGGCTTATACGGATGAGGAGATCCGGGATGGTTTTAGGACATTCTATGAAAACCAACACTGGTGGCATGGAAAGGATAAGTACCATCACATCGATCTTCAGCAGCTGGCTGAGGACATGATCGCCAATGGCAAACGGCTGATGTGCGGTTTTGGAAACGAGTACAGCATGGGCGGCATTGTTGTCAATGAGAAGTTTGAAACGGATATTCCGGGCTTGTACGCGGCAGGAGAGGTCACCGGAGGTTTGTTCGGCGCTTTCCGAAGCGGTGACGGCCTGACGGAAATGCTGGCTAACGGGCTGACAGCCGGAAAAAATGCGGCAGTTTACGCCAAGAATGCTGCTGACCTTGAGCCTGCTAATCTGGATAAGGCAGAGGAATTTTTGGTGGGGCCCAGAAAGAAATCCCAAGGGGTCAGTGCGATTGAGGCTTGGAAGAAACTGGAACAGATAAGCGAGGAAGGTTTTGGATTTGTCCGTGATGGCAGGCGGTTGCAGCTGGCTTATGACCATATACGAGAGCTGCGGGCTTCTTTGGATCAATTGGCGGCGCCTGGCGCTGATCAATACAACCTGGAATGGATTAATTCCGTAATAATCCGGAATCTGGCTTTGTGTACGGAAATTGGAATCTATTCTGCGCTGAACCGCAAAGAAAGCCGGGGGTGCCATCTGAGAATGGATGAGCAGCAGGTAGACAATGAAAACTTTCTGTTCAGCTGGTTGGCAGAACTGAAAGATGGAGAGCTGGTCTATGAAAAGGAAGTACCTATCCCTACCTATCTGCCCCTTGATACCAGGAATTATCCTTCAGTTCTGGATTGCATAGCTGAAACGATTTTGAAAGGAGAGATGTCATGAGGGTAGAGATTAAAAGAAACAAGGACATTTCTGTTTATGAGGTTCCGGTTGTACAGGGTATGAAGGTTATGGATGTACTGGATTACATATATGCCAATCTGGATCATACACTGGCTTATTATCGTCATTCCTCCTGCTGCCAGGCAATTTGCGGGCGCTGCGCCTGCCGTTTAAATGGCAGAACCATTCTGGCGTGTGCGGAAATAGTGGATATTGATGCTGAAAAGATGTTTCTGGAACCTGGGGAAGGGACGCTTGTCCGGGATTTAGTGGTAATCCGTTAAGTATGAAAAAACAATTGTGAAAAATGAAAGGATGAGGTACGAAAATGAAAGTGAAAAAATTAGTTTCATTAGGTTTAGTATTGGCAATGATGATTTCAGCTGCTGGCTGCACAAGCAGCAAGAAGGCGGACACAGCCGCGCCTGCCGGTACAACCGGCGCATCGGGGGAGACTGCAGGGGAAAGCAGCGGCAATCCATCCGGTGATCCGGTAACCCTGGATCTTGTTACCGGAAGCACCGGAACTTCCTGGTACTCCTACGGTGCAACATTTTCTGAGGTAATCCCCAAGGGACTGCCTGCCGGTTCCATGATTAATGCCGTAGCCGAGGGCGGCGCCACTTCCAATCCCATTCAGGTTGCAGCAGGCACCTACCAGATGGGGATCGGATACAACTTATCAAATAAATGGGCTTATAACGGTGAGAACCTGTACACAGAGGCTTACGACAGCCTTCGCGGCATTGCCGGTTATTTAGACACGTTCTACTATATTGCGCTGGTCCGCACCGATGCCGGCTGGACGGATCTGGCCGAGGTGGCCGCCAACCACACCCCCATAAAGATCAGCGTGCTTCCTGCAGGGAACATGGGCAATATCGTTACATCCATGATCCTGGAGTATTACGGCATGACCTTTGACGATATCATTTCCTGGGGCGGCACGGTAGAATACGCGGACTGGAGCACCAGTGTGGAGAATATCAAAGATGGACGTACGGATTTTGTATGTCACAATATTACCCAGGGCCATGCTGCCGTGACAGAACTGTCATCCACTGTTGACATGACCTTTATCCAGTTCCCTCAGGAGATGATCGATACATTTACCGGTGAAAAGGGATTCAGTCCTGAGACTTTGCCGGCCAACTGCTTCAAAGGACAGGACGCCGCCATTGATACTTTTGGAGTTACCTCCTCATTATTCTGTACCGCAGACATGCCGGATGATGTAGCATATGATATTGCAAAGGCATTGTGTGAAAATGTGGATGATGTGAAGGCGGGACACACTGCCCTTCAGCGTTTTACAGCTGAAAAGGCCGGTGATCTGGCTGGTATGGGCCTTCCGCTCCATCCAGGTGCTGAGAAATATTACAAAGAAGCTGGGATACTGGACTGATAAAAGGGGCCTGGGATGATAGTTCTAAGCCTTGAATACACTGAAGAAAGGGTATAGAAACTAAATTATGAAAAAAAATAAATACATAGAAGCGTTCTGTAATCCAGGAGCGATCTGGGCATTGGTTTGGGTCATGTTCCAGCTTTGGGTAGTGGTCAGAGGCTCCTATAGCGCCCTTATCATGCGTCCCATCCATGTCTGTTTTGCTATGGGATTGGTATTTCTTACATTTCCAACCTTCAAAAAATATAAGGTTCCAAAGGGGGAGAAATATCTTCCCCAGTGGTATGAATATATCTTCGTGGGAATCATTCTTTTCTGCTGTGTCTATATGGTGATGAACAGTACGCGCTATGACACCAGGATGGCCTACGTGGATCCCCTTACCACCATGGACTATGTTACAGCCATAGCCCTGCTGCTTCTGATGCTTGAATGCAGCAGGCGTGCCGTGAATTTGGCTTTGACCATCATTGTACTGATTTTTATCGGCTATGGATTTTTTGGGGAAATGATGCCGGGCCTGCTGGCGCATTCCAATATGTCGCTTGCAAAATTTGTGGAGGTGCAGATATTCTCTACTACGGGTGTATTTGGTTCACCTGTGAGCACTGCCTGCGGTACTGTGTTTTATTTCCTTTTGTTTGGTGCGTTCCTGACAGCGACACCGGCAGGCAGACTGTTTGTGAATATCTCTACCCTGCTTACCCGTAAGGCCAACGGAGGCGCGGGAAAAGCTACAATCGTGGCTTCCGCTCTTTTTGGCATGATTTCTGGCAGTGCTCCGGGCAATGTAGCTTCCATTGGAACCATCATGTATGAGCCAATGAAACAGCAGAACTTTGAGAACCGTTTTACAGGGAGTATTTTGGCCATTGGCGGAACCGCAGGACAGCTGATCCCTCCTGTAATGGGAGCAGCGGCATTTATTATGGTTGATATGACGGGGATCAGTTATTCCAATATCATGCTGGCAGCCATTATCCCTTCATTTATCTTTTTAGCAGCCCTTTACTTTCTGGTTGACATGTACGCCAGGAAAAATAAGCTGGCCAAGCCTCAGATTGAGGCAGCGGCATACCGGAAAGAGATTATGAAGGACATCCATCTGCTTCTAAGCGTGGTGGTTTTGGTTGCGCTGATTATTCGGGGTGGTTCTATGATGCGGTGCTGTACCTATGCAACAATTGTGCTGATTGCCCTGTGCATGATCCGCAAGGATACCCGGATTACGCTGTTTGACTTTATCAAAGCCTTGGTGGCCACCGGAAAACAGGCCGTTATTGTTACCATGCCCTGTGCTCTGGCCGGCATTATCGTTGGACAGATCACTGCCACGGGCCTTGGGATCCGCTTTTCCAGCATGATCAATGCATTGGCCAGCAGCAACCTGCTGTTTGCTCTGATCGCCACAATGCTCATGGCACTTGTTTTAGGCATGGGCATGCCTACCAGTGCGGCTTATATCATGTCGGCCACATTGCTGTGTCCCAGTATTATTAAACTGGGCGTGCCTGTTCTGGCAGCACACTTTTTTGTATTTTATTTTGCCAATCTGTCTATGATCACTCCGCCTGTAGCGCTGTCTTCTTTCACCGCCGCGGGGATTGTGAACGACAATATGTGGAAGCTTGGCCTTTCAGCGTTTAAATACAGTTTTATTATTTTCCTTATACCTTATACCTTTGTGTATAGTCCGGCCATGTTGGGGATTGGGACTCCCTTGGAGCTTTTCCAATCCGGTCTTACCTGCCTTGTGGGGGCTTACGGATTGAGTATGGGGCTGATTGGATGCGGGATCGGGCCCATGAAAATGTTGGAACGGGTATTGGCGATTGCGGCTTCCCTGTGCTTAGTTATTCCGGAGACTGTCACGGACCTGATAGGGGTAATCTTAATGATAAGCCTTTTGAGTTTGCAGGTTATGCGGAGCAAAAAAGAAAAACAGGTAACGGTATAAGCTTAAATGAAATTATTAGCACTCAATAAAAATGAGTGCTAATTTTTTATTGACATTTTCTTCAGTAGGTACTAAAATGTACCTTGTGAGTAAGCATACAGAATTTACAAGAACTATTATTATATAAGAAAGAGGCGGATGAAAGATGGCAAAGAAAGGCAGTTTATCAATCACGAGCGAGAACATTTTCCCGGTAATCAAAAAGTGGCTGTACTCAGACCACGATATTTTTTACAGGGAGCTGATCAGCAATGGCTGTGATGCTATTACAAAACTGAAAAAGCTGGAATTGATGGGAGAGTATGAAAGACCTGAGGATGTGGAATATAAGATTCAGGTCACCGTGAACCCCACGGACAAGACCATCAAGATCACGGACAACGGTCTGGGCATGACAGAGGAAGAGATTGACAAGTATATTAACCAGATCGCGTTTTCCGGCGTGCAGGATTTTATGTCCAAGTACAAGGATAAGGCTAACGAGGACCAGATCATCGGACATTTTGGCCTGGGCTTTTATTCTGCGTTCATGGTGGCTGATAAGGTAAGTATCGAATCCCTTTCCTGGCAGAAGGACGCAAAGGCTGTCCACTGGGAGTCAGAGGGCGGAATCGAGTTTGAGATGGAAGAAGGGGATAAGGCAAGTGTGGGAACCACCATCACCCTTTATCTCAACGAGGACAGCACGGAATTCTGCAACGAGTACAGGGCCAGGGAAGTCATTGAGAAATATTGTGCATTCATGCCGGTGAACATTTTCCTGGATAATGAGATGGCAGAACCCCAGTATGAGACTATTGAGAAGGACGAGCTCACGGACAGGGACAAGGTGATAGAGACTGTCATCGAACCTGCCAAGACTGAGGAAAAGGAAAATGAGGACGGGACCAAGGAAACAGTTGAGATCGAACCGTCCAGGGAAAAATATAAGATCTTAAAACGTCCGGTTGCTTTAAATGATACCAATCCGCTGTGGAACAAACATCCCAACGAGTGCAGCGAGGAGGATTACAAGAGCTTTTACCGCAAGGTGTTCAGGGACTACAAGGAGCCGCTGTTCTGGATCCACCTGAACATGGATTATCCTTTCAACTTAAAGGGAATCCTGTATTTCCCAAAGATCAACATGGAATACGACAGTCTGGAGGGAACCATCAAGCTGTACAACAGCCAGGTGTTTATTGCGGACAATATAAAGGAAGTGATCCCGGAGTTCCTGATGCTGCTTAAGGGTGTGATCGATTGTCCCGACCTGCCTCTGAACGTATCCAGAAGCGCCCTGCAGAACGATGGCTTTGTAAAGAAGATTTCCGATTATATCACCAAGAAGGTGGCGGACAAATTGTCCGGTATGTGCAAGACAGACCGTGAAAATTATGAGAAGTACTGGGACGACATTGCGCCCTTTATCAAATTCGGATATATCAAGGATGAAAAGTTTGCTGAGAAGATGGGAGATTTCATTCTCTACAAGAACCTGGACGGCAAGTACCTCACCCTTCAGGGCTGCCTGGATGAGAATAAGGAAAAGCATGAGAATACAGTGTTCTATGTGACCAATGAGAAGGAGCAGAGCCAGTATATCAACATGTTTAAGGAGGAAGGAATTGACGCTGTCATCATGCCGGCCGCCATTGACAACCCCTTTATCAGCCATGTGGAACAGAAGAAGGAAGGCCTTAAATTCCTGCGTATTGACACGGACTTAAACGCTGCCTTTAAGGAGGAAGTAAAGGAGGATGATGAGGAGTTTAAGAAGACTTCAGAGGAATTGTCGGAGCTGTTTAAGAAAGCCCTGGATAACGACAAGCTGGACATCAAGGTAGAGAAGATGAAGAATGCCGGAGTGGCATCCATGATCACCGTGTCAGAGGATACCCGCCGTATGCAGGATATGATGAAGATGTACAGCATGGGCGGTATGGATATGGGAATGTTTGGCGGAACCGGAGAGACACTGGTGCTCAATGCCAACCATCCGCTGGTACAGTATGTGCTGAACCACAAGGAAGGGGACAATACAGGCAAGATCTGCGAGCAGCTCTATGATCTGGCCAGCTTAAGCCACGGTGCATTGTCACCTGAGCGTATGACAAAGTTTGTCAGCCGCAGCAATGAGATCATGATGATCATGGCTGGGGAAAAAGCTGAATAAAGAAATGGTTCCCGGGTGGGGATCATAGTAATAGAAAAAGCATTGCCTGGTCTGGTGGGACGGGCAGTGCTTTTTTGCTTTGTTCCTCTATTTTAATTCAACCATTGTGTTGAATAGTCATATTTATGTGTTTATTTAAGATTGTTGGCCGGTATGGGCAATGGTATAATTCGTATATCAAAGGAGATCGGATCCGATACAAGCAAAAACTAATTATAAGAGGGAGAATTATATGAGAAAGAAAAGAATGATATCTTTATTGGCGGCAGTGGTGACGGCAGCTTCCCTGCTTGCCGGCTGCGGTTCATCGTCCGCTACAGCCGGCGGTTTGGGGGAAACAGCCGGGTCCGGTTCCCAGAGAAAAAAGATCACGGCCCTGTTAAAAGGATCCGAGACCTCGGAGTCCAATATGATATACGGCAAGGCGATCAAGGATTTCTGCCAGCAGAAGGGCCTGGATTGTGAGATCGAACTTGTGCCCACGGATGCGGATTATATTACAAAGCTCCAGCTTTACATCAACAGCAATTCCCTTCCTGATATTTACGGCTGTGCCAATGGCTCCTTGTCTGCAGCGGCCCAGGAAATTGACGCCATGGTGAATATAGGGGAGGAACTGAAAAAAATCGGAAAATATGACTCCATGAATCAGGCGATCATTGATTTCCTTACGGATGCAAAAGACGGTCAGATGTATCTTATGCCCAACGCGTTGTATGCCGAGTATTTTGCCTACAGAAAGGATACCTTTGGTCAGTTACGGGCTTGAGGTGCCAAAGACCTGGGATGAGTTCCTGAATGTGTGTAAGGTCCTTAAGGATAACGGAGAGATCCCCCTGATCGTAGGCGGCAAGGAAAACTGGCAGCTGATGCGCTACCTCTCCTTTGCCCCCTGGAGGGTGACCCATGACGGGTTCATAACAGGATATATCTCCGGGGAGGACAGCTTTGAGAAAAATGAAGCGGCAAAGGCGGGGGCTGGCCTGCTCTATACACTGGGGACAGAAGGCTACTTCCAGCCGGGCTTTTTGAGCACGGACAATACGGCCAACGGAGAACTGTTCTATGGCGGGACAGGCGCTATGATGTACTCAGGCTCAGGCGATATTGCAAAAGCAGATGAACTTTACGGCAATGGCCAGCTGGGATTTTTCCCGGTGCCGGACGTGGACGGCATGGAGAACATGGAGACCAACGTACCCCTTCACGCAGGATTTGCCTATGCCTTTAATAAACAGACCTATGATGATGTGATGGAAGAATTCTTCCAGTATCTCTGCAATGAGTTCACCGGTCTTTGTTATGACCAGGCCAAGGTGTTTTCGCCCTTTAATGATCCGGTGCCGGATTCAGCAGGTGCGATCATGAAGGAAGTGTACCCGTTCTTTGAAAATGCAAAGCAGAGCTGGGTATCCTGGGACGACAAGCTGGATTCAGCCACCCTCACAAAGCTGGTGGATCTACAGCAGCTGCTGGTTCAGGGCCAGATCACGCCTGACGAATACTGTGCAACTGCAGACACCTATGTAACAAAGTAGTGGGACGGTCCGGAGGGCCATACCCCTCCGGACCGGGATAAGGAGGAACCATGCAGAACGCATTTGGAAAAAGAAAGGTGATCTTTACTTTCCTGCTTCCAGCTTTTATACTGTACACGCTTTTTGTGGCGGTATCAGTAGTCTGGGCCTGTTTTTACAGCTTTTTTGACTGGAACGGTGTGGGTTCCATGACATTTGCAGGGCTTAAGAATTATATGGATCTGCTGACCGGGGACCCGGTGTTCTGGCTGAGCGTAAAGAATACGCTGATCTATACGGTTGTGGAGGTGGTGATCCAGGTGTTCGGAGGCCTGCTGTTTGCAATCTTTTTGACGCGGATCACCCATTTCAGGGCAGGGCTTCAGACCCTGTACTATGTGCCTGTGGTCATCTCGTCCGTGGCTATCTGCCAGATATTCAGCAAATTGTTTTCCGTTACCCCAACAGGTGTGATCAACGCTGTGCTGGGAGCCGTCAATCCGGACCTGTTATACATGGAGTGGATCTCCAACCGGAAACTGGCCCTTTATGTGGCGGCCTTTGTAGAAGCTTATAAGTATCTGGGGCTTTATATGGTCATCTTTTATGCGGCCCTGATCGGCGTGCCGGGGGAATTGTCCGAGGCGGCCATTGTGGACGGAGCCAATGTGGTCCAGGAATTCATCTATGTAAAGATTCCGTATATCATGCCGGTGATCGTGGCCAATTGTCTGCTGGTATTAAACGGCTCACTGAGGTCCTTTGACGTCTCCTTCCTGCTGACAAAGGGAGGGCCGTCCAATGCCTCTGAACTGATGTCCACCTACATGTACAAACAGGCGTTTACCAGCCAGCGCTATGGATACGGAAGTGCGGTGGCCATGGCCATTGTGATCCTGTGTCTGGTCATTGGCCTGGGATTTAGGAAAATGACGGCGGAAAGGGAGTGATGGGATGAAAACAAGTCAGAAAAAAATGGTTTTTGCGCCTCTTAAAGGGCTGGCGGCCGTTATCCTTGCGGTCATTCAGGTATACCCTATTTTCTATGTGTTTTTATCCAGTCTGAAAACCCAGGAAGATTTCCGCAAACTGCCGTCCTATGCATTTCCCTCTTCCTTCCAGCTGGCCAATTACAAACGGGTGCTGGAGGTCAGTCCCATTGTCACCTACTTTAAGAACAGCATCATCATTCTGGTATTCACCCTGGCAGTGCTTCTGGTCATCAGTTCAATGGCCGGGTTTGCGCTGGCCAAGATTAAGTTCAAACGGAATCAATTCATGCTGAATTATTTTATGCTGGGGCTGATGCTCCCGTGTCAGGTGGCGCTGATCCCCCTCTTTACTATTTTCAGCAAGATGGGACTGCTGAACACATATGCGGCCATCATACTGCCCCAGGTGGCATTTGCATTGTCCTACTCCATTCAGCTGTTTTATTCCTTCAGCAAGTTCATGCCCAATGAGATTATCGAGGCAGCCATTATTGACGGCTGTTCCCCTCTTCAGAGCTATGTGAGGATCGTGTGTCCTATGTCCACCAACTCTCTGCTCACCGTGGGAAGCATGCAGGCTGTTTTTTGCTGGAATGATTTTATATGGGCCAATACCTTTATCCGGTCCAGTGATATGAAGACCGTGACCCTGGGGATCAACGATTTTGTGGGCTACATGGGGGTCACGGATTGGGGGCCCACCTTTGCAGCCATTATCCTGATCACCATACCTACATTTATCATATATTTTTTAACCAGCAAATACATGCTGGCGGGAATGACTGCCGGAGCGGTCAAGGGCTAGAGCGTGTTTGAAAATTCATTCCCGCCATCTGCACGCCCCATTTCGCGGGTTATCTGGGCCAAATTCAGTTAGCGTAGCCCACTACGCCGCCTTCATTTGGCCCGAATCCCCCACAAACTGTGACGCGCAGATGTCAGAAAGCAATTTTCAAACACACTCTAGAGCGTGTCGGAGTCTCCCCGGCACCCGTCTTTGCGGCTGATTTTCCGCCAGTCGCACACAAGTCTGAGTACCGGGAGATTTCGAGAGTACACGATAGAAAAAAGGAGGATGTTATACTATGACAAAATTATATTATCAGCTGCCGGGAACCTGGTTTGGAGACTGTATGCCCTTTGGACATGGGGATCAGTTCTATCTCTACCACCAGAGGGATACCAGGAAGCCCTGCCCCTTTGGGGAGCCGTTTGGCTGGGATCTGAGCACCACTTCGGATTTTGTGCATTATGAGGACAGGGGTGTGGCCATTCCCAGGGGCAGTGATGAGGAGCAGGATCAGTTTATCTTTGCCGGAAGTGTGTTTGAGGCGGAAGGCATGTACCACATTTTTTACACCGGTTACAACAGGGACTATCCAAAAGCAGGAAAGCCCTCCCAGGTGCTGATGCACGCGGTCAGCCAGGATCTTGTCACCTGGACCAAGACAAACGAAGCCCTTACGTTTACACCCCGGGAGGGGTATGATCCGGATGACTGGCGCGACCCGTTTGTCATCCGCGACCAGGAACGGGAGGAGTATCTCCTGATTCTGGGTGCCAGGAAGATGGGGCCCAAGACAAGACAGAGCGGAAGGACGGTATATTTTACCTCAAAGAATTTAAAGGACTGGGAATTCCATGGAGATTTCTGGGCCCCGGACCTGTATACCATGCATGAGATGCCGGATCTGTTCCGGATCGGTGACTGGTGGTACCACATCATTTCCGAGTACAGTGATAAGAACAAGATCGTTTACAGGATGGCTAAGAGCATCCACGGGCCATGGATCGCACCGGTGGATGATGCATTTGACGGAAGGGCATATTATGCGGGAAGGACATTCTGCCTGAATGGACAGAGGATCCTTTTCGGCTGGGTGCCCACCAAGGAGAACTGTGACGACAGGGGGAATTTTGAATGGGCAGGCACTTTTATGGCCCATGAGATCTATCAGAGAGAGGACGGAACACTGGGAGTCAAAGTGCCGGAACCGGTGTGGAACGTATTTAATACAGCAGAACCGGTGGCGGACTGTATCATGGATTCGCCTTCCAGGCGCAGTACGTACACGGCAGCGGAACACACAGGCGATCTGTTCCGGTTTGAGGCGGACGTGGAATTTGGGCAGGGGACCCGCTCCTTCGGCATCCGGCTTTATGAAAATGAAGATACGGAGGAAGGATATCAGTACATATTCCATGTGGGGGAAAACAGGTATGAGTTTGAAAAAAATCCCAACTGGCAGTGGCCCGCCCACATGAATATGGGCCTTTTGCGCCCCATTAAGCTGGAAGCGGGCAGAACCTACCACATCAGGATGATCGTGGATGACACCATAGCCACCCTGTATGTGGATGGGGTTGCGCTAAATGCCAGATTTTATACAAAGCCGGGCGAAGCAGTGAAGCTGTTTGTCACGGACGGAACCCTGAAGGCAACAAATATTTCCTGGGCAAAGGGGATGAAGGAATGATATTGGAGAACCGGAGACAGGGACATATCGGGCTGGCGACAAACGACCTGGAAAAGGACAGGGAGTGGTATATAAGTCTCGGCTTCAGGGAGACGGGCAGTTTTCTCACCCCGGCCGGGGAAAAGGTATGTTTTCTGGACAATGGGTACACGGTCTATGAGATGTACCAGCCATGCCGTCCTGTGGCGGGATCGGCGGCGGGAAAGATCGACCACCTGTCCTTTGTGTCCCATGATATAGAAGCGGATTATAAGACAGCGCTGGAACAGGGCTATCAGATCTGTACCAACGGCATTGAGCAGATTGAAACCTTTTGGAAAAAGGGGATACGGTATTTTAAGCTGGAAAGCCCCACAGGGGAAATGATAGAATTCTGCCAGATTCTGTAAGGGTAAGCACATACAGGAGGGGGATGTGTATGAACGCTATATTTGGTGCCAATGGATACCTGACCACTTTGTTGGAACGGACGGGGATGATGATCAAACTGAATCTGATCACGATTTTGTTTTCACTTCCGGTTGTAACTGCCGGGGCGGCAGTTACAGCCATGAATTATGTTTCCATGAAGATCGACAGGGGGGAGGAGGGATACATCCTGAAGGATTTTTTCAGGGCCTTTTCCCTTAATTTAAAACAGGCCTCATCCATCTGGATTTTCATGCTGGGTTGGATTATAATAAATCTCATCAGTGTGAGAATGATAGGGACCAGCGGGCTGACATTCCCCAAGGCAGGTATCTGCGCATGGGGTGTCCTGAACCTGACGGTTATTATTGTCCTGGTTTATGCGTTTGCTGTCCTGGCACGGTTTGAGGAGCCAAATGCAATGATCCTGAGACATGCCTTTGTGCTGGCCTTTTATCATATTCCGTATACGGTTGCAATTATGATGGCTCTTGTGCTGCCTGTGGTTTTCCTGTCTCTGTTCCCCCAATGGTTTCTGCTGCTTTTTATCTGCGGATTCTCTTTGCCGGCAATGATCTCAGCCCATTTTTTTAACCGTATGTTCCTGAAATTTGAAAGAGTATGAAGGCGGAGAAGGATATGGCCCTTAAAAACCTGTCCATGCGCAACCGGGTATTTCTCTATTTCTCAGCAATTATGGCAGTGTTTACCGCGCTGTCCGGGATGGTGACGTACAAACTGGCCGAGAATATATTGATGGAAAAGACCATTAACCAGACAAGCGAGACCATTCTCCAGATGTCTGACACATATGACTTTTATATGAAGGGAATGAAGGACAGCCTAGCCTGGGTCTGCAATTCCGAGGTACTTCAGGAAGAATTGTGCAATGGTGTGGTCAACAGAAATGATGACTACACCAGTTATGACAGCAACATACGGATCATTGAACGGATGATCGTCCAGGCGTATTACAGCTACAGCGTCAGCGAGATTGCTGTTTACAGTAATGAAGGGGATGCGTTCCTGGTCCCGTTCAGGGAGACGGGGATCGATATGACGCCTCTGGAACTTCATGAGACCGCAAAACAGGGGAAGGGAAGGCCGGTTATTGTAAATGACAGCGGCCGGGAGGACAGCTTTCTGGTGGTCAAGCAGATCAAGGATTCCCTGACCATGGAAGACCTGGGCGTGGCTGTCATGGGACTTAGAAAGGATTATCTAAAGAGCCTTACCAACAATGCTGATTTTTCCTCCAAGGGCACCATCATGCTGCTGGATGAAAAAAAGGAAAGTTTATTTAATGATGGAAGGTTTGATGGTGCAGATGAATTGACCGGGAAAATGACTGGATTCAGCGGATATTTTCCTTATGAGACAAATGGCGGGCAGTATGTGGCCATCTATCACCAGTCGGATAATACCAACTGGACCACCATTGGCCTGGTTCCCATGGTAGTGCTGATGGAACAGCTGGCACCCTTTAAGATCCAGGCGTTTCTGCTGATGATCGTATTTCTGCTGATCTCCCTTGCGGCGGCCAAGGCACTTGCGGACCGGATGATCCGCCCTGTGGAGGATATGTCCAGGGCGCTGGTAAAGTTTGCCGAGGGTGATTTTTCAGTGCGGATCGCAGAATACAGTGAGGATGAGATGGGGAAGCTGGGGCATGTTTTTAATGAGACCATCCGCCAGGTGGAAGGGCTGATCGACACTGTGGTGGAGAGCAAGAGCCTGGAAAAGGAACTGGAGTTCCAGGCCCTGCAGGCTCAGATCAATCCCCATTTCCTGTACAATACCATGGATATCATCAACTGGATGGCCTACGAACATAAGGAGACGGAGATCTGTAACATGGTTCAGTCCGTCAGCCGCCTCATGCGCCTGAGCATCAGCCATAAAGCCGGAAACCTGACGCTGGAACAGGAGATCAGCTATATCAGGGATTATCTTTACATTCAGAAGGTGCGCTATGGGGAGCGTCTGGAGGTGCTGTACCAGATCCATGAGGAAGTAAATAAGCAGGTGATCCCCAAGTTCACCATCCAGCCATTGGTGGAGAATTCCATTGTCCACGGACTGGAGGGAAGCGATGGGAAGTGTCTGGTGCTCATCTCAGCCCGCAGACGCGGTGAAACGGTGGAGATCCTTGTGAAGGATACAGGAAGGGGGATCGATGATGAACGTATGAGGGAGCTGCGGGATCCCCAGGAGATAAAGACCTCCTCCAGCAGCCCTCATGCCCATATCGGGCTTTATGCGGTTGACCAGAGGATCAAATATCTGTTTGGGGTCCAGTATGGGCTGACCATCCAATCCAGGCAGGGGGAGGGGACTGCCATAACCATAAGGATACCTTTTACGGATGGAAAGGACCTGGATCTGAGCTATGGGGAGGTGATGAGGAGAAGGCATGAAGAGACTCAGGGTAATGATATTGGATGATGAGGAGCGCATTCTCCATGGGCTGGAACGGTTTGACTGGGAAGCCCATGGCTGCGCATTGTCTGCCAAGGCAAAGAACGGGGCAGAGGGTCTGGAAAAACTGGAGGAGGCCCGGCCGGATATTATTGTCAGCGATATTAAGATGCCGGTCATGGGCGGGCTGGAGTTTGCAAAGGAGGCCAGGAAACGGCTGCCAGAAGTGCAGATCATTCTTTTGACTGGTTACGATGAATTTGAATATGCCAAATCCGCCATTGGAATAGGGGTGCGTGAATATCTTTTAAAGCCCTTGAATTTTGCAGAGCTGTCCGGCCTGCTGAAACGCCTCTGTAAGGAACATGAGGATGCCAGACTAAAGGAGCAGAAGCTGGCAGAGTTCATGGAGCGTTACCGCATCGCAACACCGGTCATACGGCAGCAGTATGTGGGGGACCTGGTAAGGGGCAACATACGGGACCGGAAGGAAATCGAAAAGCGTATGGAATCCATTGACGTGACCATTGAGAACTATGTGTGCGTTAAGGCAAGGGTATATAAGAGCAGGCCCATGGAGAGCTGGCTGCGGGAATTTGCGGTCATGAACATGGCGGAATCCATGGCATGCGGATATTGCCAGGACCTGCTTACCTGCATGGACGGAGCGGATTATTGTCTGGTGGTAATCTTTGGAGAGGGTGAGAGTGAAAGACGGTGTGCGGATACATGTGTAAAATTCTGCGAGGAATTGCAGAAAGCAGTGGGAAGCACCCTGGGAGAGGAAATCTGCTTTGGAATCTCCCTGACAGACCGAAATCCATGTAATATTCCCCATTTGATGGAGGAAGCCTCTGCGGCCTGTGATCAGAGCTCGTTTTTGGGAAATGACAGCATTGTCCAGTACGCGGATATCCGGAACAGGCAGAATGACTGGAAAACCTCAGATGGACAGAAGAGAAGGATCAACACCCTGGTGTCCACCGGAGATATTGACGGGATCGAGGAGATGGTACGATCCATATTTGGCCAGGATGAGGATTGGGGGGATGGGGTTCGGATCCGCGCCATGGACCTGCTCTGTTCCCTGATCCTGTATTCAGAGCCGGGAAAAGCGGCTAATACAGCCAAGCTGCTTCACGAGAGCACGGAGCGGATTTACGGAGCCAAGAATGCCGGGGAAGTTAAACGGTATGTGTTGAAGCTCCTGGTCATACTGGCCAACAGCAATAAGGAGAGGACCAATGATAAGAACCAGTCCTTTGTGGGAAGCATGCTGGGATATCTGGAACTGCACTACAAAAACGACATTTCCCTGGATGAACTGGCGGATGAATTCCACGTGAGCAAAAACTATGTTACCCGCCTGCTCAAGCGGTATACGGGCAAAAGCTTTTCTGAGAATGTGCTGCGGATCAGGATGAATAAGGCGGTGGAGCTTATAACATCAACGGATTACAGTATTTCCAGGGTTGGGGATCTGGTGGGATATCATGATACCAGCTATTTTATCCAGGTGTTTAAGAAGCAAATGGGGGTAACTCCCAATGATTATAAACGGTTGTATTAGATTTACAGCCAGTTCCTGTCAACTTCAAGGATCATGGCAGCCTCGTCCAGATCATGGGAATGCTCCAGCACCTCCCTGATATACTGTTTTTCAAATTCATCCGCCGCTGTTTTCAGGGGCTTGAACTGCAAAGCAGATAGGGAGCCGGATGAGCAGGTGGAAAAATGATAATTTTCCCGCAGCAGATCCTCGGTTATGACTGGCGCATCCTCCAGTACATAAAGCTTTTCCATGAAAATCGGAGGCGGACTGGCAGGGGCGGAGACCGTGGAGTTTTGGGGGACCATAGGCAGGATGGAAATAAATTTTGGTGAACCGGGAAAGCCTGTCTGTAACTGGTACATCTTTGCGCCATTCCCACGCCATATTAGTGCTATCCTTCATTTTGCGGGCCGCGTCCTAACAGGAACCGCCGCCTGTATTTCAGGTCCGCGTAGTCTGTGATTTTTTTCAAATACACGGCATCAAAGGCTCCGCCCACGATCCCTGCAATGGGGATCCCCTGCAGGAATTTCATGTATAAAAGCTGGTGGGAGAGAGCTTGGGCGGTCAGGCGCATCTGCGCCTTTTTTTCGTGGATGGATGTTTCTGCTTCACCTGTCATACGGATGCTGCCGTCACCGCCATGATTCTCCGCAATCAGCTGATTTACTTCCCCGTCCGCCCGGACAGCCATCTCACCTGGTAAAAGGGGAACCCGGATCAGCTTTAGGATAAAGCATTGTTCCCTCACCGTATCGTAAGAAAATCCGTAGTTCAATGCAATCTCGTAAATAGATTTAAGAAGCATTCCCGTAAACAGCGGAATATCGGGAAGCCCAATGCCAAGGGTGCCAAGCCCGATTCCGCTGGCGCCGGAGGCCAGGAGGTTGACCGCCCTGCTGTTTTGCGCGCGTTTGGAAAATGCTTTCAGATTCCGCCTGCTTTCCTTCAGGCTCACCGCGTACGCGCTGACCTTGTAGGCCGTCTCCCGATCCTCTTTGCGGTATGTTTTTTCTATGATGGGAGTGCCTTTTTCAAACACCACCTCAAATGCTTTGTAGAACGCCGTATCAAGGGTGGAGGACAGCTTAGGGGGAACAAGATGCTCCAGACGGCGGTTCAGAACGGATTCTTTTTCCATAGCAATTTTTTTGAGAAAACGCTCCTCCCGCCTTTGTAATCTGGCCCATTCTGCTTCAAGGGCTGTTTTTTTGTGGAAGTTCTTCATAGGATCACCTGTCTTTTCAAAATATGATACTATCCAACATAATACCACATAACGGACTTGACATCCATACCATATGCCACTATAATAGTTGAATGTTACAACTGTTGTATTATACAAACGTTCAGCGATCCATGGGATCCGGGAGGAAGGATGAATCAGTATACGGGAATATACCGCCGCTGTGAATTGTTGTTTATACGGAACGAGTTAGAACGATTTGGACTTCAACCGCTGGAGGGGAAGGTCCTTAATTTTTTGCGCAGGGGCAGCTGCACCCAGGAGGATGTGTGCGCCCATTTTGACATGGACAAGGGCAGGATCGCCAGAAATCTGTCGGAGCTGGAGGAAAAGGGACTGGTCTGCCGGGTGGTCAATGAGAAGAATAAGCGGCAGAAGCTGGTGAGCCTGACAGCGGAAGGTGAGAAGGTTCTGGCGGAGACAGACAAGATATTCATGAGATGGGACGCAATCTGCTATTCCGGCTTTACGGAGGAGGAGCGGTCCCTTCATCAGGATTTTGTAAGACGTATTGCTGAGAATGCAATGAAATACCGACACAGACAAGGAGGATGTACAAATGATCAATAACCTGACAGAGGGAAAGCCTTTAAAACTTCTGTTTTTCTTTGCAATACCCATGGTGGTGGGAAACCTGTTCCAGCAGCTCTACAACATGGTGGACTCTATGGTGGTGGGCCGGTTTGTGGGCGAGGACGCCCTGGCCGCGGTTGGCTCATCTTTCCCCGTGGTATTCCTGTCAGTGGCAGTGGCGGCCGGTTTGTCCATGGGATGTACGGTGGTGATTTCCCAGTTTTTTGGGGCGGGAAAGATAAGGGAGATGAAGGTAACTGTATCCACCGCCCTGATCTCATTGGGTGTCATTGGGCTGATCATAATGGGGATCGGTGAACTGGCAGCAGGCCCTCTGCTGAAACTTCTGGGAACAGATCCGGATATCATGGCTGATTCCCTGGCCTATCTGAGGATCTATTTTGGAGGAGCCATATTCCTCTTTTTATACAATTCCCTGAATGGTATTTATAATGCATTGGGAGACAGCCAGACACCCCTTAAGTTTCTTATGGTGTCAGCCCTGACCAATATTGTACTGGACCTGCTGTTTGTCATTAAGTTTAATATGGGAGTGGCAGGCGTTGCATGGGCGACACTGATCGCCCAGGGACTTTGCGCATGTATTTCATTTTTTGTACTCATAGGGCGTTTAAGGAAGATGGAAAATGAACCCTCAGCCAGAGGAGCTGCCTTCGCCTATTTTGATATGGATGCGGCCAGGAGGATTGCCAAGGTGGGCGTTCCCTCCATGCTTCAGCAGTCCATCGTGTCGGTGAGTATGATGATGATGCAGGGACTGGTCAACTCCTACGGCAAGGTGTTTGTGGCCGGTTATACAGCGGCCACCAAGATCGATACCCTGGCCATGCTGCCCAATATGAACTTTTCCAATGCCATTTCCAGCTATACGGCCCAAAACATCGGCGCGGGCAAGATGGACAGGGTGAAGCAGGGATATAAATCATGTATGTTTATGGTATTTATCTTCTCACTGATCATCACCACCCTGATCTACCTCTTTGGCCCGCAGCTTCTGGGGCTGTTCCTGAACCAGGGGGCGGAGGGAAGCGCCATGAGTTACGGCCTTAAGTACATGAAGACAGTTTCCGTGTTCTATCTGCTGATGGGCGCACTGTTTGTGGGCAATGGTCTTTTGCGCGGAGCCGGGGACATGGGCGCATTCATGCTCAGCTCCATGGTCAACCTGTTTTCGCGTGTGGCCATCGCATACCTCCTTGCGCACTACATAGGCGCCAGCGCGATCTGGTGGTCCATTCCCACCGGCTGGGCCTTTGGATTTATATTTTCCTTCCTGCGGGTAAAGAGCGGGAAATGGATGTCAAAAAGTCTTGTGGAATAAAGTTCTGCGGAATAAAGAGAGTCCCATCACGCATAATTTACGAATGAGAACCCGCTGCTGCTGCATATAATTCTATAAATACAGGCAGAGGAGCAATGCCTTGGAACTATATGTGGTAAAACAGGGGGACAGTGTGGACTCCATTGCAAGGACTTTCAACATTTCCACCCAGACCGTGATCTGGGATAATCAGATTGAATACCCATACCGCCTGGCCGTTGGCCAGGCTCTTTATATTTCAGATGGGAATCCTGTCCATGACAGGACGCCTCTTTATACCAGTGGGTACGCATATCCCTTTATTGATAATGAAGTACTGGAGGAAACCCTGCCGTTTCTGGATGGACTGAAGGTATTTTCCTATGGGTTCACCCTGGAGGGAGAGCTGGTACCGCCCATGACGGATGATGCCTGGATGATTGAAAAGGCGCTTCAGTGGGGGACACGGCCCATACTGACGCTGACTCCGTTGGGGGAAGACGGGCATTTTAACAATAACCTTGTATCCGGGCTGGTCAGGGATCATGAGCTGCAGCAAAGACTTATATGGGAGTTGGGACGCACCATGCAGGAAAAGGGATTCGGCGGCCTGGACATTGATTTTGAATATGTGCTGGCAGATGACCGGGAGGGGTTCGCAGCCTTTGTAAGCCTTGCAACAAGGGTGATGAACCTGTTCGGCTATCCTGTCTCAGTGGCTTTGGCCCCCAAGACATCGGCGGAGCAGAGAGGGCTTTTGTACGAGGGCATTGATTATGCGCTGTTGGGGGCGGCCGCCAACCGGGCCATGCTGATGACATACGAATGGGGGTACAGCCAGGGGCCGCCCATGGCCGTGGCACCCATCAACATGGTGAGACGGGTGGTGGATTATGCCATAACCGCCATCCCCAGGGAAAAGCTGAGCCTGGGGATTCCCAACTACGGGTATGACTGGGCCCTTCCCTATGAGAGGGGAGTGACAAGGGCCAGGACGATCAATAACAGGCAGGCCGTGCAGATCGCCATTGATTTTGGAGTGGATATCCGGTTTGACGAGACCGCCATGTCTCCCTATTTCCGGTACTGGCAGTATGGGATCCAGCATGAGGTGTGGTTTGAGGATGTCAGGAGCATCAAAGCCAAGTTTGACCTGATCAAGGAATACGGGCTTTCCGGGGCCGGTTATTGGCAGCTGATGAGTTTCTTTCGGGCCAACTGGCTGATGCTGGACCAGATGTTCTATATTGAGAGGGAGTGGCAGGTGATGGAACGGCTGAACTCAGTGGATGGGGCATAATATAAGACCTTCCTTTTGTTTGATCCATTTGACTTTTTCACAGACGGATATTAGAATGAAAAGGTATACAAAAAGAAAAATATTCTAGTAAAACAAAGGAAGGTGACTGCAATGCCGTTTGACTTTAAAAAGGAGTACAAAGAATGTTACATGCCAAAGGACCAGCCTGAGTTTGTTACGGTTAAGCCGGCCAGGTACATAGCTGTCCGCGGAAAGGGCGATCCCAACGAAGAGGGGGGAGAATACCAGCGCGGGGTGGGGATTTTATATGCAGTCGCCTATACCATAAAGATGAGCTATAAGGGACCCTACAAGATCGATGGCTTTTTTGAGTATGTGGTTCCTCCTCTGGAGGGCTTCTGGTGGCAGGACGGCGTTGATGGCGTGGATTATTCGGACAAAAGCAGTTTTAACTGGATCAGCGTGATCCGGCTGCCGGATTTTGTGAAAAAAGAGGACTTTGACTGGGCGGTAAGGGAGGCGGAGAGAAAGAAAAAACTGGACTGTTCCCTTGCCGAATATCTTACCATAGATGAAGGACTGTGTGTCCAGATCATGCACCACGGCGCATATGATGAGGAGCCAGCCACCGTTGCCAGGATGGATGGGTACATCGCCGCCAACGGCTATGAAAACGATTTAAGCGCCACCCGCCTGCACCATGAAATCTATCTTTCCGATCCCAGGAAGACCGAGGCTTCCAGGCGGAAGACAGTGATCCGGCATCCCGTAAAAATGGGTGCGGAGGAGACTCCGAGAGTACACATAGAAAGACAGGAGGACGTAAGAAGATGAAGGTTGACGCGGCAAAGATAATGGAGCTTGCAAGGACGGTAAAGCCCCTGTTTTTAGACCATGAGGGGGCATCCAGGATCCAGGTTAAGGGGGTGGCGGATTTTGTGACCCAGGTGGATCTCCAGGTGCAGGAGATGATACAGAAGGGGCTTAGAAACTTGTATCCGGATATCCAGTTTATGGGGGAGGAAAAGGATAACAGTGAGATCGACTTTTCAGGAGCTGTGTGGATCCTGGATCCTGTGGACGGAACCACCAACCTGATCCATGACAATAGAAACAGCGCGCTGTCACTTGCGCTCTGTGACAACAGGCAGTTGGAACTGGGGATTATTTACCAGCCCTACACGGACGAGATGTTTTATGCGATCCGGGGAGGAGGGGCATGGCTCAATGGAAAACCCATCCATGTAAGCGGTGTGGACACCATGGAGAGAAGCCTGATCGCCATTGGCACCAGCCCTTATGACCACCAGCTGGCGGACAGGAATTTCCAGGATTTTAAACAGGTGTTTCTGCGCTGCTCCGATATCAGGAGGAACGGATCTGCGGCCATAGAACTTGCCCATGTGGCCTGCGGCCGCACGGATGCTTATTTTGAGAGGGTGTTAAGACCCTGGGATTTTGCCGCTGGAATGCTGCTGATACAGGAAGCTGGAGGAAGGGTTACCGGTTACAATGGTGAGGATCCGGATGTTTCAGTGCCCAGTTCTATTGTGGCCAGCAATGGCCTGATCAGCAAAGAACTGCTGTCGATCCTGTCAGCCTGAAAAAAGTAAGTACAGTAAAAGACCAGGATTATACTTTAGAGAAAAAAACTTGCCATTCACCTTTAGCTATAGTATAATTTACAAAAATTAAAAACATATGCAAAAGGAGTGTTGTACATGGCGATCAGAGTGGGAATTTTAGGATACGGCAACCTTGGAAGAGGCGTGGAGTGTGCGGTCAGGCACAATCCGGATATGGAACTGAAGGCTGTTTTCACCAGGAGGGATCCGGCGGGCCTTCAGATCCTTACGGAAGGGGCAAAGGTTTTATCAGCAGAGGATGCTCCCTCCATGAAGGATGAGATCGATGTTTTGATCCTCTGCGGCGGAAGCGCCACGGATCTTCCTGTGCAGACGCCCCAGATGGCGGAATATTTTAATGTGATCGACAGCTTTGATACCCATGCCAATATTCCTCAGCATTTTGACGCGGTGGACAGGGCTGCGAGGGCAGGCGGACATATAGGAATCATTTCCGTTGGCTGGGATCCGGGCATGTTTTCACTGAACCGCCTGTATGCCAGCGCTGTCCTTCCGGGCGGCAGGGACTATACCTTCTGGGGCCGGGGCGTAAGCCAGGGCCATTCGGACGCCATCCGCCGCATCCATGGGGTGAAGGATGCAAGGCAGTATACCATTCCGGTGGAGGAAGCGCTGACAGCGGTGAGAAGCGGGAGCTGCCCGGAGCTTACCACCAGGCAGAAGCACACAAGGGAGTGTTTTGTAGTGGCAGAAGAGGGGGCGGATCTTAAGGCCATTGAAACGGCCATTGTGACCATGCCCAACTATTTTGCAGACTATGATACCACGGTACATTTTATCTCGGAGGAGGAACTTCTCCGTGACCATGCAGGGATCCCCCACGGAGGTTTTGTCATCCGCACAGGCAAGACAGGCTGGGAGGATGAGAACAGCCATGTGATCGAATACAGCCTGAAGCTGGATTCCAATCCTGAATTTACAGCTTCCGTGATCGCGGCCTATGCAAGAGCCGCCTACCGGTTGAGCAAAGAAGGGCAGACCGGATGCAGGACTGTGTTTGACATTGCGCCGTCTTACCTCAGCGCCCAGGAGGGGGAAGAACTTAGAAAGCACCTTCTGTAAACCTATATAGCACAAATCGAATCATTCCATCATACCTTAATACAAACGGATATAAACCGATATATCCGGATCCATTGCACTGCATATAGAGCTACAGTACAATCTGAACAGGCCTGATATGGAATGAAACCATAAAGGAGCCGGGCCGCAACATGCGGCAGCAGGTAGGAAAGCACCTGTGGGACAGTCGTTTACTCGTATTGTCCCGCAGGTGTTTTTTATTGTTTTAATTGGGAGGAAGTGGTTGGATGAGACGGATGTGCATACTGCAGAAGATTCAACAGAGATTACAGCGGGGCCTTCGGGGCCAAGGGAATGGAGGGCGTACGGACAAAGACCTGGCTTTGCATGTGTCCTGGATCAGTATCCTGGTCAATGTTGCCCTTACTATTGGAAAATTGTCGGCCGGTATCCTGGCCCATTCCAATGCAATGATATCGGATGCGGTCCATTCCGCATCGGATGTGTTCAGTACACTGATCGTAATGGCCGGAGTGACTATGGCGGCAAAACAGTCGGATAAAGAACATCCCTTTGGACATGAACGGATGGAATGTGTGGCGGCCCTGTTTTTGGCAGTGGTCCTTCTGGCCATTGGGGCGGGTATTGGGTTTGGAGCGGTGAGGACCATTTTCTGGAATCACGGGACCGCAGCTGTGCCGGGATTTTTGGCCATGGCTGCGGCCTTGGTCTCCATCGGCGTGAAGGAATGGATGTACCGGTATACGAAAAAGGCTGCCTCAGAGATCCGCTCAGGCGCCCTGATGGCGGATGCCTGGCATCACCGCTCAGACGCACTGTCCTCCATCGGAGCCCTGGTAGGGATCGGCGGGGCGCGTCTGGGAATACCCCTTATGGATCCGGCCGCCAGCCTGGTCATCTGTATTTTCATAGGAAAGGCGGCCCTGGATGTGTTAAGGGATTCCCTGAACCAGATGGTGGATAAAGCATGTGATGATGAAACCTCGGATTCCATTAGGATGGCGGCTTTAAGGTCTGACGGTGTGGAGCGGGTGGACGGACTGAAAACACGCCTGTTCGGGCCAAAGGTATATGTGGAGATCGAGATAGCGGTGGACAGGAACATGAAGCTGGAACAGGTCCACCATATTGCGAAAAATGTTCATGACGCAGTGGAGGAGGAATTTCCTCAGGTCAAGCACTGCCTGGTGCAGGTCAACCCTCTTTCGGGGGAGGAGGGGGAGGAAAGATTGGTTTGACGGATGAGGAAAAACTATCTATACTTAACCATGGATAACATGGTTAAGGGAGAGATAAGATGACAGAGTTAAGACATACCCAATGGAAGAAGACAATATGCCCTTATGACTGTCCCACGTCCTGTGGTTTGCTGGCGGAAACAGATGGAAGGCATATCCTGAACATTAAGGGGGATCCGGAGCATCCGGCCGCCAAAGGACTGATCTGCAGGAAAATGCACCGGTATATGGATTCCATCCATTCCCCGGACCGGATCCTCACCCCTCTGAAACGGACAGGGGAAAAGGGGGAGGGGAAATTCATGCCCATCACCTGGGAGGCGGCAGTAGATGAGATAACCGGAAGGTGGAAAGAAATCCTTAAGGAGGAAGGCGGAAATGGAATCCTTCCCTTTTATTACTCCGGGGTCATGAGCGTGGTCCAGCGCAAATGCGGGGATGCCTTCTTTAACAGGATGGGCGCCTGTTCCCTGGTGAAGACCCTGTGTTCTTCGGCCAAGGGGGCGGGATATGAGGCGGTTATGGGCCATACCGGCTGTCTGGATCCCCGTGAGCTTTGTGACAGTGATCTTCTCATAGTCTGGGGCAGCAACATGATGGCTACCAGGCTTCAGGCCATGCCTGCTTTAAAGGCGGCCAGGGGCGGGGGAAAGCGTGTGGTGCTCATAGAGGCCTGTGGGGAGGATATGGCGCCCTATTGTGACCAGATCGTCCTCATACGGCCCGGCACGGACGGGGCCCTGGCTTTGGCCATGATGCATGTGCTTGTAGAGGAGGGACTGGAGGACAGGGAGTTCCTGGAAGAATATGGGGAAGGATTCCCGGAATTTAAGGATACACTGAAAGACTACACCCCAAAGTGGGCGGAGGAGATAACCGGCATTCCCTCCTTGGTGATCCGTTCCCTGGCTCTGGAATATGGCCGTGCATCCCGTCCGGCCATCATACTGGGGAGCGGTCCGTCCCGCTACGGCAATGGGGGGATGACCGTGCGGCTGATCACCATATTGTCTGTATTCACCGGGGCATGGGGAAAACCGGGAGGCGGCCTGTGCGGCTGCAGTCCCACGGCAGGTCCCTATGTGGATGACGCTTTGGTGACCAGACCGGATTTCAGGAAGACGCCGGGCAGGAAGGTAAACCTTAATCTGCTGGGGAATGCGTTAAATGGGGACAGGAACAATGTTCCTGTAAAAAGCCTCTATGTATATGGCAGCAATCCGGTGGGGTCGGTGTGCGGCCAGACCCAGGTGATCAAGGGACTGAGGCGGCCGGATCTGTTTACGGTTGTCCATGAACGGTTTATGACAGACACGGCCCGGTATGCGGACATCATCCTGCCTGCCGCATTTTCCGTGGAGCAGTCGGACTGTTACCTGGCCTACGGATACTGTACCTTCGGGACTGCCTATAAACTGACGGAGCCTGCGGGACAGTGCAAAAGTAACTGGAATACCTTTTCTATCCTGGCTCAGGCCATGGGATATGAGGAGGAGTATTTTAAACGGTCAGAGGAGGAGATGGTAGAGAAACTGTTAGAGGAGCCGGGCCCGGGTCTGGGGCATGTGTCCGGCGAAGAATGGGAAATACTGAGAAAGGGCGGCGTCATATCCACCCCCTTTGCAGACCACAGGCTGTTTCGCACAGCTTCCGGGAAGATCATGATCGTAAATCCCAAGCAGCCAAACCCCATGCCCTGCTATCTGCCTGCCCACGCAGGAGTATATCCCCTGCGGCTGATCGCGGTGCCAAGCCAGTACACCCTGAACTCCATTTTCCTGGACAGGGAGGAACTGACCGCCGGACGGGGGGCCATGAAACTGATGATCCATCCTGTTGATGCGGACAGCCGGAGAATCCGGGACGGTGATCCGGTTATTGCCTTTAACGAACTGGCAGAGGTGGAATTTACTGCCCGGGTGACAGAACTGGTTGCTCCCGGCACGGCTGCGGCTGCGGGAATTTATTCCATGGCTTCCCGGGGAGCCGGGCTGCTGGTCAATGCGCTCCACCACCAGAGACTGTCGGATATAGGGGAGGCCACCACTTTAAATGATAATAGGATCGATATCCGTTCAGCAGTAAATGTATAAAATTCCATTTTCAGGTACATACTGTAACTGGGTATAAGCCAAATGTCCAAATAAGGAGGTTAACATCTATGGGAAATAAGGCTTTAGATTGTACCGCCCTGACAGTAAGCCTGATTGGGGCAATCAACTGGGGACTGGTAGGATTCTTTAATTTCAACCTGGTATCGTGGATTTTTGGAAACACTTCCTGGATTACCAGGGTCATTTATGCGCTGGTTGGTCTGTGCGGACTGTATCTGATCACTTTTTACTCACGAACAGGACAGGAAGCATAACTGGATACAGCAGAACAGGAACCTGTAAGGCGCGGGGAAAGAAACCCTAAGCCGCGGGTTCCTGTTTTTGTTTTACTGGGCGCTTCCCATATTTCCTGGTAAATCATTACATTTTCCTGAATTTTTTGCCCGCCGTATGTCTATGGATTATAATATGTGCTACAATAGAAAACAACATAAAGTCTGACAGATATATGGCAGATCAAGACAGGGGGTAGAAATATGAGCCAGTATTTATGCCCTGCTTCAGCGCGCGCCAAAAAGAACAAGCTGGAACAGGGGAATATACGATTTTATTCTGAGAAGGAGACAGACTGGCTTACAGGACTTTATAACAGGGAAGCGATGGCCCAGAGGATTACTGCATACATAAGGAAAGGGCTTTCCGGTACCATGATCATGCTGGACCTGGATCATTTTAAACAGGTAAATGACAGGTATGGACATATGGCAGGAGACCGGCTCCTTCAGAGCGTTGCCGCGGTTCTTAAAAAAATGGCCGGAAGCAACAGTCTGGTTGGAAGGGTCGGCGGTGATGAGTTTCTTATCTTTATCAGCAGCGATATGCCGCAGGAGGAGCTGATGGGCAGGTGCCGGAGGATCAGAGAGAGGTTTCAGCACGTTTATCTGAGCCAGTCCACCCTGATCCATCTCAGCCTGACCGTATCCGGCGTGACCAGCACCGGGTTTAAGCGGTACGAGGATATGTACGACTGTGTGTGCAGGAAAGTAAGGGAGATCAAGCGTTCCGAAAAGCAGGAAAAGGAACGGGGAAACGGCCCTGTTCGCAGAAAGCCGGAACTGGTGGAACCGGATATGAGCCTGATTGCAGATGACCTGGGGGAGGATGACCGGGGACCCGGGGCATACTGCCAGGATTACGAGACATTTAAACAGGTATACCGTCTGACCGAACGCAGGCTTCGGAGGGAGATCAGGGGAGTATTTCTGATCCTGTTCACTCTGACGGATCAGGACAAATGTTTTCTTGACATGGAACGGCAGGCCAGGGAGATGGAGCGGCTGGGGGACGGGATCAGGAAAAGTCTTCGCATGGGGGACTTGTATACCCGGTACAGCAGCTGTCAGTACCTGGTCATGGTGTCGGATATTAATGAGGAAGAGGCTGTGATGATCGCACGGAGGATATCGGATGTTTATTACGGCGGGCAGGAGAATGACGGCAGTGTAATACTGCGCTGCAGCTATCCTTTAAAGCCGGAGGATAAAGGATGGAGCGTTTGAGTGGGGAGGCGGGAAATGAAGGGTAAGATAAAAGCAGGAAGGATTTTTGTACTGGCCATACTATGTTCGCTGGCCCTGTGCTTTACCGTGTATGGGAACTGGAAGAACGAGGGCGGCCAGTGGCACTACTATGACAACAATGGGCAGATGGTAAAGAATGATTTTAAAAAGTCGGGGGATACCATGTTTTATCTGGATGAGAACGGAAATATATCCAAGAATTGTGAAAAGGTGATCGGAAACTATCTGTATCAGTTTGACGAACAGGGGAAATTTATCCGCTCCAAGCTGGGAACGGACGGACAGCCCGAGTACCTGGAAGGTGATTATGCCCTGAATCACCGGCAGCAGTATCTGAACAAGACGGCCAATCCATATAATGACGATCAGGTGGTACAGTGGTTTAATGCCACCTATGCCATCCTGACCAAAAGCAACAGCTGTAATATCCGCGCTTACGGCGGTACTCTGATGCTGTCGGGAGTCGAGGGGGAGGACGGGGCTTCCTCGGATGCATATACAAAGGAACAGAACCGGAAAATGCTGTCTTCCAGTTGGGGTGTCACTGACAGGGCCAGCGCGGACGCTGTTCTGGAACGATTGCTGGAATCGGGCGGAGCTACAGGCTCCGCATGGGATTACAGCCGGGCGATGTCCAATCTGGGGTTTTATTATCTGGCCGGTTACTATACCATGGATGAAGCCATGAACCGCTCCCTGGAGGTGGCAAAGACGATCCAGTCCACCTACCACTCATGGGATGAGTTTATATCCAGCTATCTGGCCGGTTACAATGCGTGGGCCGGAAGGGAAGCAGAGGGCCGTGAGTCCATTTATAAAGGGCTTAAGGGAAGCGCCTTTAATCCCTATGCGGTGGATTGGAATCTGGAACTAAAAAAGACCTGGTAGGGGGAGAGTACTGGAATTCATGGATGAGATCCGCGCCTTCCGGGGACCTTCCTTTGCCTGTGAGAAGTAAGATCAAGAGAAAAATGAAATAAAAATAATTTCCGGCCCATATCCTGAAATCTAAAGGTTTAATTAATTAAATAAAGGATATGGGCTAAAAATTTGCCAAAATATGCATTTTAACTTTAGAAATTTCATGTAAATCTTACCATTTTCCTAAAAAATATGGAAATAATTTTTAATCGGTGTTATAATAGGGCGATATTATAATCAAAGGAGTGATAGATACATGAAAGATGAAAATGGTTTTAAACCATTCATACCGGCTGATAAGGTGGTTCCGGAGATAACCTGGGTGTCCATTGTCCTGGGTATTCTTCTGGCGGTGCTGTTTGGCGCGGCCAATGCCTACCTGGGGCTTCGGGTGGGCATGACCGTGTCCGCATCCATCCCCGCAGCCGTTATATCCATGGGGGTGATCCGGGTGATCTTAAAAAGAGATTCCATCCTGGAGAACAACATGGTACAGACCATTGGATCTGCAGGCGAATCAGTGGCTGCAGGTGCGATCTTTACCCTTCCCGCTTTATTTATGTGGATGAGCGAGTGGGGGGAGGGAGCTCCGTCCCTGGTTGAGATCTCCCTCATTGCCCTGTGCGGCGGTGTACTGGGCGTACTCTTTATGATCCCCCTTCGCCAGGCTCTGATCGTAAAAGAACACGGAAACCTTCCCTATCCCGAGGGCACTGCGTGTGCGGAGGTGTTGATCGCTGGAGAGCAGGGCGGTTCCAAGGCCGGTGTTGTGTTTGCCGGAATGGGCATTGCTGCCGGTTATAAGTTCATTGCAGACGGCCTGAAGCTGTTCCCCAGCGATGTGGATTACGATATCCGGAAATACGGCGGCGGCGTAGGAATCTCCGTACTTCCGGCTTTAGCCGGTGTGGGATATATCTGCGGGCCAAAGATTTCTTCTTATATGTTCTCAGGCGGAATCATTTCATGGCTGATCCTGATGCCCATCATCAAGCTGTTCGGCAGCGGCCTTACGGAGCCATTTGCTCCGGCAACTGTCCTGATCAGTGAGATGGGCAGCCAGGCCATGTGGGGTTCCTATATCCGTTATATCGGCGCAGGCGCCGTGGCAGCTGCGGGTATGATCAGCCTGATCAAATCCCTTCCCATGATCGCCGCCACCTTCATGGATTCAATGAAGGATTTAAAGGGCGGACGCCAGACATCCACCCTTCGTACGGACCAGGATATTCCCATGAACATTGTGCTGCTCGGCGTGCTGGCAGCCGTGGTGGTCATCTGGCTGGTGCCGGCAGTTCCCGTAACATTTGTGGGAGCCCTTTTGATTGCTGTATTTGGTTTTCTGTTTGCAGCAGTGTCCTCACGTCTGGTGGGACTGGTTGGTTCCTCCAACAACCCTGTATCCGGTATGGCCATCGCCACCCTTCTGGTATCTGCACTGGTGCTTAAGGCGGTGTCGGGATCTGGCCATGACAGCATGATGGGCGTGATTGCCATCGGGGGTGTCATCTGTGTCATTGCCGCTATAGCAGGGGATACCTCTCAGGATCTAAAGACAGGCTTCCTGGTGGGGTCCACCCCTAAAAAACAGCAGCTGGGCGAGCTGATCGGCGTCATATCCTCAGCCATTGCCATCGGCGGCGTACTCTACCTGTTAAACCAGGCATGGGGATATGGTTCCACAGAACTTCCGGCGCCCCAGGCCATGATCATGAAGACCGTGGTAGAGGGGGTTATGGATGGTAATCTTCCCTGGAACATGATCCTGGCAGGCGGAGCTATTGCTGTTGTGATTGAAATTTTGGGCATTCCCGTTATGCCTGTGGCTGTGGGATTGTACCTGCCTTTGAGGACTACCGCGGCCATCATGGTGGGCGGATTGATCCGCCATTGGTTTGAGAAGCGTAAATTTGCAAAGGAGGAGGACAGGAAGGAAGCCGTGGACAAGGGTATCCTTTATACCTCCGGTATGATCGCGGGGGAAGGCCTGGTGGGTATCCTGCTGGCCGTGTTCGCTATTATTCCGTTCGCCAATCCAAGAGGCGGGAACCTTAGCAATTTCCTGGACCTGTCCGCCATGGATAACGGGCTGGGTGCATTTCTTGTAAGCCCGGGCGCCAAGATTGTTTCCTTGGTCGTATTCGCGCTTCTGATGCTCACCCTGTG
Source organism: Enterocloster citroniae (assembly GCF_040545455.1). Lineage (NCBI taxonomy): Bacteria > Bacillati > Bacillota > Clostridia > Lachnospirales > Lachnospiraceae > Enterocloster > Enterocloster citroniae. Next base: position 53,528 of record NZ_JBEPLZ010000025.1, on the reverse strand, counting down.
CAAATTCACGATCTGGCATAAGGACAATAAGAAATAAAGGATGGTATAAGTTGAGCCGTATAAAGATTAAAGACAGAAATTATCTGGAGCAGATACCTGTCAAAAATCCTGAATTTCCCTGGAAAGAGAACGAACAGGGGATCGTAACCGTGGATATGGTGCATAAAGGTCTGTTTGACAAGCTTGCCCAGAAGCTGTGGATCACGCCCAAAGTCAGCCATATCAAGCTGGACCGGTTCGGAAGCTTTGTATGGAAACAGATTGACGGCAGCCGCAGCCTTATTGAGATCGGGATCCTGGTAAAGGAAGAATTCGGTGACAAGGCGGAGCCTTTGTATGAGCGTCTTGCCAAGTATTTCGACATGCTGAAGAACAACAGGTTTGTTTCCTATAGGAAGCAGTAGATGGTAATAGAACATAACAGAAACAGTTAACAGAAACAAGTTGAATCCGGCCGGAAATAAAAGAGTAAGCCGCTGTCTGACAGTGGGTGAACATTTATTTCCGGCTGTTTTTGTTTGCTGTCATTTCGCGGCGATTTGCAATTTCTTGCGTTTTCCGGATGGTGTTCCGCAGACTGGGCCATCTGCATTTTGCTTTCCCATCCTTCCAATAAGATGATAAATTTGGCATTTAAAGTAAAAAATGTCTTTGCTAAATGCCCCTCTATCAGTTATGATAAATAAAGAGTTGTGATTGGGAGGAAACGATATGAATCAATTGGAGGAGTTCCAGGAGATGAGATCTCTGACGAGGACGCAGAAATTCGGTCTGCTTTCCCTGATTCCGGTCTATTTTATTGTGATAGGGCTGTTGGTTCAGCCCATCCCGGAGATCGGACCCGGCATTGTACGGATCATCAGGGAGCCGGATTTTCTAATTACGGATTATTTTGTTGTGGGCGGTGTGGGGGCTGCCCTGATCAACGCAGGTATGCTGACCCTTATGAGTATAGGGATCATCTACTTTATGGGGATGGATATGGACGGGCATACCATCACTTCCAGCTGCCTGATGTTCGGCTTTTCGCTGTTTGGAAAGAATCTGCTGAATATATGGGCAATTTTGGCAGGGGTATACTTATATGCCAAATACCATAAGACATCCATGAGGCGTTACATCTATATCGGTCTGTACGGTACCAGCCTTTCCCCCATCATTACGCAGCTGATGCAGGTGGGAAGCCAGCCCGTGATCGTGCGCCTGTTCATATCCATTGGTGTGGGACTGATCATCGGCTTTGTGCTGCCGCCTCTCAGTACCCATGTCCACTACGCCCATAAGGGATATTCCCTTTATAATGTGGGATTTGCCGCCGGTATCATTGCCACGGTGATCGTGTCCGTGATCAAGTCCTTTGGCGTGGAGGTGGAGACAAGGCTGATCTGGTCCACGGGCCATAACCGGATGTTTGGAATCCTTTTGTCCCTGCTGTTTGCGGGCATGATCGTATTTGGCGTGGCGGTCAGGGGGAAAGGCATTATAGAGTCCTACTGCAGGATACTGAAATCCTATGGCATCGGCGGTACGGATTATCTGAGGGACGAGGGCGGTGCCACCACTGTTTTTAACATGGGGGTAAACGGACTCTTTGCCACCTTCTTTTCACTTGCAGTGGGGGGAGACTTAAACGGACCCACCATATGCGGGATCTTTACCATTGTGGGCTTCAGCTCCACGGGAAAGCATCTGAGGAATATCGCACCTATTATGCTGGGGGTTTACCTGGCCAGTTTTACAAAGACATGGGAGATCTATCAGCCATCCCCCATGCTGGCACTTTTGTTCTCCACCACCCTGGCGCCTGTGGCAGGGGAGTTCGGGGCAGTAGTGGGAATGATAGCCGGCTTCCTCCACTCATCGGTTGCATTGAATGTAGGGATCGTGTATGGCGGGATGAACCTTTATAACAATGGTTATGCGGGGGGGATCGTGGCCATATTCATGGTGCCGGTGGTGCAGTCCATCAGGGACAGGAGAGCCAGAGCCAGGGGCGGATTGTCACTGTAGCGCAAAACCCTACAGAAACAATTCCAGGACCAGCACGGCAGCGCAGCCGGCCAGGGAGACCTGGAACAGGCTTTTGCCCCTGTAGGCCAGAAGAATGGCTATGGCCAGGGCGGCGGCGCCGGACCATATGGATGCCGTTGCATACAGGATGGCAGGGAAAGTCATGACAGACAGCGTTACATAAGGGACATAATACAGGAAGGACTTTATATAAACATTCTTAATTTCCTTTTTTATCAATGTAAGCGGCAGGAGTCGGATCAGGTAGGTGACTCCTGCCATTACCAGTATATAGAGGTATACGTTATGATTCATTGACCGGTTCCTCCTTTACAGGGAAAAGGATTGCTGCTGCACCTGCAATCATGATGGTGAGTATAATGATCTTAAAGCCTGATGATATGTGGTCCAGGGCCGGGATCCGGGTAAAGAGGAAGCTGAGGGCCATGGATGCCAGGATCACGCCGGTGAGGATACGGTTGCCTTTGGCCGGGGGGATGACCACTGCCAGGAACATTCCGTAAAGGGCCACGTTCAGGGCGCTGAGAAGGCGGGCCGGGAGAAGGTCTCCGGAGATCGCCCCCAACAGGGTTCCCAGGGTCCAGCCGGGCACCGCAACGCATATGAGGCCGTAATTGTAAAAAGGACTCAGCATTCCGGGCCTGCACACGGATACGCCGAATATTTCGTCCGTCACGCCGTAGGCCATGAGAAATCGGTGGAAAGAGGGAATGCCTGATTCCAGTTTCTGCGACAGGGAGCAGGACATGAGGCAGTAGCGCAGATTGATGATCAGCTGGGTCACGGCCATTTCCACAAAGGGGGCTCCTGCCTGGATAATGCCCAGGGCTGCAAACTGGCCTGCGCTGGTAAGGTTGGTAAAGGACATGGCCACAGCCTGCCAGGTATCAAGTCCTGCCCCCCGTGCCATGATGCCGAATGTAAAGGATACGGCCAGATAGCCCAGCCCGATGGGAACACCGTCTTTCAGGCCGTATCTGAATTGGGATCCATTGCTATTTTTCATCTTTTCCTCCGATTGAGACGTCCACCCTATTCATGGCGAGTCATAACAAATTTGCCTTGGCGGGAGCCTTGATCCCCTTACGGGATAAAGCCGCCGGCGCCTTTTCCATTATATCAGGAATCTTCCGGATGTAAATTGGGTTTTTGCTAAAAAAGGGGAAATATTGCATGGCATGGCCTGTTACAAATGTGTGAAGTTGATTGACATTCCACTGTGCGTGGCGTAATATTGTTAGGAAGCTAACAGATTAAGGGAATATCCGGAGGCCATTGGAGAAGTGTTTCTTTATCATGAAGGGAGTTTTTGTCTTATGAGCGTACATTCAGGTCCGTCAGATCCCGCGCCGGTCAGTCCAAAGGCGGCCGGAACATTGCCGGTCAATCCCACGGTCCGGCTGATCGCCACGCTTTCCAACCTGGTCAGAAGAAAGATTGACAGTCTGGACTGCATCGCAGGCCTGACCCCGGCACAGAACGGGATCCTTCATTTTATCCTGAGCCGTCATAAGGAGAGGGATCTGTTCCAAAAAGATGTGGAGGAGGAGTTTAACCTGCGCCGTCCCACGGCAACGGAGATCCTGAAGCTGATGGAGAAACGGGGACTTATTTACAGGGAGGAGGCATCCCACGATGCCAGATGTAAGAAGATCATTGCCACTGAAAAGGGAGCCGGGATGGAGGAGCAGGTACTGCGGGACATCCTGGAAATGGAACATCTGGTCACCAGGGGGATACCCCAGAGGGAGCTTGAGGCATTCATTGCCACCGGTATGAAGATGATAAATAATCTTATGTGATGGGAAAGGGCCTATGGCCGCAAGGGGCGGCATTTATCTAGGCTCTTTAAATTACCTTAAAATCAGGAAAATGAAACAATGAAGGAGGTTTTAACTGTGATAGGGCAACATAAAAAAACGATCCGGACCCTGCTTTCCTCGGTCCGGGAATATAAAAAGCCCTCGCTCCGGTGCCCTGTATTCGTGGTTCTGGAGGTGTTGATGGAGGTGCTGGTGCCGGGTGTAATGGCACTTATCATTGACAGGGGGATCAATGGAGGAAGCATCCATTATATCCTTAAGGTGGGGCTGGTGCTGATCATCATGTCCATGCTGGCCCTGTTTTTTGGGATCATGGCAGGCACCAATGCCGCAAAAGCCTCAGCCGGCATGGCAAAAAATCTGAGAAAGGATATGTTTTACCGCATACAGGATTTTTCATTTGCCAATATTGACCGGTTTTCGCCTTCCAGCCTGGTGACCAGGCTGACCACGGATGTGACCAATGTGCAGAACGCATACCAGATGGTGATCCGAATCGCCATACGTGGGCCCATCATGCTGGTGTTCGCCCTTCTCATGGCGTTGAGGATCAGCAGGGAACTGTCCACTATTTTCTTTGTCATACTTCCCGTGCTGGGGGCAGGGCTGTTCTATATTGTGATCAAGGCCCACCCGTATTTTGAGGCGGTGTTTAAGCGCTATGATGTGCTGAACCGGGTGGTCCAGGAGAACCTAAACGCCATCCGCGTGGTAAAAGCCTATGTGAGGGAGCCTTATGAGGCGGAGAAATTCCACCGCATATCCCAGGATGTGTTTTACCAGTTTAAATATGCGGAAAAAATTGTGGCATGGAACAGTCCGCTGATGCAGTTTTGCATGTACAACTGTATTCTGCTGGTGTCGGGACTGGGAGCCAGGCTGATCGTGGGAAACAGCATGTCCACAGGCGAGCTGACCAGTATGATCATCTATGCGGTACAGATCCTTTCCAGCCTTATGATGCTGTCCATGGTGTTTGTTATGGTCATCATGGCCCGCTCCTCCGCGGAGCGTATTGTGGAGGTGCTGGAGGAGACCAGTACCCTAAATGCCCCGGAACATCCTGTCCATGAGGTGGCTGACGGCAGCATTGACTTTGAACATGTAAGCTTCAGCTACATAGGAGACAAGGAGAAGCTGGCCCTTAAGGATGTGGATATCCATATCCGGTCCGGGGAAACCGTAGGGATCCTGGGCGGCACAGGCAGTTCCAAGACCACTTTGGTACAGCTGATCCCAAGGCTTTATGATGTGACACAGGGAAGACTTTTGGTGGGAGGCCGGGATGTGAGGGAATATGATCTGGAACGCCTCAGGGACCAGGTGGCCATGGTGCTCCAGAAAAATGTCCTGTTCACCGGCACCATCCGCGACAACCTGAAATGGGGGAACCCACAGGCATCGGATGAGGAAATGATCCATGCATGCAGGCTGGCCCAGGCGGATGAGTTTGTACAGCAGTTTCCGGACCGGTATGACACATTTTTGGACCAGGGGGGAACCAATGTGTCGGGGGGCCAGAAACAAAGGCTCTGCATTGCCAGGGCACTGTTAAAAAAGCCCAGGATACTCATACTGGACGATTCCACCAGCGCAGTGGACACCAAGACGGATGCGCTGATCCGAAGGGCTTTCAGAGAGGAGATACCGGATACCACCAAACTGATCATAGCACAAAGGATCTCCTCGGTGGAGGATGCTGATAAAGTGATCGTGCTGAACAACGGCAGGGTGGACGATTTCGGCACTCCCTCAGAGCTCCTTGAGAGAAACAAAATATACAGGGAAGTGTACCAGTCCCAGAAGAAAGGAGGAGAGGAAGAATGAGAAAGGACAATCATTCATTTAAGCTTAACAGCCATTATGCCAGAACGGCAAAGCGGCTCATGGGATATGTGGCCAGCACTTACAGGCTGCAATTTGTCTGTGTACTGATCACTATTGTGGTCAGCGCTCTGGCCAATGTGGCAGGCCCTCTGTTCCTTATGGTTCTGATCGATGACTTTATCACCCCTCTCCTGGGGCGGCAGGGTCCGGATTTTACATCCCTGAACCATGCCATGATGGGGCTGGCCGTATTCTATGTGGTGGGTGTGGCCTGTACCTATATCTATAACCGCCTGATGGTGAATATCGGCCAGGGCGTGCAAAAGAGGATAAGGGATGAGATGTTTGAGCACATGCAGAGCCTTCCCATCCGTTACTTTGACCAGCATCCCCACGGGGAACTGATGAGCCGGTATACCAATGATATCGATACTTTGCGGCAGATGATCAACCAGGCGCTGCCCATGGCATTTTCCTCCCTGATCACCATCATCGCCATCTCAGGGGTAATGATAAGCATCAGCCTTCCCCTGTCCGTGCTGGCAGCGGCCATGGTGATCCTCATGCTGTTTGTCAGCCGTACACTGGCCGGAAGATGCGGGAAACATTTTGTGGCGCAGCAGCTGGCCATCGGCAGGGTGACCGGGTATATTGAGGAGCGCCTAAGCGGCCAGAAGGTGATCAAGGTGTTCAACCACGAGCCGGAGACAAAGGAGGAGTTTGACGCTCTGAATGAAACACTTTTTCACAGTGCCTTTAACGCCAACCGGTATGCCAATGTGATCATGCCGGTGATAACCAATATAGGAAACCTGCAGTTTGTGCTCACGGCCATCACGGGAGGAGTCCTTTCGCTCAGCGGCCTGGCCAGCCTGAGCCTGGGGCAGATCGCCTCCTATCTGCAGTTTACCAAGAGCTTTAACCAGCCCTTTGCCCAGATATCCCAACAGTCCAACTCCATTATCATGGCCCTGGCAGGGGCGGAGCGGATCTTCAACATGATGGATGAGGCGCCTGAGGCAGACCAGGGGGCTGTGACCCTGGTCAATGCCAGGGAAGGGGAGAACGGGGAGCTGACAGAGGTGGGGGAGCGCACCAACATATGGGCGTGGAAATATCCCAATGGCAACGGAACGTTTTCATATACGAAACTTAATGGGGATGTGCGGTTTCAGGATATGGATTTCGGATACGAACCGGGCCGCATGGTGCTGCACAACATAAGCCTGTATGCGAAGCCGGGGCAGAAGCTGGCCTTTGTGGGCTCCACGGGAGCCGGAAAAACCACCATCACCAATCTGATCAACCGGTTCTATGATATACAGAAGGGCTCCATTACCTATGACGGGATCGACATAGGAGAGATACGAAAGGATGATCTGCGCCATTCTCTGGGGATCGTGCTTCAGGACACCCACCTGTTTACCGGAACCATAAGGGAGAACATACGCTACGGCAAGCTGGATGCCACGGATGAGGAGGTTTACGGGGCGGCCATGCTGGCCAATGCGGACCAGTTCATAGGCATGCTGCCGCAGGGATATGACACCATGCTTACAGGAGACGGGGAGGAACTGTCTCAGGGGCAGCGCCAGCTTCTGGCCATTGCCCGGGCCGCCATTGCAGACCCGCCTGTCCTGATCCTGGATGAAGCCACTTCCAGCATTGATACCAGGACTGAGGCCCTGGTCCAGAGCGGGATGGATGAGCTGATGAAGGGCAGGACCGTATTTGTCATTGCCCACAGGCTGTCCACCATCCGCAATTCAGACGCTATCATGGTCCTGGACCATGGCAATATTGTGGAAAGAGGGGATCACGCCAGCCTGATCAGGGAAAAAGGAATCTATTATCAGCTGTATACAGGCGGACTGGAACTGGATTAAAAGCAGTTGATGAATGTATGATGGAATATAAAAAGCAGAAGTATGGGATGGACGGAGAAAGCCGCGCCGTCCCATGCTCCTGCTTTTTTTTTGTGTGGTGTCTCTGAGGGAACCGTTTGGACGGGTGCGGCAAGATAGGAATAAAACTTGTAAACCAAACGTGTAAACTTATTTTGTTTACCAAAACAGACGAATAGGAGAGAGCGATGTATAGGATATGAAAATTCCTAAAATTGGAGATTGAAATGTAATATATGCACAAAAAATACTATAAAAACTATGCAAAATAGCAGAAAATAATAAGGGATTCAATTTTCTATTGACATCTATAGTAAAGAATACTATACTTCAATCATGAGTAAACCGGTTTACTAAAAAGCGAAAAAGACAATGAATAACAAGGAAAAACAGGTAAACAAGCAGTAAACTTAGAAGGGAGTAAAGAAATGACAGGAATCATTGTAACAGGCCATGGACATTTCCCCACAGGGCTCTTAAGCGCCATTGCGCTGGTGGCAGGACGGCCTGAGAATACGGCCGGGGTGGATTTCCCGGAGGGGTGCAGCCCGTCTGATCTAAAGGAAGCCATGATAGGATCCGTAAAAGCCCTGGAGGGAGAGGAGATCCTGATTCTGGCCGACCTGGTGGGCGGAACGCCCTTTAATGTAGCGGCAGCCCTGAGGGAAGAACTGAGGGACAGGCGGATCAAGGTGATGGCAGGTGTCAATATGGCGGGGTTGGTGGAAGCGGTGTTCTCCAGACCCGTGTACGGTCTGGATGAACTGGCGGCAGCCGTGCTGGCAGCGGGCAGAGAGGGGATCAGGGACCTGGACTGCCTGGACAGTGAAGGGCAGGAACCGGAATTCGAGGACGGCCTGTAAAGAATATGATAGTATAAGGATGGGGAAAGGGAGACATGATGAGAGAGATACATGTGGAACCAATCAAAAAAAAGGACATCTACCTTGCAGGCGGACTTCTCTCCAGACAGGAGGTGGAGGAAGCCATTGACCGTGTGGTCGGGCAGGTGCGCTGTAATATGAAGTATTTCGGAACAAAGTTCCCTTCTTCGGCGGCGAAGGACCAGACATACGGCATCATTGAAAATATTGAATGGACAGACGGTTTCTGGACAGGACTTTTGTGGCTGTGCTATGAGTACACCGGGGATGGGGAATTTCGCCGTCTGGCGGAACAGAATGTATCATCATTCCTGAACCGTGTGGAAAAACGCATTGAACTGGACCATCACGATTTGGGATTCCTTTACAGCCTTTCCTGTGTGGCCGGCTATAAGCTGACCGGTTCTGAGGAAGGGAAAAGAGCGGGGCTTCTGGCAGCGGATAAGCTCTTGGAGCGCTTTCAGGAAAAGGGCGGTTTCATCCAGGCCTGGGGAGAGCTGGGAGCCAGGGATAATTACCGTCTGATCATTGACTGCCTTTTAAATATTCCTCTGCTGTACTGGGCATCCCAGGTGACAGGGGATGATACATATAAAAATGCGGCGGTACGCCATTATGAAACCGCCTGCCGGTATGTGATCCGTGAGGATGCCTCCGCATACCACACCTTCTACTTTGATCCTGAAACAGGGGAGCCGGTCAGGGGCGTCACCAGGCAGGGATACAGTGATGAGTCGGCCTGGGCCAGGGGCCAGGCCTGGGGGATATACGGAATCCCGCTGAATTACAGATACACAAGGGACAGCAGTGCGTTGCCGCTGTTTGAGGGAATGACTAATTACTTTCTCAACCGCCTGCCTCAGGATGATGTGTGCTACTGGGATCTGATCTTTACGGACGGGGACTGCCAGTCCAGGGATTCCTCAGCCGCCGCTGTGGCGGTGTGCGGTATCCATGAGATGCTAAAGTACCTTCCCGAGGTACATCCGGAAAAAGAGACCTATCAACACGCAATGCACAGCATCCTGAAGGCGCTGATGACCGGATACACCAATCCGGATATCAGGGAAGGCGCGCCCGTACTTCTTCACGGCGTCTACTCCTGGCATTCGGGAAAAGGGGTGGATGAGGGGAATATATGGGGAGACTACTATTATATGGAAGCGCTGATGCGTTTTTACAAAGACTGGAACTTATATTGGTAAAATAAACCGCTCCGGCGTCTGAAGGACGGATGACGGACAGCCATAGGAGGATATGAGAATGGCAGAACCAAATATTGTAGCATTCAGAATTGATGAGAGGCTGATCCACGGACAGGGACAGCTCTGGATCAAGGCGCTGGGGGTAAACACGGTGATCGTGGCCAACGACTCAGCCAGCGAGGATCCCATGCAGCAGACGCTGATGAAAGCCGTGGTGCCTAAAACTATTGCAATGCGTTTCTTTTCCATCCGGCACACCTGTGATGTGATCATGAAGGCATCCCCGAAGCAGACCATATTCATTGTGTGCAAGACAACCGGGGACGCCCTTAAGCTGGTGGCGGGCGGAGTTCCTGTAAAGGAGATCAATGTGGGCAATATCCATCATGCGCCGGGCAAGGAGGATGTAAGCAAATACATTGCCCTGGGGGAGGATGACAAGGCGGCCCTGCGGAAAATGCGGGATCAATATGGGATCACTTTTAACACAAAGACCACTGCTTCCGGGGATGACGGGGCTGCAAAAGTGGATTTGAATAAATACTTATAAAAAGGAGAATGGAGGGATTGATTGTGACAATCAGTATGTTTCAGTGTTTACTTATCGGTTTATGGACAGCTTTCTGTCTGGCAGGTATGCTGTTCGGTATCTATACCAACAGGTGCCTTGTAATGGCGGCAGGCGTGGGCCTGATCTTAGGGGATCTGCCAACCGGACTTGCCATGGGAGCTGTGGGAGAACTTGCGTTTATGGGATTCGGCGTATCCCAGGGAGGTTCCGTGCCTCCTAACCCCATGGGCCCCGGCATTGTGGGGACCATTATCGCCATTACCATGAAGGATTCGGGGATCGATGTGGGATCGGCCCTGGCGCTTTCCTTCCCCTTTGCAGTTGCATTCCAGTTTGTGATCACAGCCACCTACACATTTGCCACCACGCTCACCAGCTTTGCCTATAAAGCGCTGGACAAAAAGGATTTCAGAGGATTCCGCATTGCGGCCAATGCCACCGTATGCGTGTTCGCGGTGGTTGGTTTTATCATTGGATTTGGCGGCGCCTTCAGCTCCGAAGGCCTTTCAAAGGTCATCTCCCTGATTCCGGCCTGGCTCAGCAATGGACTGGGAGTGGCAGGGAAAATGCTTCCGGCCATTGGTTTTGCCATGATCCTCAATGTTATGGCTAAAAAGGAACTGATTCCTTTTGTACTGCTGGGCTATATCGCGATCGCATACCTGAACCTTCCTGTTATGGGGGTAGCGGTGATCGGAACAGCGATCGCATTACTTGTATTTTTTAACGCAGGCAGAGGATCCGGCGAATCTGTAGAAGAAGTGGAGGTTGAATTTGAAGATGGCATCTAATCAGTTGGAGAAAAAAGATTATTTAAAGACATCCCTGCGGGCGTATTTCCTGCAGAACGGTTTTAACTACGGCAATTACCAGGGCCTTGGATATGCCAATGTGCTGTATCCCTCCCTGCGCAAGATGTATAAGGATGATGATGACAAGCTTCAGGAAGCGTTAAAGGAAAACATTGAGTTTTTTAATACCAACATCCATTTTCTCCCATTTATTACCAGCCTTCATCTGGTAATGCTGGAGAACCGGACGCCTTCCAGCGAGATCCGCAATATCAAAATGGCTCTTATGGGCCCTCTGGCCGGAATCGGCGATTCCCTGGCCCAGTTTTGTCTGGCGCCCCTGTTTGCCACCATTGGAGCGTCACTGGCCATGGACGGCCTGATCATGGGACCCATCCTGTTCTTTGTGGCAATGAACATAATCCTTCTGGCAGCAAAGGTGCTCACAGGAATGTGGGGTTATAAACTGGGAACCAACATCATCGCCACCCTGAGCAGCAAGATGGAACAGATATCAGGGGTTGCAAGCATGATCGGTGTGACGGTCATCTCCGGACTGGCTGTTAACTTTGTAAAGATAACAACACCCATACAGTACGTGGCCAGCATGCCGGGAGACCAGCAGAAGATTGTGGCAATCCAGGATATGATCGATGCCATTGCCCCCAGGCTGCTGCCCGTATTGTTTACCGGGCTGATCTTCTACCTGATCAAGGTGAAGAAGTGGACCACGTATAAACTGGTCATCTTGACCATTGTGATCGGTGTGGTGCTTTCACTGCTGCATATAATTGCATAATGGCTGATGGAATCCGGGGCCGGATCGGGATGGACCTGCCCCGGGTCCGCTGAGGGAGGCGCCTGAACGGCACCTCCCTGTCCCGCATTATGGCGCTTTTTATCCCGCATCTGTCCGGAAAAGAGAGTGCGGAATGGGGGCGGTGCCCTGGGAAAAGAGAAAGCGGGATGGGGCGGTGCCCCGGGAAAAACAGAGGAACGGAGAGAGACTATGAAACAGGACAGATTCATGGCCCTGGCGGAACGGACCAGGGCCTATATAAAACAGTATGATCCGGCATTTGTGACAGAATATATGGTCGCCCACTGCCTGGACGAAGGGGAGAGGATCGTGGAGCAGGCGGAGCTTCTCATGGATCAGACCTTTATATTTGAGGACAGGTGGGATATGGAACCCTGCAGCACGCCCTATACCCTGAAGGAGATGGTGTGGGATCAAAGCCCCAACATGGATCCGGAATGGGTCTTTATGCTGAACCGCCATGAATACCTGCACAAACTTTTGCTGGCATTCCGTTTGACGGGAAAAGGGAAATATATTGAAAAGCTGATGTGGTACATGGACCACTGGATCGCGGGCAATCCCATATTGCCGGAAGGGTCCCTGACCACACGCTCCATTGATACGGGGATCCGGTGTATGAGCTGGCAGTTCCTTCTGGTGCATCTCATAGGGGAAGGGCTGATGGGACAAAGCCAGGCGGAAAAGATACTGGATAGCCTGAGCAGCCAATATCTTTATATGAAGAAAGGATATATTGACAAATATACCCTCAGCAACTGGGGACTGCTCCAGACCGCTGCCATCTGCCATGGTTATCTGTGGTTTGAAGAATATCTGCCCGGGGACGGGCTTAAGGAATGGGCGTGGGAGGAACTGGAAAACCAGCTGGCCCTCCAGGTGCTGGAGGACGGATCCCATTGGGAGCAGTCCATGATGTACCATATGGAGGTGCTCCTGGCATGTATGAGACTGCTGGCCTACTGGAAGGGGGATGTTCCTGCGGATAAGATATGGCTTAAAACAAAGACAGCTAAAATGAGCCGATATGTGATATATGCAGCCGGGCCGGATCATTGCCAGATGGCCCAGTGTGACAGTGATGTGACGGATGTAAGGGATGTGCTGACAAAGGCCGCTGTGCTCACTGGGGACGGGAAATGCCGTTTTGCCGGTTTTGGTTCCATGGACCTTGACAGCGCATGGCTTCTGGGGCGGGATGGGATCTGCGCATATGGGAGGCAAAAACCGCTGATGCCGGAGACCTTGTCCCTTCATGCAGAGGATTCCGGGAACATCTATGTGAGAAGCAGCTGGTCTGAGGACAGCCATTTTACCTATCTTACCTGCGGTTCCCTGGGCAGCAGCCATGGTCATGCGGACCTGACCCACATATCCCTGTATTATGAGGGAAAGCCATTCCTTGTGGACAGCGGACGGTATTCTTATATGGAAGAGGAGCCTTTGCGGCCGGCGTTAAAAAGTGCCCAGGCCCACAATGTCTGTGTGATCGATGGGGAATCCCAGGGGATTCCCAAAGGAGCCTGGGGATATGAGACATACGGGGAATGCCTGAAAAACTATTTCAGGGAGCAGGGACCGGTGCATTACTGTGAAATGGCGTATCACGGGACCCTTACAAGCGGTTCCGGGTATCTTGTGATCCGCCGGGTGCTGACGGCGGACCCCGGCATCTGGCTGATCGTCAATGACATAGAGTGCAGCGGCAGCCATGTGGTGGAGGAGTCCTATCATCTGGATCCCAGAGTGGAGGCATTGGGGGAACCGGGCGGGGAATGGAATCTGCGTGCTGGGAACAGCTGCCTGAAGCTGGCGGGGGCTGCCGGGTTTATAAAAACCGACTGTGTGGTGTCCGAAACCTACAATCATCTTTCACCGGCTTCCTGCCTGACAAAGAAAAGCAGGTTCACGGACAGGCACAGGGACTGGACCTGTCTGGCGGGAGCGGACATGGAGATGGGCAGTGTGCCTGTGTTCCAGTGGGGGAGTTCTGAACCCGTGCCCGGGACGGAGGTGGTTTCCAGGACCTTCACCTCGCCTTCGGGGGAAAACTGGACCTTCCTGATATGGAACAGGGAAACATGCAAGGGGGGCAAACTGTATCTGTGCAACGGCGTTCCCGTGTATGCAAAGGCAGCTGTGATCCGCAGCCTGAATGGGAATACCACACTTTACCGATTGAGAAATTAATGGTATAGTTATAAAAGTTATAAATCCTGTAAGCTGGGTGGTGGAGGCTGGTATGAAGAAACTGACGATTAATGAAATTGCTGAACGGGCGGGTGTTTCCAAGACAACGGTATCTTTCTATCTCAACGGTAAAACAAACAAGATGTCCGAGGAGACCAAACAGAGGATACAGCATATCATTAATGAAACCGGATATGAGCCCAGTGCGGCGGCCAGGGCCATGAAGGCCAAAAGCAGCGGCCTTATAGGCGTGATCCTGGGGGACAGCTCGGACCCTTACTGCGCACGGGCCTTAAAGGGAGTGGAGGACGCGGCCAGCGCCCAGGGGTATCAGATCATGATGGGCAACAGCGGTCTTGCATTCCAGCAGGAAAAGGACTATGTGGAGCGGATGCTGAAACTGGGGGCGGAGGGATTCATCATCCAGTCCACCTACCGGTTCGGTATGCTGGCCGGTGATCTGGAAAAGAAAAAAAAGCCCATTGTGTACCTGGATGCAAAACCTTATGATTTCAAGGGCAGGTATGTGAAGAGCAATAATTATGACTGTGTTTACCAGGTCATTTCCGAGTGTATAAAAAAAGGATATGAGGATTTCCTTATGATTTCGGACGGGGAGGCGGCCATCAGCGTGGGATTTGAGAACACCCAGGGGTATAAGGATGCCCTCCAGGACGCCTGCAGGGACGGGGGGACCCTGTATCTCCAGGACGGTATCAAATCAGACCAGGTGTATGGGATGCTGAAGGAAAAAGTGGATCTGAACAGAAAAACCCTGATCTATGTGGCCAGCCCGGGCCAGCTCCAGGTGGTGTACCAGGCGATCCGCAATTATCCGGATCATATGGGGCTGTTCCCGGACACGCTGGGCCTGGTGGGGTTTGATGTGGAAGGCTGGACCAGAATGACCACTCCGGCCATATCGGCGATCATCACCCCCGCCTATCAGGAGGGGGTCAGGGCCATGGAAGAACTGATCGATGTGCTGGACGGAAAGAAGCGGGACGGGGATGTAGTGTTTAAAAATATAGTCAAGTGGAGGGGGTCCACCCTCTGACATGCAGCAGGGGCAAAACTGGTTCCATAGGGATACCGGTTTTGCCCCTTTTCAGTTGGTTACGCGGCCATGGCTGCCTCAAGAGGTCTGCGCAGTACGGGATAGAGGGCGCAGGCGATGATGAGCCCGCCGGTTCCCTGGATCAGATTGGAGGGAACACTGGCCAGGGCAGCGCCTGTCCCATAGAGGAAGATCTCGCACAGGAAATATCCTCCCGCCACCACGGCCATATCAATGACCCCGCATCCGGCCACTGCCAGGTAAGAATTCCTGCCCTGGGACGATAAACCGCGGTAGAGCCTGCTGCTTAAATAGGCTACCAGTCCCTTGATCACAAAGGTGATGGGCACATAGATAAAATATCCGCCCAGAAGGTCCGCCATGGAGGAACCGATGCCTGCTGCCAGAAATGCCTCGGCCGGTCCCATGAAAATGCCGCAGAGTATCACCACAGCATCTCCGGGATGGATGTAGCCGCCGGTTCCGGGAGTGGGGATGCGGATGGACATGGTGGCCACGCAGGCCAGGGCGGCAAAAAGCGCGCACATAACAAGTTTTTTAGTGGAAAAACGTTCCATAATACAGAGTCCTCCTTGCTGCCTGAACATGTCAGGATGTTTGTTGCTACCTACTATAATGGAAAAGTGGACTGAACAAAATATCCAGTTAAAGATATTTTGACCAGTCCACTTTTGGGTTTTGCCGGGGAATGCATTTACAACGGTGCAGGACATCCCTGCCTGAACCATCCGGTCATGCTTTCCGGGGAGGCAAAACGGTAGGTGGATACAATGCCATTGGGATGACAGCAGCCCCACAGGGCCAGGGCGCTGTCCACGCCCGCTGCCCTGGCGCAATCCATGTCATAGACGCTGTCGCCCACATAGAGCACCTGGGAGGCATCTGTATCCTCCAGCCACATGTAGGTGTTCATGGGAGCAGGGTGGGGCTTGTGCTGCTTTGTATCGTCCGCAGTAATCACGGTCCGGAACATGCCGCCTATGCCAAAGGGGATAAAGCTGTTTTTATACTGCTCCATGGTTTTGGAGGTGATGATGCCCAGGACATGGCCCTGGGACTTGAGATATTCCAGGAGGGGAAGTATGCCTTCATAGAGGTAGGCCGTGTGCTGATAAGAGTACATATATTGTTCCCAAAGGGGATAGATCTTAAATATCTGTTCCGGGGAACGGATGCCCAGCATCTCGAATGCATTTAAACCCGGAATCCCCAGCACGGGGGTGAGGCGGCTGATTTCCCAGTGCTCCCCGGTTACTTCCCGGATCGCCTTTTGGAGACTGTGCAGTACCGCTGCCGTGGTATCGATCAGTGTGTTGTCAATGTCAAATACAATATGTGGATAGTTCATCTTTCCCTCCCATGGATACTCCCGCCTCTTTAGGCGGCGTGCAATGATTATTCTGTCTTGGAGGGAGCATGGATCTCCTTCCGGGACAATGTTTTCGTGTGATCTCTGTGGTCATGAAACGCTGCGGGCCATGGCAAACAGCCCCCGCTCGTAATCCTTCTGGTAATCTTTGGACAGTTCAATGGAAGGCAGGGCTTTGGCCGGCAGACAGGCAGCACAGCGGGAGCGGATATCATCCAGCCTTCCTTCCAGAAGAGGATTGTGATAAAGGACAACCATGGACGGGTTGACCGTGCATGCGTATACCTGGATCAGTCTGGTGTAAAGCTCCGTCACGTCCGTGACAGTCGGCTGTCTGTCTAATCCTTCCCAGTAACGGTCCATAAAGGGGAGGAAGCAGGGCTCCGTACAGAAGCCGGAAGCGCCGGTCCACAGCCGGTTGTCGATGATCATGCCTCCGCCCATGCCGCATTTGTTCAGGAACAGGGTGATAAGTGAGTTGACGGAGGCCTGCTTTCCGGTCCAGCATCCCATGGTAAGGTAATTCATATCATTCTCAAATACAACGGGAAGGCAGGTCACATCCTTTAGGTGTTCGGGCAGGTTCATCCCCTTTAGACAGTCAAAAACAGTGGATTCCTCCACAATGCCGTGGCTGACCAGGGCCGCGATCCCGATGGAGACGGCGCTGAGACGCCGGTGGCGCTGGATGGCATCCCGGATCAGGGAATCCAGCCGTTCCAGGGAAAAGGATTTAAAACAGAATTCACCGTGGTCAACTGTCTCTTCCCTCATGTCCTTGACATTCCAGCATACCCGTCCGTCCTCTATCTGGATCAGCAGATAGAGGTGGAAGCGGGGGTCCAGCTCATAAAAACACGCGCATCTTCCGCCCGTGGAGGTGCCGGTGCCCTGCTCCAGGAGTTCCCCGGCGGAACACAGTTCATCCACCAGACGTGTCACGGTGGGAAAACTAAGCCCCAGCCGCCTGGATATCTGGCTCTTGGAAACAGAACCTTCCTGGTCCATGAATGCGCGGATCCGATCCAGATTGATTTGCTTGATCGATACAGATTCTTCTGCCATTGAAAAAATCCTCCTGGATATTAAAAGAGTTTTTGATATACTTTTCAATATAACATTAATAACTATCTTTATTTAACCACATTTCCATAAAACTGTCAACAGGAAGATTAGAATTTCTAAATACTCTCAGCGCATAAAGATACCCCCCTTTTTGGCTGTTGAGGGTATGGAAAGTCTTGACAAATAAGGCCTTAGAGTATATTGTTACATGATGATGGACAAAAGAGTAAGCGGAGGCGCAGGGACGTGGAGAATCTGATATTTAGTTTAAATGCAACATTGCCGATTTTTATATTGATGCTGCTGGGAGTTTTTTTCAGAAAGGTGGGCCTGATGGATGGCCGGTTTGTCAACCAGATGAACCAGTTTGTATTTAAGGCGGCCCTTCCGGTACTGCTGTTTGAAGACCTGGCCGGCTCTGATTTCTTTCATGTCTGGGATACCAGATTCGTGCTGTTCTGCTTTGGCGCTACCCTGGCGGAGATCCTGCTGGCGGGCTGCGTTTCTCTTTTGTTAAAGGATAAAAACCTGAGAGGGGAGTTTATTCAGTCCTGCTATCGCAGCAGCGCAGCTCTTCTGGGAATTGCGTTTATAAAAAATATTTATGGAAATGCGGGGATGGCTCCTCTGATGATCATAGGCAGCGTTCCGCTGTATAATACCATCGCGGTCCTGATCCTTTCCTTTACAAGGCCGGGGCAAAAGAACCTGTCAAAGGGAGTGCTGAAGGATACGCTGAAAGGCGTCTGCACCAATCCCATTATTCTGGGGATCCTTGCAGGCATGATATGGTCCGTGATGGGGCTGAAACAGCCGGCCATCATGGAAAAGACAGTTGCAAGCCTTTCGGCAGTGGCAACACCCCTGGGGCTTATGGCCATGGGAGCTTCCTTTGACTGGAAAAAAGCAGGAGAAGCAGTGAGGCCCGCCCTGCTGGCCACGGCCATGAAACTGCTGGTCATGACAGGCGCGTTTCTGCCCGCTGCCATATGGCTCGGGTTCAGGAATGAACAGCTTGTGGCCATTCTGGTGATGCTGGGGTCGGCCACCACGGTCAGCTGCTTTGTCATGGCCAGGAACATGGGCCATGAAGGTGTCCTGACTTCCAGCGTGGTGGCGCTTACCACATGTGCAAGCGCATTTACCCTGACTTTTTGGCTGTATCTGATCAAATCCTTGTCTCTGATCTGATGCATATGATGCAGCAAAGGAGAACTGGATTTTGGACTGGGGGATCTTGAAATGAAAGCAAAATTCGGAGTCATATTTTCCATGGCGGCATTTGGCACCATTGGGGTGTTTGTGAGGAACATACCCCTTGCGTCCGGGGAACTGGCATTGTACCGCGCAGTGATCGCAGTGACGGCCCTTTTGCTGTGGCAGGCATGTACAGGACAATTTATAAAGGTTTTGGACATAAAAAAAGAACTGCCCCTTTTGTTTCTCTCAGGGGCAGCCATGAGTGTGAACTGGATCCTGCTTTTTGAGGCATACCGGTATACCACCGTGGCCATGGCCACGCTCAGCTATTATTTTGCTCCGGTGATCATAACCGTGTCCAGCACCCTGCTGTTCAGGGAACGGCTCACATCCAGGCAGGTGTTCTGTTTTGTCATGTCCACCTTTGGTCTGGTACTGGTGATAGGGGTCAGCAGCGGGGGCGGAAGCAATGACCTGTTGGGTATCCTTCTGGGCCTTGGGGCCGCCCTGTTCTATGCGGCCGTGGTGCTGCTCAATAAAGGGATCCGCAATGTATCCGGCCTGAACCGGACCTTTCTGCAGTTTATTGCCGCCATACTGGTGATGATGCCCTATGTGTTCCTGACAGGGGGCTCCCATCTGGGCAGCCTGGACCTTGCAGGCACGGTGAACCTGCTGGTGGTGGGGATATTCCACACAGGTGTCTGCTACTGCATCTATTTTTCTTCCCTTCGGTATCTGAGAGGACAGGAGGCTTCCATCCTCAGCTACATCGATCCCCTGGTAGCCGTGGTGGTATCGGTCCTTCTGCTCCACGAACGTGTCTTGCCCCTGCAGGCCGCAGGAGGCTGCATGATCCTGGGATTTACCGTGCTCAATGAATGGAATCCTGGTACCAGAGAACATCGCGGTTAATGGTCTCATAGAACAGCCTGCGGATCTCCTCAGGGTCTTTTGTCTGGCCCAGGATCCACATGATCTTAGTCACCACTGCTTCCAGTGTCATATCGTAAGCTTCCAGCAGGCCGAATTCCTGTTTGATATTCCGGCCCACCTCATAAACAGACATATTGCTCCCCTCGTTGGTGACCTGGGTGGTCATTACCACAGTTTTGCCCAGGCCGGTCCACCGGGAAATGGCCCTGTAATAGTCATCTTGCTCATAGGAAGGCAGGCCTCCCACCCCAAAGGACTCAATGATCACAGCGTCATAATGCTCGGCCATATAATCCAGAAGGGACGCGTCCATGGAGGGGATCAGCTTTAGAAGTCCCACATTGGAATCCAGTTCATGGAAGAACTTCACAGTTTCCCGGTCCCTCTCCTTGTCATCCAGATAAAAGATGATGTGGTCCTCCTGGATCACAGCCACATTGGGAAAATTGATACTGGAAAATGCATTATAGCTCTTGGTGCGCTCCTTCTTTCCCCTTGTTCCGGCAATGGCCTTGCCGTCAAATACAATGTTTACATCATGGGCTTTGTCGCAGGAGGCAAAAAACAGGCTGTCCGCCAGGTTGGTGCGGGCATCTGTATTTTCCATGTCAATGGGCTTTTGGGCTCCGGTAATGACAATGGGCTTTTGGGAATGCTGGATCAGATAAGACAGGGCGGCGGCCGTGTAGGCCATGGTGTCCGTGCCGTGGGTGATCACAAAGCCGTCATACTGTTCGTAATGTTCTTCAATGGCGGCCGCAATGGTAAGCCAGTGGGACGGCTGTATATTGGTACTGTCTATGTTCAGGATCTGGATGGTGTCGATCTGGCAGTAACTGCGGCTGTCCGGCACATAGGACAGGATCTCGTCCGAGGTGATGACTGGTTTTAAACCGCTTTCCGTTCGCTTGCAGGCAATGGTCCCGCCTGTTCCCAGCATAAGAATACGTTTCATGTGTGATTCCTCTTTTCCTTTGTTTTTCATAGTATAACCTTTATTTTAAATCATATAATAATAAACTGTAACAGACCCCATGGGCTGTTTACAATTATATTAAGAATATTATAAATTTACAATCCCTTGATTGCTTTTAGACATATCTATGGTAGAATAACAGTATAACCAATTTTCTCCAAAGACGCCGTAAAAAAGGGGGTTTCATATGTCCGTAACATGGCTTATAGCTTTTGTGGTATTTCTGGTAGTGGAAAGTATGACCGCATCCCTTACCAGTATCTGGTTTGCGGGCGGAGCCCTGGCTGCGTTGGTGGCCCAGGTGTGCGGGGCGCCCTTAAGACCGCAGCTGGCAGTATTTGTGATCGTATCCTTCATACTGTTCATCATGGTCCGCCCGTTTACCGCCAGGTATCTTCACCGAAAAAAGACCGACACCAATGTGGACAGTTTTGCGGGCCGCAAGGCCGTTGTAAAAGGGCGCATTGACAACGAGGCCGGAACAGGAACCGCAATCCTGGCCGGAGAGACATGGCTTGCAAGGGCTGCCGTGGAGGGAGAGACATTTGAACCCAACACGGTGGTGGTCATCACATCCGTCAGCGGCGCCAAGCTGATGGTAAAGGCAGCCCAGCCCGAGCACAGAGTAGAACAACCAAAGGAGGAGTAATATGTTTGCAGCAGTAGGAGGCTTTGTTGTATTTATCATCATCGCGATCGTCATCCTGTTGATCCTGTCCACCTGTATCCGCGTTGTGCCCCAGGCACAGGCGCTGGTAGTGGAGCGGCTGGGAGCTTACCAGGGGACTTATGGAGTGGGGATCCATTTCCTGATACCATTTATTGACCGAGTGGCCAAGAAGGTGAACTTAAAGGAGCAGGTGGAGGACTTTCCGCCCCAGCCCGTGATCACCAAGGATAACGTTACCATGCAGATCGACACCGTGGTGTTCTTTTACATCACGGATCCAAAGCTGTATGCCTATGGGGTGGAGCGCCCCTTGCTGGCGATTGAAAACCTGACAGCGACCACGCTGCGTAATATCATCGGCGATCTGGAACTGGACCAGACCCTGACTTCCAGGGAGACGATCAATGCTAAGATGCAGGAGTCATTGGACATTGCAACTGACCCCTGGGGCATCAAGGTGACCAGGGTGGAGCTTAAGAATATCATTCCGCCTTCAGCCATCCAGGAGGCCATGGAGAAGCAGATGAAGGCAGAGCGTGAACGCCGTGAGTCCATTCTCCGCGCAGAGGGTGAGAAGCGGTCCATGATCCTGGTGGCGGAAGGCAACAAGGAATCCGCGGTGCTTAACGCGGAAGCTGAAAAGGAGGCAGCCATCCTTCGGGCGGAAGCTGAAAAGGAAAAGAAGATCAAGGAGGCGCAGGGCCAGGCGGAGGCCATCCGCAGCGTTCAGCAGGCAACAGCGGACGGCATCCGTTTTATCAAGGAAGCGGGAGCGGACAACGCGGTGCTTCAGCTGAAGAGTCTGGAAGCCTTCCAGGCAGCTGCCAACGGAAAGGCCAACAAGATCATTATCCCTTCCGATATCCAAGGGATCGCAGGGATGGTAAAGTCTATTGCGGAAATAGCTGCCAAGGATGAAGGGGCTGAGTAAATTCCGGTAGACAAACGAGGAAAATTGATATAATATGAGAATTAACAGTAGTGCCCATCAGCTTTGTTTGACTGATGGGTGCTATTTTATCTGAAAAAGAATTCCATGGAGAAGCGAGGAACAGGTATGGCACAGGAGGTAAGCACCAAAAACCGTATTACGGAGGGGAGTATTTTCGGACAGCTGCTGCTGTTCTTTTTTCCGATTCTGTTCGGAACATTCTTTCAACAGCTGTATAATACGGCGGACGCCATTGTGGTTGGCCGTTTTGTGGGCAAGGAAGCCCTGGCGGCAGTGGGAGGCAGTACCAGTGTGCTGATCAACCTGCTGGTAGGTTTTTTTGTGGGCCTGTCCAGCGGCGCCACGGTGGTCATTTCCCAGTACTATGGCGCCAGAAAGGCGGATAAGGTGCACTGGGCCGTACATACATCCATTGCCTTTTCCGTCATGGGCGGAATCATCATGATGATTCTGGGAATCCTGGGCTCCTACTGGGCGCTGGAGGCAATGAAGACCCCGGAGGATGTTATGCAGCCTTCCATGATCTATCTCAGGATCTATTTCATAGGCACCATCCCCAACCTGATCTACAATATGGGAGCAGGTATCCTCAGGGCGGTGGGAGACTCCAAGCGCCCTCTGTATTTTCTGATCGCCAGCTGCTTTGTGAACATTGTGCTGGATGTGCTTCTGGTGGCTGTCCTGAAGATCGGTGTGGCCGGTGCCGCCATTGCCACCATCGCGTCACAGCTTCTCAGCGCTGTCCTGGTGGTATGGACCCTGATGAAGACAGAGGACACCTACAAGCTGGAGTGGAAGAAGGTCAGGATCGACCAAAGGATGCTGAGGCGGATCGTGCGGATCGGAATCCCTGCGGGAATGCAGTCCATTATGTACAATATCTCCAATATTATCATCCAGGCAGGCGTGAACACACTGGGAACAGACAATGTGACGGCATGGGCCACCTACGGAAAGGTGGACGGCCTGTTCTGGATGATGATCAATGCCCTTGGGATTGCGGCCACCACCTTTGTGGGACAGAATTACGGTGCGGGCCGGATCGACCGTGTGAGGAAAGGCGCCGGAGCCTGTATGGTGGTGGGAGCGGTAATGACAACCATGGCCGGTGCCGCCCTGTATCACTGGGGCCATTATCTGGTACTTATGTTTACAACAGATCCCCAGGTCCAGGAGATCAGCATCCGGCTGCTGCATTTTATGGTCCCCACCTTTATCACATATATTGCCATCGAGATACTGTCCGGTACGCTGAGAGGCGTGGGAGATGCATGGATGCCCCTGATCATCACCGGTGTGGGGATCTGCGGTGTACGCGTGCTCTGGATCATGTTTGCCCTGCCCCATTTCCACAACATCATTGGCGCAGCCTTCTGCTACCCCCTGACCTGGAGCCTGACCAGCGTATGCTTTATCATCTACTACTATTTTTTCAGCTCCCTGGCCAGGTGGAAAATAAAACCTTTCTGGAAAAAGCTGGAACGGTATAAACCTTTTTAAAAGGGGAAAACTTCCTGTATCAATAAAAATACGGCCCATAACATAAGCCGTATTAGATACAGGAGGTTTTTTATGACAACAAAGGAAATTACATTTAATACAATAGAGGACGTCAAACAGTTTGTAAACCGCGTAGAGCAGTACCCCCAGGACGTGGACGTATGCTGCGGCAGCTGCATGGTGGACGGCAAATCCATACTGGGAATCTTGAGCCTTGGAATCCGCAAAAAACTAAACGTAGTAATACACGATTAAGGAGGGGCGCGCAGGTCTGTGACCTGCCGGCCCAGAAGCCGTACCCTCCCCCCGTCCCGTCCCATTCTCTTCACGGACTGGCGCCTATCCTTTCAGCCAATTAAATCCCAATTATCTCTTTTACAACCCTCCGATCCTGTGATACAATAGACATCAAACCCGAAAAGGACTTGGAAAGGAAGATGATATAATCTATGATACAGGATATAGCGCCTCATACATATGATCCCACATTCCGCAAAAAGGCGCCGGAGGAACAGGACTTTGTCCTCCATTATGAGTACAATAAGGTTATGCTTTTACGGCAGGGGGAGGGGTACGTGATCCCTACCTTCAGGGATCTTTTGGACGAGGAGGATGTGAGGCCTGGGGCCAGGTATCTGTTCTGTATTGACGACAGGGCCTACTATCTGGTGACGGATATGAAGGTGCCGGAGTTCGGCGGTTACGTCATGGAAGGACTGCCGGTTTTCAGGACCTTTGAACCCCTTTATCAGGCGTTTGCAGGGATAACGGGCAGCCAGCTTTACAGATGGCTCCAGAGCAGGAAGTACTGCGGGGGCTGCGGGCAGAAGATAGCGCCCAGTGAAAAGGAACGGGCCATGGTCTGCCCTGAGTGCGGACAGACGGAATATCCCAAGATCAGTCCGGCCATAATTGTGGCTATTAAAAACAAGGACAAACTCCTCATGTCCAGGTATGCAAGGGGGACTTACCGCAATTACGCTCTGATCGCCGGATTTGTGGAGATCGGTGAGACCTTTGAGGACTGCGTGCGCAGGGAAGTGATGGAGGAAGTGGGACTGAAGGTAAAGAACATACGCTATTATAAGAGCCAGCCCTGGGCATTCTCAGACACGGAGATGATCGGATTTACGGCGGAGCTGGACGGGGACGATACCATACGCCTGGAGGAGGACGAACTCTCGGAGGCCGGATGGTTTACACGGGATGAGATCGTGGAATACGGACCTTATATCAGCGTGGGACATGAGATGATGAAAGCGTTTAAGGACGGGAAAATATAACGGAATGGGAGAAACGGATGGATCATAAGACTCATATATTATTTGATTTGGACGGAACACTGACAGACCCCAAAGAGGGGATCACGAAATCCGTGTGTTATGCCCTGAACCATTACGGGATCCAGGTGGAGGACCTGGATTCCCTTTGCCCCTTTATCGGGCCGCCCCTGACGGACAGCTATAAGAAGTTTTATGGCTTTTCCAATGAGCAGGCCTGGGAGGGCGTGCTCATATACCGGGAGTATTTCAGCAGGCAGGGATGGTATGAGAACAAGGAATATCCCGGAATCAGGGAAATGCTCCAGGCCCTAAAGGACGCGGGCAAAACCCTGCTGGTGGCCACCTCCAAGCCTGAGGAATTTGCAGTGAAAATACTTGAGCATTTTAAACTGGCAGAGTACTTTGATTTTATCGGCGGAGCCAATTTGGATGAGACAAGGTGCAGGAAGGGTGATGTGATCCGGTATGTGCTGGAGTCCAGCGGCCTGGGCCTACAAAAAGAGGCGGTGGACAATGCCGTGATGGTGGGGGACCGGGAACATGATGTGCTGGGAGCCAGGGAGTGCGGCATGGAATGTGTAGGCGTGCTCTACGGATACGGGAGCCGTCAGGAGATGGAAGACTGCCGGGCCGCCCATGTGGTTGAAACTGTTTCAGAACTTGAACAGTTTCTTTTGTCCCTTTAATAAAGGTACTAGTATAACTAAAACTCATAATAACCATTCCTATTATGCAATTGACAAATAGAACAATGGTTGTTATGATTGAAATTACTATATGGAAAGGGCAGGACCATAACTGCCTGAACCATGATGAGAGGGTGGGATTATATGGATGACAGAATCGTGTTATCGCTGCTTGTAGACAATACTGCCGGCGTGCTGGCCCGGGTGGCCGGACTGTTCAGCCGCCGTGGTTACAATATTGAAAGCCTGACCGTTGGTGTCACCGCAGACCCGCGGTATTCCAGGATGACCGTGGTCTCCCTGGGTGATCAGACTGTTCTGGAGCAGATCAAGAACCAGTTAAACAAACTGGAGGATGTAAGGGATATCAAGGAGTTGAAGCCGGACCGTTCCGTGTACAGGGAACTGATGATGGTCAAGGTGAAGGCCAATGCTTCGGACCGCCAGTCGGTCAGCGCTATTTCCAGCATATTCCGTGCAACCATCGTGGATGTGGGCAAGGACTCCCTGACAGTCATGCTGACAGGCGACCAGTCCAAGCTGGACGCGCTCATCAATCTGCTGGAAGATTATGAGATCTTGGAACTGGCCCGTACCGGTCTGACCGGACTTGAGCGAGGCGCTGAAGATATCAGGATGCTTCCGTAGGGATCGGTTGCGGTAAATAAGAGCTTAAGGGGGCGGCCAAGGGCGGACTGAGAGTCGTCGGTTTTGTTGCCTTAACATATACATTTTCAAAGGAATCAAGGAGGAAGAGAGCAATGCCAAAGATTTATTATCAGGAAGATTGTAATTTATCATTACTGGAAGGCAAGACCATCGCTGTCATCGGTTACGGCAGCCAGGGACATGCACATGCATTAAATTTAAAGGAGTCAGGCTGCAATGTAATTGTAGGTCTGTATGAGGGAAGCCGTTCCTGGAAAAAGGCCGAGGAGCAGGGCTTTGAAGTATATACGGCAGCAGAGGCAACCAAGAAAGCCGATGTTATTATGATCCTTATCAATGACGAAAAGCAGGCGGCTATGTATAAAGAGTCCATCGCTCCAAACCTGCGTCCAGGCATGATGCTGATGTTTGCTCACGGTTTTGCCATCCATTTCGGACAGATCGTTCCGCCTAAGGATGTGGATGTGACCATGATCGCGCCAAAGGCTCCGGGCCACACGGTAAGAAGCGAATATCAGAGAGGCAGAGGAACCCCATGTCTGATCGCGGTACATCAGGATGCAACAGGCAAGGCAACCGATATGGCTCTGGCTTATGGTCAGGGGATCGGCGGCGCAAGGGCCGGTATCCTGGAGACTACCTTTAAGGTAGAGACAGAGACAGACCTCTTTGGAGAGCAGGCTGTTCTGTGCGGCGGCGTGTGCGCTCTGATGAAAGCCGGATTTGAGACCCTGGTTGAAGCCGGTTATGCTCCTGAGAATGCATATTTTGAGTGTGTGCATGAGATGAAGCTGATTGTTGACCTGATCTATGAGAGCGGCTTTGCCGGTATGAGATATTCCATCTCCAACACGGCAGAGTACGGCGATTACATCACCGGACCAAAGATTGTGACAGATGAGACAAAGAAGGCCATGAAGAAGATCCTGTCCGATATCCAGGACGGTACTTTTGCAAAAGACTGGCTCACAGAGAACCAGGTAGGCTGTCCTCATTTTAATGCCATGAGAAAGAACGAAGCTGCCCAGCCGCTTGAAAAGGTTGGCTCTGAGCTGAGAAAGCTGTACAGCTGGAATGACACCGATAAGCTGATCAATAACTAATTGCCGGCATCGGGACAGTGGTTACATAGGTAAAAGGCCATAGAAGAAACGATAAAATTGTGGGTATGAGTATGTAATGTATAAAAGGCGGTTTCTCCCCGGCATGGGAGGAACCGCCTTTTGACTGCCTGAACTTTAGTATAAGAACTCCAAAAATGTTCTCAAAGCCAGGGCCTGGTTGGCCGGATGGTAGGAAAAACCAATGGTCCTTCTGTGAATGGGGATTTCCAGGGGGATCTCCACCAGAATGCCGTTGTCCAGTTCCTTTTGGATCAGTTCCTTGATCACGCACCCGATCCCCAGACCGATTTTTGCAAACTCAATGAGCAGGTCCATGGTGGTCACCTCCAGCACCTGCCTGGGTATGATATTGTTATCGGACATATACTCATCCACATGGTGGCGCGTCATGTTGCTGGTATCCAGAAGCATGATGTTGCCGGTCTCAAAAATATTGGTATCCTGTCCCTCTCTTAAGTACAGGTTCTCCAGATAAGAGGGTGTGGTGACAAAGATATCCTGTATGTCCATTACTGGTATGAATGCCAGATCCCTGCGCACGGAGGGTTCGGCCACAAGTCCCAGATCGATTTTCTGCTGTTCCAGACGCGTCAGGGTCTGGGCCGTGGACTGGCTTTCTATGGTCACCTTCATGTGGGGGTACTGGTCAATAAAGGTTTTTAAATAGGGAAGCAGGATATACTTGCACAAGGTGTTGCTCACCCCAATGCGCAAATGGCCGATATCGAACTCCTGGATCCTCTTTAACTCGGATTCACCCCGCTCCAAAGCATCAAATGCTTCCCTGGTGTGCTCGAACAGGATCTCCCCCTCCGCGGTGAGCTGCACGCCCCTGGAGCTGCGGGTAAACAGGGAAAGTCCCAGGCTGTCCTCCAGCTTGCTGATGGCCTTGCTGATGGCCGGCTGGCTGATATAGAGTTCTTTAGCGGCTTTGGAAATATTGCCGGCTTTTGCCACCTCATAGAATATCTTATATTGTGATAGGTTCTGCTCCATCCCTTACCTCCATGCGATATAACAAATTTTCATACCATTTTTTTTTGCTATATGTTTTTATTATAACAATATGGGTGGGGAAATGTAAAGCGCAGATATATAAATTCCAAGTTTTTCAGGTTTTTTTCAAAAACTCCCCGGAGCTGCGGACCGTTTCCTGTTGTCCGGCAGCCCTGCAGTTATTTATTACGGTTTTATGGTTCACCTTATACCCGCAGATGTATATACTTACAATAGATACCCCGGTAGATAAGGGAATCTTAAACAGGGAAACATGTAATGATACAGACATTGACCTGGGGGCATAAAATGTGGTACTCTTTTAGTAACCGGATTCCCAATACAGATCACTGAAAGGGAATTTTGGCAGCGGACCGGATCGTGGCAGGGAATCCACAAAAGGAATGGGAGGTGATGGCTGAGGTTACACCAGAGAAGGCGGCATTGTGACAAGTGGTGTCGAGGCAACACGTAAGAATGTTGGTCTGCCTGGAAATAAAGGGATGAGGGAGACCGGCGAAGGGATCATAAAAATTATGATTGGAGAATAGGTATGAAAAAAATAACAAGTAGTTTACCGTTCCGATTACTGTTGGGGGTTATTCTGGGTATTGTCATTGGCCAGGTTTCCGGCGAAGGTCTTATGCATGTCATTGTAACGATCAAATACATACTGAACCAGGTGATCGTATTCTGCGTTCCGTTGATCATCATTGGATTCATTGCTCCCTCCATTACAAGGCTTGGGAATAATGCGTCCAAAATGCTGGGAGTTGCTGTTTCAATTGCGTATATTTCATCTATCGGCGCTGCGCTGTTTTCCATGGTGGCAGGCTATCTTATAATCCCCCACCTTTCCATTGCCACAGAGGTGGAGGGGCTGAAGGAACTGCCTGAGATCGTGTTCCAGCTGGACATTCCCCAGATCATGCCGGTGATGAGCGCCCTGATCTTTTCACTGCTTTTGGGCCTGGCTGCCACGTGGACCAAAGCAAGGGTGATCACAGATGTCCTGGAGGAATTCCAGCAGATCGTACTGTCCATTGTAACAAAAGTTGTTATTCCCATTCTTCCTGTATTTATCGCTTTCACCTTCTGTGCATTGTCATATGAAGGAACCATAACAAAACAGCTGCCCGTATTTATCCAGGTGGTCGTCATTGTCATGATCGGGCACTATATCTGGATGGCCCTGCTGTACGCCATCGGCGGAGCATATTCAGGCAAGAACCCCATGGATGTGATCAAGAATTACGGGCCGGCCTATATTACGGCTGTGGGAACCATGTCCTCCGCAGCAACCCTGGCGGTTGCTCTGCGCTGTGCAAAGAAATCCCAGCCTCCTCTGAGGGATGATATGGTGGATTTTGGCATCCCGTTGTTTGCCAACATCCATCTGTGCGGCTCCGTGCTCACGGAGGTGTTCTTTGTTATGACAATATCTAAGATACTTTACGGTTATATCCCGTCCACGGGAACCATGCTTTTGTTCTGTGCCCTCCTGGGAGTATTTGCCATTGGTGCGCCTGGCGTTCCGGGCGGTACGGTAATGGCGTCCCTGGGCCTGATTACAGGCGTTCTCGGGTTTAATGAGACGGGAACAGCCCTGATGCTCACTATTTTTGCCCTGCAGGACAGCTTTGGAACAGCCTGTAACGTAACAGGAGACGGAGCGCTGACCATGATCCTTACCGGCTTTGCCGAAAAGCATGGGATCAAACGGCAGAAAATTGAGAGCGGATTATAAAGGAGAACATGCGTGCCCCATTCCCCTGCCTGCGGTTTGAGATGCCCCGGGCAGGGGTTTTTCCGCCCTGGATCCCAATGCGCCCCGGTGCACCTATGCCCCGGTGCGCCTATGCTCCGGAAAAGGTCCGACAAAGAGAATTCCTTTCCGGGGATTGACAGCCCATGGGGGCTGTAGTAATATGCAATATAATAATGAAAGTAACAGTTGGGTATCAGCTTTTCGGCCAAGAAGATGAGCCGTCCTTAAACAGTTACAAATGAAAAAGGAAAAGAGGAGCAAAAGCGTATGGGAATGAATAACACACCGGCATCGGATCGGGTCCATATTGGGTTCTTTGGAAGGAGAAATGCAGGCAAGTCCAGCGTGCTCAATGCTGTCACGGGCCAGAATCTGGCTGTGGTCTCTAATGTGAAGGGAACCACCACGGACCCTGTGTACAAGGCCATGGAGCTGCTTCCCCTGGGACCTGTGATGATGATCGACACTCCGGGGATCGATGATGAGGGGGAGCTGGGCAGCCTGCGTGTCAGGAAAAGCTATCAGGTGCTGAACAAGACGGATGTGGCTGTCCTGGTGGTGGACCATTGCCATGGCATGACGCCTGAGGACAGCTCCCTTTTAAAACGCATAGAGGAAAAGCGGATTCCCTGTGTGATCGTCTGTAACAAGATGGACCTGGAACAGAAAGATCCTGGGCAGGTGGATTGGAAACAAAGCCTCCCGCTGGTAAAAGTCAGTGCCTTGACCGGTCAGGGGATCGCCGATCTTAAGGAGTGCCTGGCCGCACTGGGAAAGATCCAGGAGAACAGCCGCAGGATTGTGGGAGATCTGCTGGAACCACAGGATTTTGCAGTGCTGGTAGTGCCCATTGACAAGGCTGCTCCCAAGGGACGGCTGATCCTGCCCCAGCAGCAGACCATACGCGATATCCTGGAAGCGGATGCGACTGCCATTGTCCTTAAGGAAAATGAACTGGCAGGGGTGCTGCCGGCGCTGGGGAAGAAGCCCAAAATGGTGATCACGGACAGCCAGGTATTTGCCAGGGTTTCTGCAGATACGCCAAAGGATATTCTTTTGACTTCTTTTTCCATCCTTTTTGCCAGATATAAAGGGGATCTGGAACAGCTGGTGGAGGGCGTGACGGCTCTGGATCACATAGGAAAAGGGGACCGGATACTGGTATCAGAGGGGTGTACACACCACAGGCAGTGCGGTGACATAGGTACGGTGAAGCTTCCGTCCTGGATACAGGGTTTTACGGGAACAGAACCTGAATTTGTATTTACATCAGGAACGGAATTTCCGGACGACCTGGGCGGCTACCGTTTGATCATCCACTGCGGCGGATGCATGCTCAATGAGCGGGAGATGAAGTACAGGATGAAATGCGCCCGGGATCAGTGCGTACCCATGACCAATTATGGGATCACCATTGCATATATACATGGGATCCTGCGGCGCAGTCTGGAACCCTTTCCGCACATAGCCGCTCTTCTGGACCGAAAAGGAATATAAGCAGAAATGAAAGGGAACCATAAACAGTGGTCCGGCAGGTATGCGGTCACTGGTCATGGTTCCTTTTTTGTATCATGTCCGTTCCTTTTCGGTGAAAACCTGTGTGTGTAAAGATAATAAAAAATATTTTTATTTTAAGAACTATATTGAAAAATATTTCTAACGTGTTATACTGTACTCAAAGGATATAAACTAAGGATATAAATAATAGAGGTGGGAGTACCCTCAGTGAACAAGGGCACACACGCCCCAACCGCCGTCTTTTGGCGGCTGGCCGCCTTAACGTCAGTCGGCTACGCCCAGAGACAGTAACGCCGCAGAATCGCAAATCTGTGGTGCAAAACCGTGTACTCCCCTGTCCGCTGAGGGTATCAAAGGGAAAGAAAGAGAAAGGAGAAGATGATATGAGGATTCAGGGTAAGAGGATTTGGATAGGAGGCCAGTTTGTGGCAGCGCAGCTGGAGATTGAAAAGGGAACCATTGAACGCATTTACAATTACGGTACAGGACCTGTGGACCATGATTACGGGGACAAGAGGATCCTTCCGGGATTTATTGATATCCACACCCATGGGGCTTATGATTTTGATACCAATGACGGAGAGCCGGAGGGATTGAGAAACTGGATGAAGCGCATTCCTGAGGAGGGGGTCACCTCTATTCTGCCCACCACCGTGACCCAGATGCCGGAGGTGCTTACAAAGGCGGTTGCAAATGTGGCTGCCGTGGTGGAAGAAGGCTATGAGGGCGCAGAGATCCTGGGGATCCATTTTGAAGGCCCGTTCTTGGACATGGAGTACAAGGGGGCCCAGCCTCCGGAAGCCATTGCCACTGCCTCTGTGGAACAGTTTAAACGGTATCAGGCGGCGGCCGGGGGGCTGATTAAGTATATCACTTTGGCTCCGGAGCGTGATCCGGACCATGCGCTCACAAGATATTGTTCCACCCACGGCGTGGTGGTGAGCATGGGGCATTCCGCGGCCACCTATGAGCAGGCTCTTTTGGGAATTGCCAATGGCGCAACCTCCATGACCCATGTGTACAACGGCATGACGCCGTACCATCACCGCAAGCCGGGGCTGGTGGGAACTGCTTTGAGGGTCAGGGACATTTACGGCGAGATCATATGCGATGGCTGCCATTCCCACCTGGCTGCCCTTAACAATTTCTTCCATTCCAAGGGACGGGATTATTCCATTATGATCAGCGATTCCCTGCGCGCAAAGCACTGCCCTCCGGGAGGACAGTACCAGCTGGGAGGGCACGACATCGAGATCGGGGATGACGGACTGGCACGGCTGAAGGGATCTGACACCATTGCGGGAAGCACCCTGAACATGAACCGGGGACTTAGGATCCTGGTGGAGGAAGCCATGGTTCCCTTTGACACCGCTGTCAATTCCTGTACCATTAATCCTGCCAGGTGCCTGGGGGTGGATAAACGAAAAGGCAGGATCGCAGCCGGATGCGATGGAGACCTGGTGGTGCTGGATGACGATTACAGTGTGATCCAGACCTGGTGCAGAGGACGTGCAATGCTTTAATTTACAGGAATATTTCAACAAAATCCTTGAAAATGCTTGCATTTACCGGAACATGATGGTATAGTGTATACGATAACTAATGTAGATTACTGATAAAGAGTGGACGCCGGTCCACTCTTTCGTTTTGAGTAGAATCAGAAAGGTGGTGTAAGGATGGGAAAAAAGGAGAATTATGAGAGCAGAGTAGAAAAATACCTCCTTCCGCTGATGGATGAGCATCATTTTGAACTTGTGGATGTGGAATATGTAAGGGAAGCAGGTACCTGGTACCTCAGGGCTTATATTGATAAGGAAGGCGGGATCGCTGTGGACGACTGCGAGGTCATCAGCAGAAAGTTAGGCGAATGGCTGGATAAAGAAGATTTTATTGATGAAAGCTATATCCTGGAAGTCAGTTCACCGGGTCTGGGCCGTCCTCTGAAAAAAGAGAAGGACTTTATCAGAAGCATGGGCAAGGATGTGGATGTGCGCCTGTATCGTCAGATTGATAAGCAGAAGGAATTTACAGGTGCCTTAAGTGCATATGATGAAAATACTGTGACGCTGACCATGGAAGACGGCAGCCTCATGGTATTTGAGAAGCCGGACATTGCCCTTATACGGCTGGCACTGGATTTTTAAGCATTTTTAATTCACATGCCCAGGCATGGATAGGAGGATAAACATGAACAAGGAACTGTTGGAGGCAATGGAGGTTTTGGAAAAGGAGAAGAATATCGCCAAGGATACACTGATCGAAGCGATCGAAAACTCCCTGCTCACTGCCTGTAAGAACCATTTTGGAAAAGCCGATAACGTAAAGGTCACAGTGAATCCAAACACCTGTGATTTTGCCGTATATGCTGAGAAGACCGTTGTAGAGAACGTGGAAGACGATATCCTGGAGATCAGCTTGGCGGATGCCAAAATGCTGAGCCCAAAGTATGAGGTGGGAGACACGGTGCAGATCCCCCTGGATTCCAAGAAGTTTGGCCGTATCGCCACTCAGAACGCAAAGAACGTGATCCTGCAGAAGATCCGTGAGGAAGAGCGCAAGGTCCTTTACAATGAGTATTATACCAAGGAAAAGGATGTTATGACAGGTATCGTCCAGCGCTATCTGGGCAGGAACGTGAGTATTAATCTGGGAAGAGTGGACGCGATCTTAAATGAGAGCGAGCAGGTAAAGGGAGAGACGTTCCGCCCAACCGAGCGTATCAAGGTATACGTGATCGAGGTGAAGGATACTCCAAAGGGACCCAGGGTTTCCGTTTCCAGAACCCATCCGGACCTTGTAAAGCGCCTGTTTGAATCTGAAGTTGCGGAGGTGCGTGACGGCACGGTGGAGATCAAGGCCATTGCCAGGGAAGCAGGTTCCAGAACAAAGATCGCTGTAAAATCCAACGATTCCAATGTGGATCCCGTGGGCGCATGCGTGGGCCTTAACGGTGCAAGGGTCAACTCCATTGTAAGCGAACTGCGTGGAGAGAAGATTGATATTATCAACTGGGACGACAATCCCGCGTACCTGATCGAGAATGCGCTGAGCCCGGCCAAGGTGATCTGCGTGGTGGCTGACGAGGAAGCGCGGGAGGCACAGGTGATCGTGCCGGATTACCAGCTGTCCCTGGCCATTGGCAAGGAAGGCCAGAACGCAAGGCTGGCTGCAAGGCTTACAGGCTTTAAGATCGACATCAAGAGCGAGACACAGGCAAGGGAGATGGGGCTCTTTGAGCAGATGGGCCTCCAGTACGGAGACACACCGGCTGCAAGCTTTGAGGAAGAAACGTATGAGGAGCCGGAAAACTACCAGGAATATCAAGAGGACTACCAGGAAGACGTAAACGAACAGGAATAGGGATACTCTGAAAAGATTAGGAGTGATGTATGTGAGCATGAAAAAAGTTCCGCTCAGACAGTGCATAGGCTGTCAGGAGATGAAGAGCAAGAAAGAAATGATAAGAGTTATAAAAACCGCCGAAGATGAGATTGTGTTAGATGCCACCGGCCGTAAGAACGGCAGAGGCGCTTACCTGTGCCCATCGATGGAATGCCTGAAAAAGGCCGTGAAAAGCAAGGGGTTGGATCGGTCCTTTAAAATGCCCATTCCAAAAGAGGTATATGAGACTCTGGAAAAGGAGATGGAAGAGCTTGGTAAATAGCAAAAAGCTGCTAAGCCTGCTTGGCCTTGCAAAGAGGGCAAGGAAAGTGGTCAGCGGAGAATTTTCGACGGAGAAATCTGTAAAGAGCGGAAGGTCGCAAATGGTAATCGTATCGGAAGAAGCTTCGGATAATACGAAGAAAATGTTTACCAATATGTGCACTCACTATAAAGTCCCAATCTATCTGTTTGGAACAAAGGATGAACTGGGGCACGCCATCGGTCAGGAGTTTCGAGCATCCCTGTCCGTGGAAGATGCAGGGTTCGCAAAGTCAATGGCAGAACTAATGAATATAAATGGAGGTAGTTTGAATGAGAGTAAGTGAACTGGCAAATGAACTGGGTAAAACCAGTAAAGAGATATTGGAAATTATAAAACAAAAAGATACTGCTGCCGCTTTGTACGCTGCATCCAATGTTACAAGGGAGCAGGAGAATATTGTGAGATCATCTGTAAATCATAAGAAGGCGGGGGCTGGTCCGAGAACTGAGATGTCAAGGACAGAAGCACCAAAAACAGAAGGGCCGAGAAGTGAGACACCCAGGACAGAAGCACCCAGGACAGATGTGTCCAAACAGGAGGCGCCTAAGGCGGAAGCTTCTAAAACTGTTTCTGAGTCCACAGGCAGACCTGAGGCGGGAAAGAAAAAACTGACGGCTGTGTTCAGGCCGCAGAATGCCCAGCAGCAGATCAAGCGTCCTGCTCCTCCCAAGCCGCAGCCAAAACCACAGCCACAGCAGCAGGCGCCCAGGGCGGAAGCGCCGGCCCCTGCACCGTCTGTGCAGCAGGAGACGCCGCGTCCTCAGGTTCAGGCTCAGGAAGTTCAGCCGGCCGCTGTAAAGGAAGCGCCCGCTGCCCATCCGGCCGAGACTGCGGCTGCGCCTGAGGCAAGGGATAATAACAGGACACAGAGCCCTTCCCAGGGAGGCGATCAGGGCAACCGCGAGGGAGGTTACCAGGGCAGCCGTGAAGGCGGCTACCAGGGCAACAGACCTCAGGGTCAGGGAAGCTACCAGGGCAACCGCGAGGGAGGCTATCAGGGCAACCGTCAGGGAGGCTATCAGGGCAACCGTGAGGGAGGCTACCAGGGCAACCGTCAGGGAGGCTACCAGGGCAACCGTGAGGGCGGCTATCAGGGCAACCGCCAGGGAGGCGGCTACCAGGGCAACCGTGAAGGCGGCTATCAGGGCAACCGCCAGGGAGGTTACCAAGGCAACCGTGAAGGCGGCTATCAGGGCAACCGCCAGGGAGGCTACCAGGGCAACCGCGAAGGCGGCTACCAGGGCAACAGACCTCAGGGCCAGGGAGGCTACCAGGGCAACCGCGAAGGCGGCTACCAGGGCAACAGGCCCCAGGGTCAGGGAGGCTACCAGGGCAACCGTGAAGGCGGCTACCAGGGCAATAGGCCCCAGGGCCAGGGAGGCTACCAGGGCAACCGCGAAGGCGGCTACCAGGGCAACAGACCTCAGGGCCAGGGAGGCTACCAGGGCAACCGCGAAGGCGGTTACCAGGGCAACAGACCTCAAGGTCAGGGTGGTTACCAGGGCAACAGACCCCAGGGCCAGGGAGGCTACCAGGGCAACAGACCCCAGGGGCAGGGAGGCTACCAGGGTAACCGTCCAGGCGGTTATCAGGGCAACAGACCCCAGGGCCAGGGAGGCTATCAGGGCAACCGTCCCCAGGGAGGCGGCTATGGCGGCAGACCCCAGGGAGGCTATGCAGGCCGTGGTGATGATAAAGATAAGGATGCAAGGGATAACAGAGGGCCCCGCGGCGATAACCGCCGTCCGGGCGGCGCAAGGGACGGTAAACCCTCCTTTGAGACATCCATCCAGGCAAAACCCACCAGCAACCGTGGTAATAAGAATGCTCACAGAAATGACCGTTACGATAAGAGAGACCGCGTAGAGGACGGAAAGAAGACTCCGAAAACAGGCAAGGGCGCATTTATCATGCCGGTGCCGAAAAAGGAGGATGCAAAGGTTGATGAGGTGAAGACCATCACTCTTCCGGACAGCCTGACCATTAAGGAACTGGCTGACAAGATGAAGCTGCAGCCGTCCGTGATCGTTAAGAAGCTCTTCTTAAAGGGACAGATCGTGACCCTGAACCAGGAGATCGATTATGAGCAGGCGGAAGAAATCGCCATGGAGTTTGATGTACTCTGTGAAAAAGAAGTAAAAGTTGATGTGATCGCAGAACTCTTAAAGGAAGATGATGAGAGCCAGGAGGATATGGTGCCCAGATCACCGGTTGTGTGTGTAATGGGACACGTTGACCATGGTAAGACCTCGCTTTTGGATGCGATCCGTGAGACCAATGTAACTGCAAGGGAAGCGGGCGGCATTACACAGCATATCGGTGCATCCGTCATCGAGATCAATGACCGCAAGATCACCTTCTTAGATACACCCGGACATGAGGCGTTTACAGCTATGCGTATGAGAGGCGCCCAGTCCACTGATATAGCAATCCTGGTGGTTGCCGCAGATGACGGCGTGATGCCTCAGACCGTGGAAGCCATCAACCATGCAAAGGCAGCGGGCGTGGAGATCATTGTTGCCATCAACAAGATCGATAAGCCAAGCGCCAATGTGGATAAGGTAAAACAGGAGCTGTCCGAGTATGAACTGATTTCTGAGGATTGGGGCGGCAGCACGATCTTTGTACCTGTATCCGCGCATACCAAAGAGGGAATTACGGACCTGCTGGAAATGGTTCTCCTGACAGCAGATGTCCTTGAACTTAAGTCCAATCCAAACCGTAAGGGAAGAGGCCTTGTGATCGAGGCTGAGCTGGATAAGGGCAAGGGCCCCGTGGCCACTGTCCTGGTACAAAAGGGAACCTTAAGGGTAGGAGATACCATTGCCGCAGGCGCATGCTTTGGCAAGATCCGTGCCATGATGGATGACAGGGGCCGCAGAGTAAAAGAGGCAGGGCCATCCACGCCGGTAGAGATCCTGGGTCTGAATGATGTGCCCAACGCAGGCGAGGTATTTGTGGCAACAGAGAGCGAGAAGGAAGCAAGAAGCTTTGCTGAGACATTTATCTCAGAGGGCAAGAGCAAACTGATCGAGGATACCAAGGCGAAATTATCCCTGGATGACCTGTTCAGCCAGATCAAGGCAGGCAATGTAAAAGAACTGCCGCTGATCATCAAGGCTGATGTGCAGGGATCTGTGGAAGCGGTTAAGCAGAGCCTTACAAAGCTTTCCAATGAAGAGGTTATGGTAAAAGTGATCCACGGCGGCGTAGGCGCGATCAATGAGTCTGATGTTTCCCTGGCATCTGCCAGCAACGCCATCATCATTGGCTTCAACATCCGCCCGGACGCAACGGCCAAGTCCATTGCCGAGAGGGAGAAGGTGGATATGCGCCTTTACAAGGTGATCTACCAGGCGATCGAGGATGTGGAAGCAGCTATGAAGGGTATGTTGGATCCTGTATTTGAGGAGAAGGTGATCGGCCATGCCGTGATCCGACAGACCTTTAAGGCATCCGGCGTGGGTACCATTGCAGGTTCCTATGTCCTGGACGGCAAGTTCCAGAGAGGATGCAGCTGCAGGGTCAGCAGAGGCAAGGACCAGATCTTTGAGGGTCCGCTGGCATCCTTAAAACGTTTCAAGGATGATGTAAAGGAAGTGGCTGCCGGCTACGAGTGCGGCCTTGTATTTGAGAAGTTTAATGATCTCCAGGAAGATGATGAGATTGAAGCTTACATCATGGTAGAAGTACCAAGATAGATACGCTCATACACACGATGACAGGCGGAACCGGTGAAAGGGTCGGCCTGTCACGCCCTTTCCTGGACGGAAAGAGAGGAGCAACATGCGCAAGAACAGCATAAAGAATACTAGAATCAATGCGGAGGTACTCAGGGAATTGAGTGAGATCATTCGCAATGGCATTAAAGACCCAAGGATCCATCCCATGACAAGTGTGGTTTCCGTGGAAGTCACGCCTGACCTTAAGTACTGCAAGGCATATATCAGCGTACTGGGAAATGAAGACGCGGCAAAGGCAACCATTGAAGGCTTAAAGAGCGCGGAGGGGTATGTGCGCAGGGAACTGGCAAGAAGGATCAATCTGCGCAATACACCGGAACTTAAGTTCATCCTGGATCAGTCCATTGAGTATGGTGTTAATATGTCAAAGCTCATTGATGAGGTCACAAAGGACCTTCACCAAGGGGAAGGACAGGATGAGGAAGGTGAAGAGGAGGAGATCTGATGACAATTTTGGAACAGATGTTAGAGGGTACGGGTTCGGTAGCGATTCTTGGACACATTCGCCCTGATGGGGACTGTCTGGGTTCCGCACTGGGACTGTATAACTATCTCCGCCTTAACTGCCCGGATATCCGGGCAGCAGTGTACCTGGAGGAGGCCTCGGATAAATTCGGCTATCTGAAGGGATTTGATGAAATACGCCACCGGGCGGATGGGGAGAACTATGAGCTCTGCGTCTGCCTGGACTGCGGTGATGTGGGCCGGCTGGGAGAATTTTCCAGCCTGCTTGCACAGGCAAAGAAGAGCCTGTGTCTGGATCACCATGTGACTAACACCCGTTTTGCAGGCAGTAACCTGGTGGTTCCTGAAGCCAGTTCCACCTGCGAAGTCCTTTATGGACAGCTGGATGAGGAAAAGATCGATATCCGGGTGGCGGAATGCCTTTACACGGGGATTGTCCATGACACGGGCGTATTCAAATACTCCTGTACCTCAGGAACCACCATGGAGATCGCAGGAAAACTGATGGCCAAGGGGATTGATTTTGGATCCATCATTGACAACAGCTTTTATAAAAAAACATATATCCAGAACCAGATCCTGGGAAGAGCACTGCTGGAAAGCATTACATTCTTTGACGGAAAGTGTATTTTCAGCGCGATCCGCCAGAATGAGATGGAGTTTTACGGCGTAGACAGCAAGGATATGGACGGGATCATTGACCAGCTGCGCCTCACAGATGGCGTGGAGGTGGCCATTTTCCTGTACCAGACAGGAGCCCAGGAATATAAGGTGAGTATGCGCTCACAAAGCCTTGTGGACGTGAGCCGGATCGCCGCATTTTTTGGCGGGGGCGGCCATGTGCGGGCGGCGGGATGCACCATGACAGGAAGTATCCATGATGTGATCAACAACCTGTCCGGACACATTGCAAAACAGCTGGAACCCGAGGCCGCAGACCGTGCCTGAAAGCAAAGCCCAAACATACTTTGGCACAGAAATAAAGGATAAGACCATGTACCACGGAATCATAAACATATATAAGGAGCCGGGCTATACCTCCCACGATGTGGTAGCCCGGCTCAGAGGGATTTTAAAGCAGAAAAAGATCGGACATACCGGCACACTGGATCCCGCGGCGGAAGGCGTACTTCCGGTGTGCCTTGGCATGGGCACCAGATTGTGTGATATGCTCACAGACCGGTCCAAGACATATGAAGCCGTCATGCTCCTGGGAACAGTGACCGATACCCAGGATACCACCGGAACGGTGTTAATGGAACACAGGGAGTCTGCCATGGATCTGGATGAAAAGGCTGTGACAGAGGCAGTGATGGGATTTCTGGGGGAATATGACCAGATCCCTCCTATGTATTCCGCGCTTAAGGTGGACGGGAAAAAGCTGTATGAGCTTGCCAGGGCAGGGAAAGAGATTGAACGCCAGGCCAGGCGGGTACAGATCCTGGAAATACAGGTGGAGCGGATGGAACTGCCCAGGGTGTGGATGAAAGTCACCTGCTCCAAGGGCACGTATATCAGAACCTTGTGCCATGACATTGGAGCACGGCTGGGATGCGGGGGATGTATGGAACACCTGACGCGGACCAGGGTGGACCGCTTTGAGATCAAAGACAGCCTTAAGCTGGATGAGGTTGAGGCCATCAGGGATGAAGGGCGCCTTGACGCCTGTATCTTCCCGGTAGAAGCAGCCCTGCAGTCATACGCTGTTTTGAAGGTGCGTCCTGAGGCGGATCCTTTGTTATACAATGGAAATCCCTGCTTTAAGAACCAGCTGGATACAGGGGATGACAGGGAGTGGGTAAAGGATCTGGCCGAGGGACAGAAATTCAGGATGTATGACAGCAGGGGCCGGTTTGTGGGCGTTTATGAATACCAGGACAGCAGGCACTGGTGGAAGCCCTGGAAAATGTTCCTGACATCCGGAATGAATGAATTTTTTAAACAGGCCCCAGTACCAGAAGAGAACGAGGAATAGCAGTATGAGGTATATAGCAGACACCACAGAATTTCAGATAGAAGAACCAACCATTGTGACCCTGGGGAAGTTTGACGGAAGACACAGGGGGCACCAGAAGCTTTTGCTCACCATGCAGGAGTTGAAGTCCAGCCTTGGATATCCCACTGCCATCTTCACATTCGGCACACCACCGCTGTCCATGATGAGCGGACAGCCGCAGACCGTGATCACCACC
Organism: Enterocloster citroniae; assembly: GCF_040545455.1. Taxonomy (NCBI): domain Bacteria; kingdom Bacillati; phylum Bacillota; class Clostridia; order Lachnospirales; family Lachnospiraceae; genus Enterocloster; species Enterocloster citroniae. Next base: position 11,586 of record NZ_JBEPLZ010000025.1, on the reverse strand, counting down.
AATCTGGAGAGACGGGCCAACATGGAGAAGATGGGGGTGGATTACCTGGTGGAATATCCCTTTAGTGAGGAAACGCGCCGCATGAAGCCTGAGGATTTTGTAAAAGACATTCTGGCAGGCCGGATGCAGGCAAAGGTGATCGTGGTGGGTCCTGACTGCAGCTTTGGATACAAAGGCGCAGGGGATGCGCGGCTTTTAAAGCAGCTGGAGGAGACCTTGGGATACCGGCTCCATGTGATTGAAAAGGAAAAGGACCATCTGAGGGACATCAGCAGCACCTATATCCGGGAAGAACTGGAAAAGGGAAATGTGGAAAAAGCCAATGCTCTGCTGGGCGAGCCCTATGCGGTCCACGGCGAGGTGGTCCATGGAAACCATATCGGAACAAGCATCCTGGGATTTCCCACCGCCAATCTGCTGCCTCCCTCCATTAAACGGCTGCCGCGGTTTGGAGTGTATGTGTCCCGGGTCCTGGTGGATGGAACCTATTACCGGGGCGTTACCAACATCGGGCGCAAGCCCACGGTGGAGGGCAGAAATCCGGTTGGGGTGGAAACCTATATATTTGATATGCATCAGGACCTTTACGGAAAGGTCATAGAAGTCCAGCTGCTGGCCTTTGACAGGCCGGAGCAGAAATTTTCCTCTTTGGAGGAACTGAAGCAGCGCATCGAGATGGACAAGGTGTTTGCAGCTGATTACTTTGAGCGCCACCCCGAGATCCAGGTAAAGAGATAGGTTAAGAGATAAAAAATAAATGTAAAATTACCGGTTTACAACCAGCTTGGACTGTGCTATACTGAACCGGTATGAAATGACGCCGATGCCCGGTTACCTGGTTACTCCAGCCATTAGCCTGGTTTACGGTGAGACGAATAATATTAAGGAGGAACTACCATGATTTCTAAGGAAAAGAAAGCACAGATCATTGCACAGTATGGCCGCAAGCCTGGAGACACAGGCTCACCGGAGGTTCAGATCGCTATCCTGACAGAAAGGATCACCGAACTGACCGAACATTTAAAGCAGAATCCAAAGGATCATCACTCCAGAAGAGGTCTTCTGATGATGGTTGGACAGAGAAGGGGTCTTCTGGATTACTTAAAGAAGACTGATCTGGAAGGATATCGTGCATTAATCGAGAAGCTGGGTATCAGAAAGTAATTCTGAAGATTAGGGTGGAGGGGACTCCACCCTATATTTGCTTTTTCAAACAGGCAAAAGACATGGAAGTACCAGGGAGAAAGCCATAAGGCATAGTATCATGGGCGGACAAGGGAGAAATTCCGAGACCGCTGATGTACCTGCAGGAATTGACAAAAAGCAAGTCAGGGTCAGGCATTCTGCAGGCAGATCAGTAGTTTCGGCATCTTTTTTGTCTCCCAACTAACAATATTTAATGAAAGAAAAGGAGACACCAATATGTTTAAAAGTTTTAGTATGGACCTGGCAGGACGCAAACTGACCGTGGAAGTGGGCAGGGTGGCAGCACAGGCCAATGGTGCAGCATTCATGCACTACGGCGATACCGTTGTACTTGCAACCGCAACAGCATCCTCAAAGCCAAGGGAGGGAATCGATTTCTTCCCCCTGAGCGTGGAATACGAGGAGAAATTATATTCCGTAGGAAAGATCCCGGGAGGATTTAACAAGAGAGAGGGAAAGGCATCTGAGAACGCTGTCCTTACATGCCGTGTGATCGACCGCCCCATGCGCCCTCTGTTCCCAAAGGATTACCGCAATGATGTTACGCTGGATAATATCGTAATGTCCGTTGATCCGGACTGCAGCCCTGAACTGACCGCTATGCTGGGTTCCGCCATTGCGACCAGTATTTCCGATATCCCCTTTGCCGGACCATGCGCAACCACACAGGTAGGTCTTGTGAACGGAGAGTTTGTCATCAACCCCACAGCAGATCAGAAGCAGGTTTCCGACATGGCTCTGACTGTTGCATCTACCAGGGAAAAGGTGATCATGATCGAGGCCGGTGCCAATGAGGTCCCGGAGCAGCAGATGATCGATGCTATTTTTAAGGCACACGAAGTGAACCAGGAGATTATCCGCTTTATCGACACCATTGTAGCTGAGTGCGGCAAGGAAAAGCATACCTATGAAAGCTGCGCTGTTCCGGAAGAACTGTTTGCAGCCATTAAGGAGATCGTTCCTCCCTCAGAGATGGAGGAGGCTGTGTTTACTGATGACAAGCAGACACGTGAGAGGAACATTGCTGCTGTGACAGAGCGCCTGGAAGAGGCATTTGCCGACAACGAAGAGTGGCTTTCCGTGCTGGGAGAGGCTGTTTATCAGTACCAGAAGAAGACCGTGCGCAAGATGATCTTAAAGGATCACAAGCGTCCGGACGGCCGTGCCATTGATCAGATCCGCCATCTGGCGGCTGAAGTGGACCTTCTGCCCAGAGTACACGGTTCCGGTATGTTCACACGCGGACAGACCCAGATCCTTAACGCCTGCACCCTGGCACCTCTTTCCGATGCACAGAGGATTGACGGCCTGGATGAGAATGAGACCAGCAAGCGTTATATGCACCACTATAATTTCCCGTCCTTCTCCGTTGGCGAGACAAAGCCAAGCAGGGGACCGGGACGCCGTGAGATCGGTCATGGCGCACTGGCAGAAAGGGCGCTGATCCCCGTGCTGCCAAGTGCGGAAGAATTCCCATATGCGATCCGTACCGTGTCCGAGACCATGGAATCCAATGGTTCCACCTCTCAGGCAAGTATCTGTGCATCTACTCTGTCTCTGATGGCGGCAGGTGTGCCCATCAAGGAGATGGTAGCCGGTATTTCCTGCGGTCTGGTGACAGGTGATACGGATGACGACTATATTGTACTCACCGACATCCAGGGCCTGGAAGACTTCTTCGGCGATATGGACTTTAAGGTTGGCGGTACCAAAAACGGTATCACAGCCATCCAGATGGATATCAAGATCCACGGCCTTACAAGACCCATTATCGAGGAGGCCATAACCAGGACCAGAGAAGCCAGAATGCACATTCTGGAGGATGTAATGAAGCCTGTTATCTCCGAGCCCAGAAAGCATTTAAGCCCATATGCTCCAAAGATCAAGCAGATCAGCATTGATCCTCAGAAGATCGGCGATGTGGTAGGCAAGCAGGGTAAGGTGATCAATAAGATCATCGAGGAGACTGGAGTTAAGATCGATATCACAGATGACGGTTCCGTCAGCGTGTGCGGTACGGATGAGACCATGATCGACAAAGCCATCACCATTATTACCGGAATCGTGACAGACATTGAAGCCGGTATGGTATTTAACGGCAAGGTAGTGCGCATCATGAACTTCGGCGCATTTGTGGAGTTGGCTCCCAACAAGGACGGCATGGTCCATATTTCCAAGCTGTCCGACAAGAGAGTGGGCAAGGTTGAAGACGTGGTCAATATTGGAGACGAAGTTACTGTTAAGGTAACTGAGGTTGACAAGATGGGCAGGATCAACCTGACCATGAGACCAAGCGACCTGGCCGGCAAAAAGGAAGAGGCTGCAGCAGAAAAATAAAATTTCTGTTATGATAGCAATATAGAAAGAGGAGAAAAGTATTATGAAAAAAATGAAAACAAAGCTGGCGCTGCTGATGGCAGCAGTCCTGATGATGTGCAGTGTGGTTCTGACAGGATGCCAGAGCAAGCTCGCACCGGCAGATCAGGTAGTGGGAGCCATGTACGACCTGGTGGTAAAGGAAAATGCAATCCCAATGAAGGATCTGCTGGGATTTGCCTCTGAGGATGATGTAAGGTCATCCCTGCTGGCGGAAGACTATACTGAGATGACTGATATGCTAAAGGATCAGTTTGGCGGGTTTGGCATTGACTTCACGGATGAGGAAGTTCAGGAAATGTCCGATACCATGACAGGCCTTTTGAACAAGCTGAGCTACACGGCTGAGATCCAGAGTGAGACAAAGGATGAGACCACCGTCCTTCTCAAAGTGACAGGCTATTCCAGCGATGGTCTGGCTCAGATCATGAACGACCTTATAACCGAGATGCAGACCAACATGGACGAAGAGACCATGGCTGCAGTCATGTCAGGTGACGAGGAAGCCGCCCAGAAGCTGATGCAGGATGTGATCAAGCAGTTTGTGGCAAAGGTTGGAGAGATGGAGCCGTCTGCGGAAACCACTGACGTGACTGTGAAGTGCGAGAAAATGAAGGTGGAAGTAAGCGGCAAGGAAAAGGTTTCATGGATGCCTGTTGATATGGATAAGTTTGCATCCGATCTGGAAGGTGCCATCTTTAAATAAGACGCACAATGAGGCAGTGCCTGGTGGAAAATCAGGCATTGTCTTTTTTTGACCTTCGTTATATAATATTTTTTATGAGTAATAATCAGGGGATGACAGTGCCCGAGATACAGGCGGGCCCGGTTCATTTCCCTGAAAAAGGAAAATATAGGAGACTGATAAACATGAGCAGAGTAAGGACAAGATATGCACCCAGCCCAACCGGCAGGATGCATGTGGGGAATTTGAGGACGGCATTATATGCCTATCTGATCGCAAAGCATGAGGGCGGGGATTTTCTGCTCCGCATTGAAGATACAGACCAGGAGCGTTATGTGGAAGGCGCTGTGGAGATCATTTACCAGACGCTAAAGGACACGGGGCTGATCCACGATGAAGGCCCGGACAAGGACGGCGGCGTGGGTCCGTATGTACAGAGCGAGCGCCAGGCATCAGGGATCTATCTGGAATACGCCAGGAAGCTGGTTGATAAGGGGGAAGCATATTACTGCTTTTGTACCCCGGAGCGCCTTTCGTCCCTGAAAAAGACAGTGAACGGCGAGGAGATCATGGCTTACGACAAACACTGCCTTGGCCTTTCCAGGGAAGAGGTGGAGGCCAATCTGGCGGCCGGTATGCCCTATGTCATCCGTCAGAATAATCCTGTCACCGGTACCACTACCTTTAAGGATGAGATCTATGGAGACATCACAGTGGATAATTCCGAGCTGGACGATATGGTACTCATCAAGTCGGACGGGTATCCCACCTATAATTTTGCCAATGTGGTGGACGACCATCTGATGGGCATCACCCATGTGGTGAGGGGCAATGAATATTTGTCCTCATCACCCAAGTATAACCGCCTTTATGAGGCATTTGGCTGGGAGGTGCCTGTGTATGTGCACTGCCCGCTGATCACGGACGAGGAACACCATAAGCTGAGCAAGAGAAGCGGCCATTCATCCTTTGAGGATCTTCTGGAGCAGGGGTTTATATCCGAGGCAGTGGTGAATTATGTGGCCCTTCTTGGCTGGTCACCGGAGGATAACCGCGAGATCTTCTCGTTGGAGGAGATGGTAAAGGAATTTGACTACCGCCGCATGAGCAAATCGCCGGCCGTGTTTGACATGACCAAGCTTAGGTGGATGAACAGTGAATATATGAAGGCCATGGATTTTGAACAGTTTTTCCAGATGGCAGAGCCCTATATCAGGGCAGTGATCAAAAAGGACCTGGACCTTAGGAAGATCGCATCCATGGTCAAGACAAGGATCGAGGTATTCCCCGAAATTGCAGGCCATATTGACTTCTTTGAGGAGCTTCCGGAGTATGATGCAGCCATGTACACCCATAAGAAGATGAAGACCAACAGTGAAACCGCGCTAAAGGTACTGACAGACCTTCTGCCTGTACTGGAAGATCAGGAGGATTACAGCAACGATGCTCTTTACTCTGTCCTTTCCGGGTATGTGGAGGAGACTGGGGTGAAGACCGGATTTGTGATGTGGCCCATCAGGACCGCTGTATCCGGCAAGCAGATGACCCCAGCAGGCGCCACTGAGATCATGGAAGTGCTTGGAAAGGAAGAGTCCCTGGCAAGGCTGAGAAAGGGAATTGAAAAACTCCGTGAACAAGTGAACGGCGGAACAGACCGGTCTTAGGAATAGTAAGGACAGTATTGCATGGCATTTAATGAAACTCAAAAAAAGGCGATCCGGCATAGGCAGGGGCCTATGCTGGTGCTGGCAGGACCCGGTTCGGGAAAGACTACGGTCATCACCAACCGGGTCCGCTATCTCACGGAAAAAGCCGGAGTGGACCCGGGACATATACTGGTAATTACCTTTACCAGGGCAGCGGCCAGGGAGATGAAGGAGCGGTATGAACAAATGACCCAGGCAGGATGCAGCAGAGTTTCCTTTGGAACTTTCCATTCTGTCTTTTTTCTGATCCTCAAACTGGCGTACCGGTATCAGGCCGCCAATATTGTGAGGGAGGAACAGAGGATCCAGTTTGTCAGGGAACTTTTGGAACACTGTGACCTGGAGGTGGAGGATGAGGGGGAGTTTATCGCTTCTGTCCTCAGTGAGATCAGCATGGTCAAGGGGGAGCTGATGGACCTGGACCACTATTATGCAAAGAACTGCTCAGAGGATGTATTTAAGCAGCTGTTCCTTGGGTACGAGGAGCAGCTGAGAAAGCGCAGACTCCTGGATTTTGATGATATGCTGGTCATGTGCTATCAGCTGTTTAAAGAAAGGCCGGATATCCTGTCTGCATGGCAGAACAAATACAAGTACATACTAATTGATGAGTTTCAGGATATTAACAGGATCCAGTATGAGATCGTGAGAATGCTGGCTGAGCCTGAGAATAACCTGTTCATAGTGGGGGATGATGACCAGTCCATCTACCGGTTCAGAGGCGCCAAGCCTGAGATCATGCTGGGGTTTGAGCGGGACTATCCCGATGCCCCGCGTCTTTTGCTGGACCAGAATTACCGCTCCAGCCGCCAGATCGTGGAGGCTGCCGGAAATGTGATCCGGCACAACAGAACCCGGTTTCCCAAAGACATACGGGCAGCCAGGGGCAATGGACGCCCCCTGGACATACGTGAGTGGCCTGAGCCCATAGACGAGAGCCTGGCCATTGCCGGGGAACTTCGGGACTATGCCTCCATGGGAATTGCCTATGAGGACATGGCCGTGCTCTACCGCACCAATCTGGGGCCGCGTCTGTTGATCGAAAAACTGATGGAATACAATATTCCTTTTAATATGCGGGATACGGTTCCCAACCTCTATGACCACTGGATCGTCAAAAATGTACTTTCTTATATAAAAGCAGCAACCGGCGACCTGAGCCGGTCCAATATCCTCACCATCATCAACCGGCCCAAGCGGTATGTGAGCAGGGATGCGCTGGAAGGGCAGATGGTGAACTGGGAGGCGGTCAAATCCTTTTACCAGGACAAAAACTGGATGCTGGACAGAATTGAACAGCTGGAATACGATCTCATCATGCTGAAGACCATGGCGCCTGCAGCTGCTGTAAACTATATCCGCAAGGCGGTGGATTATGATTCATACCTGAGAGAGTATGCCGGGGAGCGCAGGATGAAGCCGGAGGAGCTTCTGGAGGTATTGGACCAGCTTCAGGAGAGTGCAGCTGGGTTTAAGACATACGATGCATGGTTTGCCCATATGGACCATTACAGGGATCAGCTGCTAAAACAAGCCCAGGGGGGAAACGGGCGGGAAAAAGGGGTAAGCCTCATGACCATGCACAGCTCCAAAGGACTTGAATTTCGGGTGGTGTATATCCTGGACGCCAATGAAGGGATCACGCCCCATCACAAGGCGGTTCTGGATCCGGATGTGGAGGAGGAGCGCAGGATGTTTTACGTTGCCATGACAAGGGCAAAGGAAAGGCTCCATATCTATTATGTGAGGGAACGCTATCACAAAAAGCAGGAAAAGTCGCGATTTGCAGAGGAGGCAGAAGAATGAAAGGTCTGGTTCATATATATTGCGGAGATGGAAAAGGGAAGACCACCATGGCCATTGGAAGTGCGGTGCGTGCGGCAGGCAGAGGAATGCGTGTACTGATCGCGCGTTTCCTGAAAACAGATGATTCCGGCGAGGTTTTGGCTTTGGCCCACGTGCCTGGGATCACTCTGCTGCCCTGCGACCAGAACTTTGGTTTTTCCTGGGAAATGACTCCGGCCCAGAAGCAGGCTGCATCCGTCTATTACCGGGACAATTTTTATAAGGCCTGGGAAATGGCCGTGGGCCAGGATGGGGAAGGCGGATTTGACATGCTGGTTCTGGATGAGATCATAGGTGCATGTAATCTGGGATTTGTAGATGAGGACCTGGTGTTAAATTCCATCCGCCACAGGCCGGAGCACATGGAGGTCATCCTGACAGGCAGGGGGCCTTCGGAGCATATGGAAAAATGCAGTGATTATATTACGGAAATGGTCATGCGCAGACACCCCTTTGAACAGGGGATCGGCGCAAGGGAAGGGATTGAATATTAAATAATATTTTCTTGCAATTTTAGGGCTAGTCTGATAGAGTGTAAGAATGAAACATCAATACGGTACCTGTCAGCAGCGTACCGGGAAAGAAAGTAAGAGAGGAATTACAATATGGCAGACGAGAAGAATTTGAATGAAGAAGAGCAGGAGATGACAGTAACCCTGACCCTGGATGATGATACAGAGGTAGAGTGTGTGGTACTGACCATTTTCACCGCAGGCGAGCGGGAATATATTGCCCTTCTTCCGGTAGAAGGCGTGGAATCAGAGGAGGGAGAGGTTTACCTTTACCGCTACAGCGAGACTGAGGACGGCGCTCCTACCCTGGACAACATCGAGGATGATGATGAGTATGAGATCGTGGCAGATGCATTTGACGAGCTGTTGGATTCCCAGGAGTATGATGAACTTGTGGGCGAGGATGAATTAGAAGAAGAGGACTAAAAGACCGGTCCATTCACAGGATAATATACAGGAAGACAGACAAGATAACAGACAATATTACAAACGGCCATTGGGCTTCGGGAGCTTTCCCGGGGCTCTTTTTGTCTCTTTATGTAATTATCATGGCCAAGGTGTGAAACTTGTGTGAAATGATGGAAAAAATTCTTTTTTTTTGTTAAAATAAAGCCTATAAAATCAATTGATCATGCCTTGTGCAGTACAAAAGCAGTACCGTGTCGGCAAAGTGAAGGAGGCAGCACCGTGGATGCTCTTAAAATATTAGTGGTGGATGATGAAGCCAGAATGAGAAAACTGGTTAAGGATTTCCTTACCAATAAAGGATTTTCAGTGATCGAGGCTGGGGATGGCGAGGAGGCAGTGGATATATTCTTTGCACAGAAAGACATTTCCCTGGTGCTTCTGGACGTGATGATGCCAAAGATGGACGGGTGGGAGGTGTTAAAGACCATTCGCAAATATTCCCAGGTCCCTGTTATCATGCTGACGGCCAGAAGCGAGGAGCGGGATGAACTTCAGGGATTTTCACTGGGAGTGGATGAGTATATATCCAAACCCTTCAGTCCCAAGATCCTGGTGGCCAGGGTGGATGCGATCCTGCGCAGGAGCAATGTGGTATCCACTGAGAATATGAGTGTGGGAGGCATATGTATTGATAAGGCGGCCCATCAGGTGACCATAGACGGCAGGGAGATCGAACTGAGTTATAAGGAGTTTGAACTCCTCAGTTATTTTATAGAGAATCAGGGAATTGCCCTGTCCCGTGAGAAGATACTGAACAATGTGTGGAATTACGACTATTTTGGAGATGCCCGTACCATTGACACCCATGTAAAAAAGCTTCGCAGCAAAATGGGGGACAAAGGTGATTATATTAAGACGATCTGGGGCATGGGATATAAATTCGAGGTGAATGAAGGATGAGACAGTCAATCAGGGTGAGGTTTACCATGATATTTGTCGGCCTTATGGCGGCGGTGCTCATCACCCTGTGGGCGGTGAACAGCTTCTTTTTGGAAGGCTTCTATACAAAACAGAAGCTTAAACTGCTGGAGGACGCATACGAACAGCTGAATGAGTTTGTCATTGCAAAGGCGGAGGAAGGGGAAAACATAACCGATGACCTTCAAAGCCTTTATTCCAAGGACGGGGAACAGAATGAGGCAAGCCGAATGCTGCGCCTGATGAGCGAAAAATATAACACCACCATTGTGATCGTGGACAGCATGAACGACAATACGGTGCCTCCCTTCAGGGACGGCAGGTTCCTGGCTGAAAGGGTGCACCAATATATTCTTGGAAAGAACGCGCCCCAGACAGAGACCCTGATCTCGGAGGACAATTATAAGATACAGAAAAGCTATGATATGCGTTCCCAGGGATATTATCTGGAGAGCTGGGGATTTTTTGATGACAACCGCACCATATTCATCATGTCCATGCCCCTGGCCAGTATCCATGAAAGTGTTGCTGTTTCCAATAAGTTTATGGCCTATGTGGGACTTGCAGCCCTGGTGTTCGGCAGCATCCTTATGTACGGGACCACCAAAATGGTGGTTTCCCCCATCCGCTCCCTTGCCGCCTTGTCGGCCAGGATGTCGGAACTGGATTTTGAAGCCCGCTATACCGGTAATTCGGAGGATGAGATCGGAATCCTGGGACACAGCATGAACACATTGTCGGAAAAACTGAAAGAAACCATTGGAGCGCTGAAGACAGCCAACAATGAACTCCAAAGGGATATAGAAGAAAAAATCCGCATTGATGAAACGAGAAAAGATTTTATCGCCAATGTATCCCATGAACTGAAAACACCCATTGCCCTGATCCAGGGATATGCAGAAGGATTGACGGAGGGTATGGCTGAGGATCCGGAGAGCAGGGATTATTACTGTGATGTGATCATGGATGAAGCCAATAAGATGAATAAGATGGTAAAACAGCTCCTGAATCTTACCGCCCTTGAGTTTGGCAATGACATGCCCGTGATGGAGCAGTTTGACCTGGTGACCCTGATCCAGGGCGTGCTGTCATCCTCCGGTATCCTGTTCCAGCAAAAGGACGCGACCGTTATATTTGAGCCTGCTGGGCCGGTACGGGTATGGGCCGATGAGTTTAAGATAGAGGAAGTCATCATCAATTACCTGAACAATGCCCTGAATCATCTGGAAGGCGAAAAAAGGATTGAAATCCGTGTGGAACAGTTGGAAGGTGAGGTACGGGTCACTGTGTTTAATACCGGACAGCATATACCGGAGGAGGATTTAGACAATCTTTGGACCAAGTTCTACAAAGTAGACAAGGCCAGGACCAGGGAATATGGAGGGAGCGGAATCGGCCTGTCCATTGTGAAAGCCATTATGGATTCCCACAACAAAGCCTGCGGTGTTGAAAATGTAGATGGCGGAGTCCGGTTCTGGTTTACATTGGACAGTGGGATGTAGTGTTGGAAACAAACAGACGGATGATGAAGCAGGCCCGGCAAAGCAGGCCCAGCGAAACAAGCCCGGTAAAACAGGCCCGGCAAAGCAGTCTCAGCAAAACGAGGACAGCAAAAAGCAGCGAAAAGTTGGTCAAAAGTTTTTACAAAAAATGAAAAAAGCTGTTGACATTTGTCGAACCATCTGGTAAGATATCTCTTGCGCTGCGGTGAGAGCTTAAGCGCAAGAGAGTAAGAAATAAAAAAAGTTTAAAAAGTTGTTGACAAACGCAAACGACTGTGATAAGATATAAAAGTTGCTGCTGAACAAGACAACAACAAACGAACCTTGATAATTGAAGATTAAATAGTATGTAAAACCCTGAAAATTCT
>NZ_JBEPLZ010000024.1:0-88372 GCF_040545455.1 Enterocloster citroniae | reverse complement strand
GATGCAGAATGGATTGCTGATCTGGTACGTCATGGGTTAGTAAAAGCAAGTTATATCCCAAATCGGGAACAGCGGGAATTGCGCGAAATGACCCGCTACCGCCAGGAGATGATTGAAGAACGTGCTCGTGAATTGAACCGAATCCAAGCTGTGTTAGAAGGTTGTAACATTAAATTAGGCAGTGTGATTACCGATATCAGTGGAAAAAGCGGAATGGCTATTTTAAAAGCGATCATATCCGGAGAAACAGATCCGATTGTTTTAAGTGAATTAGCAGAAGGGCGTGCCAGAAATAAACTTCAGGAAATGCGAAGAGCTCTGCAGGGACGAGTTTTAGAACATCAACAAAAAATGTTAGAACATCAGCTTGTGCATATGGAAAGTCTTACTTCTTTAATCTCAGATTTAGATGAAGATATTAAAAAAAACAGACACTATAAGTTGGGCTGTTGAGGCTTTGGATGGGATACCAGGAATCGGTAGACAAAGTGCAGAACGCATTCTTGCAGAAGCAGGGGTGGAAATGGAACATTTTCAAAATGAATCGCGGTTTAGTTCGTGGGCGGGTCTGGTACCGGAATGTAAAGAAAGCGCTGGTAAAAAGATGAGTAGTCGAATACGAAAAGGAAATAAATATTTGAAAGCATGTTTGGTAGAATGTGCCCGTGCTGCAATAAGAAAAAAACAAAGCTATTTCTATTCACGATACCAACGAATTGCTGCACGCAGAGGAGGGAAACGAGCGCTGATAGCCATAGCGCACACCATGCTAATAGCCATCTATCATATGCTAAAAGAAAAAGTTCCTTATTACGAAATTAGGTGCAGATTATTATAGTGTAAAGAATCAAGAGAAATTAATCAAGAGAAATCTTCGTTCGTTAGAAAAGTTAGGGGTAGATGTAATGATTCAGCCAAAATAACTTCTCCCTGCTATTATCATAGGAAAGTGAAAAGCCCGCCAAAAGGCGAGCTTATTAAGAATGCTTGTTTATAGGTTATCGCTGAATTACGTTTTCAGGACAGCCTCTTGTAGGCGGTCTGATACAGCTCTGTCATGGAAACGGTATGAAGATAACGCGGATCGTTCATGCGCCGGATTCTCTCACGCATTTCCTCAATATTTTCCTCCGAAGGATTGCTTTCGCAGGTTTCATGTGGTATCCTCTGTTTAGTTGAATTGTGAGGCGGCTGCCCTCCATCTGTGCCAACAGATGGGATGAGGGCGGTCGTTTTCTCATTATCCGTCATTGCGCTCACCGTATGGAATGATTCAGGGATGTTTCGTATACTGATGGAAAAAGGGGCAGCAGTGCCGCTTTTTCCGTCCAGCCATATGGGAAGGGAGCGCCATACATCATCGATACAGGTGACTTTCCGCGCACTGACGAATTTTTTCTTCATGAACCCAATGGAGTTCTCAATCGGGCCCTTGCTTTCTGGATCTGCCTTATTACACACCCAAGGCCGGATGTCCTGTTCCCTGTAGAAATCTTCAAAGACTCTGGTTCTGATGACTTCATCGTAGGTCTCACCGAAAGCAAACACGGCATCCTGATCAATGACTTCAGGCGGCCTCCAGGCTTGCAGAAGCACCGCCAGATTGCCTGACAGGCTTCCACAGAGTTGTATTTATGGTCCTATGCATAGACGCATAAAAAACGGCTGTAACACAGCAACAGGCAGATAAAGTGGAGCCGCTTTGCCTGAGAGAGGTTCACGCTATTCTAAATATTTTAATGGTTACTTCCCAGACACAGCTAAATCAACTACGGTTTGAAATGGCCTTATTCTTTTTCTGTTTTAATAATCTATCCCGTATTGGGATGTTCCCTTCATGCGCCACGGTGACGCATACCATAGGGCACCGGAAAAGGCAGAGTACCCCCTTGGCGTAATCCCATCATTTCAAAATGGTGTATAGTAAGCTACTCTTCCCTCCCTTTCTCCGAAAGCGCTGTTCTGTTTTAATAAATCCGGCTTTTTCTAAATCTGCAACCGCCCGTTGGATGGTCCTCCGCGAAAGATTCAGCTCCTCTGCGATGGTACTCATAGCAGGAAAACACTGGCCCTTTTTATCCGTCCGCTCTTTTAGATACATATACAACGAAATCGCGCGGTGTGGTAATTCCTCTGAGTAGACCGAATCGTAATACCCCACATACCTCCCCCCTTAGTCTGTTCGAAGTGGTTGTCTGGTTCCTGGGACAGTCGATCGATTTGGCATCGGCACGTGCGCCAGACCTCCGCCTGAAGTCCCCTCTATTCCTGACGGTTCATCAAAGTCTGCCTCCCCATCCCCATCAAATTGTCTTCGGATAATCTCCTGCTCCAGTTCCAGCCGGTCCGCATAGGACACCGGCCGCGCCACATGCTGTTCTACCTCATATTCTTCCTCAAATTCAATCCCCCATTTAAAAAATAAGCGCAGTTCTACCCGCATTGGATGACAACCGGTCTTCGCCAGGATAAAGTGTCCCTTTGGCAGCGACTTCAATTCATCCGGAGTCATGAGCGGACGTCCAATCATCTGCAGGCTCTGGCTGGGATCATGTTTTCCCCGGCTGATGGAGCCAGACAACACGGTTTTGTTGCCCAATGCCTTTGACAGAATCTCCGCACTTTCCGAGTTGGGTGCAAAACCACCAAATAAAACGCCCTGACAGTTATCCACGATAATTTCACTGCCATCTTTTCCATAGTTTTTCTGCAGCTGAGCGAAGCTTTGTATGATGGGTACCATACTGATCCGCCTGGAGCGCCCGGCTGAAAAAAGCATCTCCAAGGACTCAATCTTGGGAATGGTACCAATCTCATCTCCAAAAATCACCACACGGTTCGGAAGTTTCCCTCCATGCTCATCTGCAATGGACAGCATTTCCCGGTAAATCTGCTGTAAAAATAGGCTTACCATGAAATACTTTGTACTGTCTTCCTCCGGAAGCACAATAAAGATAGCTGACTTGGAATTGCAGAATGTCTCCGTATCCATCGTGCTGTCGAAACACAGGATCTGCTCCATCTCGGAATCCAGAAATGCGTTCAATCTGGACATAGCGGTGGAGAGGACCGAAGCCATGGCCTGTTCCGCTGTGTTAAGTGCCGCGCCGGCAAACCATTTTGCCTTGTGGTCGGCTGGCAGTTTCTGCATGAGCAGCTGGAACTGGTTCTTCCCTTTTACCGGTGACGGAGCCAACAGATCCTGGATTAATTTGAACACACTTACGATATGACGCTGTTCCTTAGGACAGTATTCGGAGATTAGTAAAATCACACTTGTCAGAAGCCCCTCCGCTGCGTCATAGAAAAATGCGTTCTGTCCATAACTGGAGGCATCTCCGCCTCCAGAACTAATGATGGTCTTGGCTGTGATCTTTGCATATTTCTCTGCCTTGGCTTTCACAGCCAGATTCTCCGGATTCTCTAAGTATAGATCCATGTATTTATTCACCATGCCGAGGATGTTATCGCCATCGGAACAGGTCGGATTGCGCAGATCCAGGATGGAAGTCTGATACCCATAATACTTCTGAGCTATTCCCGCGTAGTTGCGGAACAGATCTCCCTTGGTGTCCGTACACAGCCAGCTCATCCCGCTGGCACAGGCATACTCAATGCAGGGATATAAAAAGTTGGCAGTCTTACCAACACCAGCCGCGCCGATCATCAGGAGATGGATGTCACCGGAGTCAACCAAAGCCGTCACTCCGGTTCTGGAAAACAGCCCTCCGACTACGATTCCCTGTACCTTGGGCAGATGTTTTCCCTGCCGCCACAACGCCGGCTCATAGGGAACCTGTGTAAAGGTCCGTTTGATTTCTGCCTCGCTGGCAAATCTGGCCGTGCCATATTGGCCGTCCCCTACCGTCTTTGACTTAATCCCATTCAGAGAATAGTTGTTCGCAAGCAACGGGATCACCCCCATCAGGATAAACATCCCTGCGCCGGCACAAATGAGCAGCACCATCTGAATTGTTTCCATGATACCTCCTTTCTGGAACCGGGTACGATAGATGAAAGTTAGGAACTGACTCATTCCATTTTCAATAATTCCTGTTTCGTTTCCTGCTGATTCCCCGGAAGTTCTTCAGCTGGAATCGCAAGCTGCCCATGAAGGGCTTTTAAATCTTCATTCCAGTCCTTATACTGGGACAAATCCGTTTCCGTATCTCCATATCCCATTTCCAGAAGCTGTTTCTTGATCCGTTCTGCCGCTTTCATTCCTGGGATATCATGATCCAGACACAGCCGTATTTTTTTCATGTTCGGAAAATCCTGCAATAATTGAAAGATCGGCTTAGAGCCTACGCAGCACAGTGCAACATAGCTATGCTGCTTCCAGCCTTCTTTGTGTAGGGAAACATAGGAGAGTAAGTCAATAGGGGCTTCAAACACATAGAGCGTATCGCTGGTTCCTACCCACTGGAAGCTATACTTCGGATCACTGCTCGTTAAGTTTCCCCGGAAGCTCGAACCGTAGGTATAGATTCCTTTTTTGTGCGCGTGCCTGGCCACTCCCTCCTTATCTCTCCCGACAAAGATTGCATTATGGTACTGCCTCGTTCCGTCCTGAGAATCCTCCAGGCTTTCATACAGCAGGTCTGCCTTTGCAAAATCTGTTACGATCTGTTTGTCCAGATACCGCACCTTTAACAAGTAGGCAAAGGTCCGGCGCATATCACGATTCTTTGGCGGAAGCGAAAATGGTGCAGATGGTTCCTTCTCCTGTTTTTGACTCTGAATGTATGGAATCCCCTGTTCCCCGTCAAGCAGCATCGACACTGCATCCGGATACGTTTTCCCATAGAAGTATTTTACAAAATCAATGGCCAGCCCTCCTTTTTCTATCGCATGGTCATACCAAATGTTCCCTCTGACCGTGATGCTGTGGTCGCTGCTTAAACGTTTGTCCCTCCCGGATGGAAGCATTTTTTCTCCCTGGCGCTGTAAAAAGTCCACTAGGTCGATGGAATTCGCCCGCTCCTTTTGCTCTTCTGTGAAATAAACATATGACATATCCGATACCTCCTCATGATAGATTCTGACGCGGAGTTTCATCATCCGATTTATGCCCCATTGCCTTCTTTTTCTCCCGGATTCTACTACGGAGTTTTCCTTCCACCTGCATGGAGCTGCCTCCTGCTTTCCATTTTTCTTCTTCAAACATCTGTGCCAGGCGGTGCATGAGCCTTGTTGTCGCAAGAAAAACAGACGGCTCATAGAACGAATCCAAATGATCTAACAGAAACTGCGCATAGATATTTCCTTGGGCTGCCGATGCTTCTAAGTACGGAAGGGCTTTCTCCTTATTCCGCGGCACTTCATGTCCGCACAGGTACAGTTTTCCGAGGGCATATTGAGCATACTGATTTCCCTGTGAAGCAGACTGCTCCAGCCACTGGACGGCCTCTTTTACATCCGCTTCCACGTCCTCCCCCAGCAGGTAAAACCGTCCCAGACGGTATTCTGCAAACGCATTGTTCTGGGCAGCGGATTTTTTCAAGTAGGTGATTGCTGTCCTAATATCCTTTTCCACTTTTTCTCCGTCCAGATATAATTTTCCCAGAGAATACTGGGCGTACTGGTTATTTGCAGCGGCGGATTGCTTCAGCCACTTTATTGCAGCTTCCACATCTTTTTCTGTCTCTTCCCCCTGAAGGAATTGTTTGCCCAACTGGTAGGCTGCGTAGTCATGGCCTTGTTTTGCCGCTCTCGTAAACAGCTCCGTGGCTTTGGTAACATCTTTGGCAACGGCTTCGCCTGCCAGATAAATGTTTGCGAGAGCATACTGTGCTGACGCATGTTCTGCTTCTGCCGCTTTCTCAAGCCAGGCAACCGCCTGTTTCTGATCTCCTGTTCCATTTTCCAGCCAGAGCTTTCCCAATGCATACTGGGCATTCATATTTCCAAGCTGTGCGGCCCGTTCCCAGTATGCTTCCGCTACTCTATCATCCTTTACCGTACCGGTTCCTGTATGCAGCATCTGCCCCAGGCGGTACTGCAGCTTGTCATCATGGCTCTGCGCTTCCAGTCTGCAGAAACCGGAAAATGCCTGTTCAAAGCAACTTTCCGCATTTTCCACGTTAACGGCAACTCCAATTCCGTCCCGGTACATCTTTGCCATTTCATAACTGGCATAGGGATTTCCCTGCTCTGCGGACCTCTGATATAAGTTAAATGCTTGACTGTAGTTCTGTGTGACTCCCTGCCCCCGGTAATAGAGACCTCCAAGTGAATACTGGGCGTATTTGTGATCGGCCGACACTGCACGGGAAAACCACGCAACCGCTTTTTCATAATCCCTTACTGCTTTCCCGTCCCCGCCTTCTTCATCCGGCACTACAGGCAGCTCATATCCCAATCCAGCCGCATACATTTTTCCAATCCGGTACTGTAGATAGGGACGCTGCCTTTCCTCTGCACATTGCTCCGCTGCAACAAATGCAGTCAGCGCTTTCCCATACCATTCATGCGCTTTCGCGGGATCTGCTTCCCTTCCCAGGCCATCTGCATACATACGTCCCAGATCAAACATGGCAAGTGCATTTCCCTCTTCTGCCTCTCCCGAAAACAGACGGAAGGCTTCCTTAAAATCCGGCTCCTTCTCATCGCTTCCATAGAGACATTGACAGGCTACTTTATAGGTATCACTCCACTCTGCATGGAAATCTATATCATTGTCACCTGGAAGTTCATTGTCCTCCGGTTCATCTGCCGCATCTCTTCTTTCTGATTCTCC
Source organism: Enterocloster citroniae (assembly GCF_040545455.1). Taxonomy (NCBI): domain Bacteria; kingdom Bacillati; phylum Bacillota; class Clostridia; order Lachnospirales; family Lachnospiraceae; genus Enterocloster; species Enterocloster citroniae. The sequence goes on along the minus strand of NZ_JBEPLZ010000024.1, from coordinate 81,633 downwards.
TCTTCGTTCATCTCCCGCTATGCTACCCATCTCGGTTACCGCTCTATCGATCCATATATCAGTCTCTTCTGCAGATGATTCTTCCAACAAAAAATGGTGACTCCCGATCTTCATTGCCTCGGTAATCACCATATTTTTAATCCGTTTCAGTTCTTTTTGCTGGGAGAGTGGTGCCAGCGGTATTGGCTGATCAGAATAGGTCTGCCAGATTTTCTCCCGGGCGGTTCCCCATGACTGATACAGTTCCTTGATATGGGGTTCCTGTTCCAGCTCATCCACGATTCGGTCCACCATCTGTTTCAAGTCTGCTTTCAGATACCCGTACACCTTTTTTCCATTTGTTCTCTGCAACCGCTTGGACAGCCGATGTATCTGTTTTTCTATTTTCTGATTCTGACAGGTTCCTGACTGGATTTCCTGAATCAGCCGCTTCACGGTCTGTTCTGCTTCTTTCTTGAGTCCTTCGCGGGCTGCATTCTGCACTCCATAGAGATTAGCAAAGTCCTGGCGGAAAATATCGTGAGCCAGCTCGGAGCGCATCGCTTCAATCGCAGGCTCGGTCAGGAATCCGTCATGATCTTTTGCAGAATACACCATCACATGGACGTGCGGGTGGTAGCTCTCATTGTGGAATGCAGCGTACCATCTCAGGTTCTCGCTGTCTATTTTCATCTGCTTACAGAACATCGCCCGCTTCGACCGCAGCAGCTCCATCCATTGCTTTCCGGAATCATAGCCCAACCGCGCCGCGTCCTCTCTTTTTAAACTGACCACATGCGTCCACACCGGCCCCTTATGTGCTTTCACCTCCTCCTGCACTCTGGCAATCACCACCGGCTTCCCTGCATCTGTGAACAGTCCATGCTCTCCGATCCGCTCCACATGGGGACGGTTGGCCAGATAGTCCACATAGTTTTCCCGTTTCGACAACAGATCCAGATTCCATTCCAGGGCCGTGGAAATAAATTCAGAGGCGTTTCGTCTGGTTGGATGAAGCCGGTAATCTTCATATTCCAGCATCGCCCTTGCCTTCGGCAGATCACGAAGCAGCTGTACAATCAGCTTCTTCTGCGCCGCGGTTGCGGGCAAGTGCCCCTTGCTCTCATCAATCTTTTCCACACCCTCTCTGGTTCCGATGTACTTGACATAGTTCCCAAGCTGCTCCGGCGGGGCATCCCGCAGATAGCGGCTGGTAAAAATAATTTTAGGCATGGAGTTCTCCCTCCATCATCCTTCCTCTCTGGGTGGACAATAAAAAATCAGTAACTGAAATCCATGTTTTATAGTGGTTTCATCTTCCGTTTCATAATAATCACAATCCACATAAAAATCATTAGAGATAAATGCTTTCACATTCTCTTCCAGCAACCAGCTCTTCCAGGTCTTAAAGTTTATAACACTAAATGAAGGTACATATCATCATGGTGCTGATTTAACATTCATTCAGATACTCCGTGCAGAGAAATTTCGAGACTTTTCCAGCTCCAATCCTTTTTCATTTCTCATATGAGCTTTCCCAGAGTAATATCCTCTACTGCTGTCCTCACTTTCCCACACGGTCATTCCATCTTCACTCGTACTCAAATAACTTGTACTGGATCCGCGTCTCGTTTTAACATTTTCTGTTCTGCCTCATCGGTCGTCTCCCTGTGCTCCTGCAAGGCCAGTTCCGTCAGGTCACGAACTGCATCTTCCATAATTTGTTCTTTTCCCATGTTATACTCCTTTTTGACACACCATAAATAAAATAAGGGCGGTTGTCCATACGCAAGATTCATAAATCGTTTTGGCTACTCTTGTACTCTATACTTCACGTTTTTGATATTTGTATGCATCTTCAAACTCAACCGCCCCATTGACTTTCTTCACCTCATCCACGCATTTCAGATGTAGCTTTTTCAGGGCATCCTCATCTACCTCATGGGAATAGGCAATCACATGAGCCAGTTTGGAAATCTCCACTGCAAGCTTAAAATCCATACGCGCCAGACGGTTTTCACTGTCATGTACGGTACTGGTGAGCACGGAGGATAAGGACTGGAGCAGATAGTTTTCTGCCTTTTTAGAATTCAAAAATCCAATATAAAATTTAACCGCTTCTGCCACAAACTCATTACGGGAACGAGCTCCTACATAGCTCACCATCTCATCTGCCCGCTCTACCAGCTCTTTCTCCATATAAACGCCTATACGCTGTTTCTTTGCCCTGCCCGCCAATGCCTTCCCTCCTTCGGTATTCATAAAAAAGCCCGCAATCGGCGTTTTCTTTGCATCTTTTGGCTCTACCAGCACCACTTTCTTCTCTCCCTGCCAATAAAGTATTCAAACCAGAATCCCCGGACGGCTTTGCCGGCCGGTGTTTTCCGGGGGTGTGCTGCGAAAGCAGCATAACCCCTTTAACCTGCACCACTTTCGACCCAACCAGTCCTGCTTCTGCCTGTCCGTATAACCTCCGGTCACAAAGGCCCAACAAGGCCGTCATTCCTGCCAGGGGTATCCCAATCCCACTCTGCCTGTCAAAGCGGCACAAACGGCCAAATACAGGCTCACGTTTCCGGAATAGGCGCTCTATCCCATCATGCCAGGCAGCCGCAGTTCCATCTCCGGCTCGCAAATCTCCACTTCCGACAGGTCAAACTCGGAAAGCGGGTATAATTCATGGGGAAAATCCCCCAAACCCTGAGCCTGCAGATAGGCTTCATTGCTGGCATTAACCCCAAGATCACTCTCATCTCCTGTCTGGCAAGCATATACCTGCTCTACACTACCATCTTCAAACCGGAGATACATTCCCTCGGTAATCTCATTGCCATGCTTATCCTGATATCTCATACACTGGCCGCCTGGCCCATCTCCTGGCCTGTCTGACTTCTCACATGGCTCTCTTCCGCCTGCCTCCTCGGCCTGGCCGGCTTTGCCGCTCCTTCCCTGGCAAGCTTGTCATCCAGGTACTCCCGGGTGGCCTGCGGCACATATTTCTCATACATCTTCTGCAGGTAATCGCTCAGCTCCTCCTTCAGATCCGCTTCCTTTTTGCCCATGTGATAGGTCAGGGCATCCAGACGCTCCGTGTTGAAGGTCAGTGTCAATGTGGTATTTTTCATCCAGACTTCCCCTTTCATGTATTCTTTAACTGCGGGCTTACCGGCTCCTCCTCCGGTTCATTCACCCATGTTTCATATTCCTGTACGCTGCAATAGCCTCCCAGCATAGCGGAAAACGCATCCAGACGGCTGGGCTTCACCCCGGACAGATCCATCTGCAATCCATAAAATCCCTGATACACCCGCTCCACTTTTGCATTCAGGACATCGGCCCAGGCTCTCTTTCCCGCTTCAGTCAACGTTCCCGTATCCAGTTCAACGATGGTGTGTGGCTCGTTTTCTATCTCCTCATGTATCAGATGGACATTCTCCCAACAGGAGAACAGTAAGTCCCTCAACCTTACACAGCCGGATTCATCCATCCCCTTAACAGGCGCGGTGTCATCTTCAGTCTCTTCCTGCGGTTTTACCTCATAGTTCGGGCAACAGTTCAAATAATAGTACACAGCAAAATGGTCCTCTCCAATATCGACATGTGCCACCTCCGGCCGTTCTGCCATCATGTCTGCCAGAAGTTCCTGTAAAAACAGGCTGCCGGAAACCTCCAGACCAGACTGCTCTTCTATCTCAACAAAGCTCGTGATCCAGTTCCCCTCCGTTGTCTTCTCCGCTCCTTCGGCCACCATCCCATGTACCACTTGGGACAGCAGACCCACAAATTTCGATAAGGCGGGATATTCCAGTAATGTCACATCCGGCACGAAAGATGCATACCTGGCATAGGAACTTCCTTCCGACTCCACCAGCACACCATCCCGATGACCTTCACCAGTGACAAGCAGACTGTGATACACACCGCTCTTCCCATCCATATACATCAGCTCCGAGTGCTTTTCAATAAATGCATAATCTACACAGGGCCTTCTTAAAAACTGCTCATATTCTTTGGCCGGCAGGCGTATCACCTTTGTAATCTCCGTCTCCCGCAGCCGGAAATCCGGCTTGCGCTCAAATATTGCCTGTATCAACCAATCCCTCCTCTGTCCATATTCTCAATCAGAACAGGCCGCCATGCTGTTACCTATAGCGTCCCTGTTCCGATTCTTATTCTGTTTTTTACAGGCCGACCGCCATAATCAGACGCATGGCATCCCGAAAGCCGTTCATATACAACTCCCGGCATTCCGTCTCGGATATACAGAACTTGTCAATCAATTGATTGTCCAGCCATTCCCGGTCCTCCTCTGACAGGGTGTGCAGGATCCGGTCCATCCTGGCCACATACTCTTTCATCTCCAGGTCATAGGTCTTGGACCGGCTCATCCCAAACTCATCCCGGATTTCCTGAACGCGCTTCACCATCAGTTCTTCTGCCTGCTCTGCAAGCTCTCTCATTCTCTCTCACCTCCTTGCACCAGCCAACATATCCTATGGCCGACCACAAGTCGATACCTAAAACCACCAAAGATTTTCGTGGAATCCAATCAAACCTAAGCGGCGGGAAGTCTACCAAATGCATAAAAATGGCTGCGCCAATAGCTGGAATCAATGTTCGCGTAACCAACGGGATCCCCGCAGTGCAGCATTTGGTTCCCGCCAACATACAGGCCGACATGACTAACTGGTGTGGACGAAGCATAGGTCTTTGTGAAAAACACAAGATCCCCCGGCTTCGCTTCCTCCCTTGGAATCACAGTGCACTGGTCAAAGATTCCCTGGGCCGATGTCCGCGGCAGCTGGTACGCCCCGGACTGGGTATAAATCCAACAGATGTAACCGCTGCAGTCAAAGGAAGTCTGAGGGCTTGAACCTCCCCACCGGTAAGGAAAACCAATGTACTTGCTTGCCTCCGCAAACAGTGCTTGGTAGCTGCCGTCTCCCATAGCGGCCCCGGCCATCATCCCTCCCGGAACAGCCGGCCCATAGACTGCAACCGTGTAGATTCTCTGGGCATTTGCCTCCTGCTCTGCCCCGATTTCCAAGCCCAGGCGCTGCCTGATGTTGGCATACACAGTACTAAGGTCTGTGATAGGGATGGCCGCCGTGTAGGAATCCCCGTCCTCATCTTCCCGCTCCTCATACTCCACAAAGCAGTCCACAAATTCTTTCTGTGCCAGAAGTGACGGCTGTGCGTTGCCAAAGTACATGGCATAAAAAACAGCTTTGATCCGTTTCGTATCCAGTTCCCCATCTTCCACATGGTCGATCCCTGCGATCAAATCCTCCAGGGAAGTGAAGCTGGTCCGCATGTCCACAATATACTTCCGGTATTCTTCAGGCACCTGGCTGGAAATAACCCCGTCCCGGAACACCAGGTCAACCGCAGACACGTTGTGGGAGCTGGTCCCGTCCATAATGCTTAACAGCATAATGGTCACTAAAACAAACGGAACTAAAACCGCCGCCACAATCGAGGCGAGCACATTTTTCCCCCGTTTATCCGCCGCCACAGCTACTGCCGCCTTGACAGCAAGAAGCGCCGCTGGAGCTGCCATATCGTTTCTCTCCTTTCTCTGCTCTATTTTTTTCCTTCCTATTTTTCCTTCGCTTTAAGATGGCAGGGATTAGACTGGCGCGCTCCTTCCATGTGTCGCTATATCTGTCCCCTATTATTCACTATATCGGCATTTATTCAATCGATTGGCACGCTTTATATGCACAATAAAGTAGGTTAAACTGTTGATATCGTGTATGAAACGGGGTGAACATATGACTGAACACAACGCAAAGGAAATCGGCCTGCGCATCCGCCGCCAGAGGGAAGCCCTTGGCTACAGCCGGGAACGGCTGGCTGAGCTTTCCGAAATATCCAATTCCTTTCTTTCCGATATCGAGCGCGGTGACCGGGGTTTTTCCGTTGCATTGCTGGGAAGGCTCTCCCGTGTACTGGGGCTCTCCGCCGACTATATACTGTTTGGAACCGAACAGGTTACCGATGTCAGCGCCATCACAGACATGCTTTCCGGCCTGGATGGGAAGTATCTTCCGGAACTTAAAGAGCTTCTGGGAGCCTATCTTAAAACGATTACAATTGCTGAAAAACAGGATGATTAACGCACAAAGCTGCCGCGGTATGAGCAGCTTTTTTGCTTGCCTTATAAATGAAAACCGTCCAGATCATGAAAACGTTGCTGTTGATACTGGGACTCCTCCTGCTTCATCATCTCCTCTGTCCGCTCCAGGGCATGTTCCAGCACAGCCGTATCGAATCCGGCTGTTTGGTATCCCTCCTCAATCACCTTGTAATAAGATTCCGAAGGCATCCCGAGAAAGCGCACGTCATTCATCACGTAGACCATGGCGGAGATACGTTTTCCTTCCAGCTCTACATCCATCATCTCCTTCCGGTACAGATGGGGCCAGCCCTCATACCGGTCCAATGCCGCCTCATCGAGAGCCTCAATCTTCCATAACAGAACCGGAACACTCGCCCCTTCCTTCGGCTCCACCGTAGCCACACCGCGGAATAACAGCTCGTAATTTTTGATCTCACTGCTTCCCACCACCTTTGCAGTCGGGCAGCGCCGCTCCATCTGGGGGAGATTTAAGTTGCTGCCATAAGCAATGTACAGCCGCTCCTGTGTTGCTTTTTTCCCTGTCCTTCTTGCCATCTCTGCTTCTCCTTTACATTCCTGTCATCATAGAAAAGGCCGGGGACTGTGCCTCGGCCTCTATGTGCATGTTCTCTTCCTGTTCATTGGTTTCTAATTCTACTGTCGGGACTTCCCTCTCCTCTCGCATCTGCAATTCCTTTTCCCGTTTCATTCTAAGCCGCTCCTTCTGCGCCTCGGCCTGGGCCGGATCCTTCCAGGCAATGCAGCCATCCAGATGTTTCAGCAGGTGAAGCCGCGCTGTCTTAAACTCATCCCCGTTTAGTCCCAACCGTAACAGCCAGGTTCGGAACGTATATTTCTCATTGGTCGTCTGCGTTTTCCTCCGGCTGGCGCTGGTCTGGTTGAGAGCCTGGGCCCCGATAGCCAGGCAGAGCTGGATGTAAGCCTTGATTTTGCCTGCATGAGTGGTCCCATTAAACAGCCGAAACTCAACGGTCCCTTTCTGGAACACACTATGCAGGTTCAGACAATGATAACGGCTGTTATCATAATGTTCCCGCTGGCGGCTGGCTCCGTTGTACCAGATCTGCCTCACTTCCTCCAATGTCCCCGGTTTCTTCTGATTGAGTTCCTCCAGAAACCGCTCCTCCACCGGCTTACACCAGCGATTCTGCCTGGTTACCGATACCTGTAACGCCTTATAGATCAGGTCTTCCTTCGCCGCCATGATATTGGTGATGTTGCGGAGGGTCCTTGCATCAAACGGAGAGGCATCGATATGCACATGGATCCCACAGCTGGAATTCGCCAGGGCTCCTGCCTCCCGCAGCTTCCGCACCAATTCCTGTATGGTCTCGATATCCTCATACCGGCAGATCGGGCTTACCATCTCAGTTTTATAGCTGTCACTGGCTGCTACACGGCTCTTTCCTTCTTTTCTCTCCGGTTTAATGCTGGCGTCACTCATGAACTTCCATTCCCTGCCCTGGGGATCCAGCGCAACATAGGTGTCGTAATAAGTCCCTTCATAGTAGGACTGGGTGCCAAAATAGGCGGCTGCGATCTCCGCCCCACTTTTCCTGGCAATCCCTGTCAGCTCAATCTCAATCCCAAACCGCTGCTGTTTCATGTCCATGGAACCACCTCCCGGCTCATCGTCCGCCTGCCTTTCCAAACAGCTTTGCCTTATAATCCGGTACCGTCACCATCAGGTTGTAACGCTCATTCCCGCATTTATAGAGACACACACCGCGCTGGGGATAGCGAATCAGGCTGAATTCGCTTGCTTCCAACTGCAGGGTATCCGTATAAAACTTCTCATCCACAGCCCCCGCATTGAACAGGAACTGGTGGGTGGGAATGGAGAACAGCGGCTTGGTATATTCCCGAATCCCCTCAATATTAAAATCCTCCAGGTTCTGGCTGGCCAGAATCACAGAGGAGTTCTTCTTTCTCACGCGTTTCATGAAGTTTCGGACATATTCGACCGCCGTCAGATTGGAGAGGAACAGGTAAAATTCATCCAGTCCTGCCACCGTATCGCCTACGGTCAGAAGTCGGTTGCTCATGAAGGACAACGTATTAAACAACAGGGCATCACGGAGATTCCTGCTGGCCTGCAGGACCCCTTTTACGCCGAAAGTGACGAAGCTGGAATCCGTGATATTGGTATGGCCGTTGAAAAACTTTGCCTCCGGTCCCCTGCACATGGAGTGGAGCCCCAGGAGAATGTTCTGCAACAGTTCCGCGGTATACAGCTGCCGCTCCCCGCTGTCAACCCCTTTGTATTCCGCCTCAATGAACTCGTACAGTTCGGAAAGGGTGGGATAATCTTTGGAGCCCAGCCTCTGAAAATCCGTCTCATCCGTAAGCCCGCACTTGGCGTAGAGGCGCTGAACCATAATCTCAATCACGTCAATCTCCCGGTCTGTAAAGTCCTTATAGGAACGGAAGAAATCTTTTAAAAAGCTGATATGCTGACTTATCCGGCTCCGGATCCGGAAGGTTTCCGGTGCATCCGGGTCCTCCGGGCCCTCTCCTTCATCCCATACCTTTGGTTCCAGGGGATTAATCAAAAAACGGCCGCCCATCAGATCGATGAAACAGCCGCCAAGATTGTTGGTCAGTTCTTCATATTCTGTTTCCGGATCCAGGCATATCACATTCAGCCCGGCCTCCCGCAGGTTGCACAGGATCAGCTTTAACAGATAGGATTTTCCCTGGCCGCTGTTACCCAGGATGAGAATGGAACCGTTGGTCTTATCATCTGCCCTCTGGTTAAAATCCACCAGGATGTTACTCCCGAACTTATCCCGGCCCACATAAAAGCCATGGGGATCCGTCTTCCCGCTGTAATTAAAGGGATAGAGGTTTGCCACACTGCTGGCCGGCAAGACCCGCTCAAACTGATCCCGGAACACATTTCTCCCGCTTGGCATCACACACTGAAAGCCCTGCTGCTGGCGCAGAAGGAGCCGGTCTACGTTCAGTTTTGAACGGATCAGTTCGGTCATCACCTCGGTCTGTAACAGCTTCAGGCGGTCGTATTCATTGGCAGTCAGTTCCATGTAAACAGCCGTATGCAGGAGCGGTTCCCGGTTTCGGTGGGTCCTTGCCACAATCATCGCCACATCCTGGAGATTGCTCTCTGCCTGGACCGTCTGCTGTAAGTCATTGGTACTGGACTGGTTCAGCCGGTTCTTACTGGCGGCATTGCTGATGATTTTCCGCTCCTCCGCCGCGCTGACATGGCGGGTATAAATCTTTAAGGTGACCCCATCCTTTTCCCCCAGCCGCTTTAAGATTGCCTGCTCCTCCGTGGAAGTCGGGTACTCCCTCAGCGCCCAGACACAGCGGTATGTGTTGCCGCAGATGAAATAGTCAGTTTCAAACTTGATGACGGAGGGCGCAATCATGTCCAGAAATTCCTGGATGCGCACATCGTCCTTTTCCGCCTCCGGGGCGTTTTTTGCATGTTTCAACGTTCTCCCTCCTTGATTTTGGCGCAAAAAAAGCGCCGGACACATCTCTGCATCCGGCGTCATGCCGTATTTGTTCTTCTGTTTTTACATCTTTGGATTCTGCTGTATGTCCTGCGAAGGCTCCATCATGCCCAGGTAGCGGTCCAGCTGCTGGTCGGTCAAATCTGCAACCATTTCCGCAAACGGGACCAAATTGCCCTCTACCGCATAGGCTTCCAGGGCATTGAAATAATCCAGCCGGCTCTCTTTTGCGATAGACACGGCAGGGAATCCGTTTGCTAAAAGCTGATAGTTCATAATCAGGCGCGAGGTCCTCCCATTGCCATCCGGGAAAGGATGGATTCGCACAAACTCAGCGTGGGTCCATGCCGCCAGCTCAATGGGGTTCATTTCTTTCCCCTTCCATGTGAGGTCGGCATAAAAATCTTTGACCTGCCGGTACATCTCACCAGGTGATGGCGGGGTATGCTGCGCTCCGGAAATGTACACGTCTACGTTCCGGTAAATCCCTCCCACAAAAATATTCTCCATCAACAGTGCATGGATTTCCTTAATGATTTTTTCATCCAAAGGCTGTTCCTTTGCGATACACTCCTTCACATAGCGGTATGCCTTCTGGTGGTTGACAGTCTCATAAATCTCCCTCAGCCTCTTCCCGCCTATGGTAATCCCATCCTCTAAAAGCACCTTTGTCTCCATGAGGGTCAGGGTATTTCCCTCAATAGCGGTAGAGTTATGGGTATATTCTATCTCAAACGCCTGCTCGTAGGACTGCAGCGTCAGCTCCGGGATGGACGCCCTGCCAGACTGGTATAAATCCCTTTTTCTCAATAATTCCGGGTAATTCAAGCAATCCACTCCTTCCTTTTCATAATGATTGCATCTTTTTTACAGTATACCACAGTTTGATTAAATCGTAACCACCAATTTACTGTTCCCATCAAGGCTGGCTTTACAATTCCTATTGAAGTTTCTTCAGCCTCCTGCATTTAATCATCCGGAATGATCCACCGAGCCCCGTCAAAATCCTCGAACTTCTCACTAGTCACGTTCTGCTCATAATACACCGCTAGAATCCGTTTGATATCTTCCTCATCCGCCCGCCTGGAATCAAATCCTTGTTCCTTCAGGGACTTTTCAATGCGGTCCAGATACGAAAACACATCCTTTCCCTTCTGGTTCCGAAGACGGATCAGGATTAAAAATTCACGGGCCGTTGCCATCTGTACCTGAATCCGGTCTAAGAAAATCTGATCCCGCTCCAGCAACTGGCGGATGACCGGATTGCGTTCTTCTTCCGCCCGCCTGCGCAGAAATCCCTTGTTCTCCTCAAAATTCTCCCGGCTGTTTAAGCACAGCATCTCAATCTCAGCCACACCCTTGAGCACATTCATCAGGGCATACACCCTTGCCCCTACACTGGATTCTGACAGGACTGACAGGTTGGTGGGCCGGATCATGAAATACACCAGCTCATCCCCGTCATAGGTCTCTAAGCTATATTCCGTAATCCTCCGGGTGTTCATCAGCTGCCTGGTGGAGAGCCTCTGTTTGGCTGTTGTCTTTCCCTCCCGTTTCCCATTTCTGCTCATCTGGTCATCCTCCATTCAAAAAATTGCTGCCTGAAAAAATAAGCACAGGCATAGCTGATAAAATCCAGGATACTGGTATCCTCAAAACGGATGGTTAAAAAGGCATAGGCGGCCGTAATCAGCGCCGGGATAATCACCCCGGTCTGGACAGCCACAAGCACAGAAAACAAAACTCCCACCCCAATCACAGTCAGATCCCGAAGCTGCCACAGCCACATGACAGCCCTTGCCTTCAAATGTTCCGGGTAAATATACATCCTCCCCCTCCTACAGTTCCATGGACATACCGGACCTCTGGTCCTGTCCACATTCCATTTCGTTTGTAAATTCCTGATGCATGGCCGCCAGTTCCGCCTTAATCTGCCCTAGCTTATCAAGCACCTCCCGGCCAGTCTTCTGGGCCTCGATGGATGTTTTCAAGTCCATCCCCTGGTCCAGGTTCACATAGAAACTGCCGGCCAGTTCCCGCTCCGCCCTGCTTACAATCCGGATAGCCCGTTCATAAAGGGACGGCGTCTCCTTCATGGTTTTCTTCGGGTCTCCCATCTGATACACGCCTCTTCGCAGACGGCAGTAACCGCTTCCGTCCGTATTCGCCAGCCGCCAGAGGGCCGAAGATATGACCGTTGCGCGCATCGGCTCCCCCATCACGGCATGGCCTTTACAGTTTTCCATCACATAATCATAGATTTCCGACATGGGATGCTCATCCCCATCCCGCAATAACGCCTTAATGTAATACAGTGCCATCTCTGTGTTGGTATGAAAATATAAGTGCAAGAACTCCACCTCCTTCCCGCGGTTACATCCCAAGCTGAACATTCTTCTGGTGCGATTGGCTGGTTTCCAGCCCTTCCCTTATGCCTTTCCCCAGCTCCTGAACCGTTTGATTCCCCATGATCTCACATACAGGGATCCGGCGCACCGGAATCCCCCTGGCTTTGGCATACGCTGTTTCCCGCTTCATTCCTGCCGACATCCGGTCACCGCATATCCAAAGTTCCTCACACCGCTCCAATATATCCAGCCCAAGACGGATTCCTATTTCCCGTTCTTCCGGCACGGAATCATTCAGTATCTGGGGATATAACAGGTGCGGAGCCAGAGGAACCGCTCCCTGTCTGATGGCATAACCGCATGCCTGCCTTGCAAATGCCGTATTATCTTCTGTATTCCCCGCATAAGGGGAACAGATATAAATCATCCTGCTCTCCAATCAGTTCCTCCTATTTCGCCGCTGCCTGTACAATGGTCCTAGTCAGGTTTACCGCGCTTTGGGCCGTATACACACTGCTCATCAGGTTTGCCCTAGTACTGGTATCCAATCCAAACTGTCCGGCAATCCTTGGTACCTCCCCCGCCGCCAGCATAATCCCCAGGCCCAGAAGGGCGTTCTTACTTAGCACCATCAGACCGGCAGTCAGCATCGTGGCCTGCAAAAAAGCAGTCAGACAGATACCGATTACCTGCTTACACCAGCTCGTAAAGCCATCCATATATCCCCTTGGAACACTGAACAGGTACAGACTTCCCACAGCAATCTGAATCAGCAGAATCCCTCCCCGTTTCAGGTTGGCAAAGAATACTTTAATCGTGGAATACCCCATCATAAACAGGATAAAAATCATCAGGATCGGATTTGTGATCGTATTGATTCCTCCGAATACCCCGCTGACCATTGCATCCTGCAGGGTACCCGAATTCGCCAGGCTGTCAATGATGTTCCCTGCCATGGAACCGAAATCACCACCCAGCCCGGTGATTCCTCTAGTAAGCTCTCCCTGGAGGGACACACTGAATTTGTAAAGTTCTACCGGTACAACGGTAAAAAGACCGGCCGCCATAAAACCTTTTAATGCATTCAGCGCTGTATCACGGACGCTTCCCCTGCCGCTCTGGTATTCAATGGCACATTCAAATACCGCTACTACAAGTCCAACCACATAGAGCACCCAGGCAAGCTGTGAGAAAAACAGGACTATCGCCTGGATCCAGTCCAGTTCGAACAGCTCTGCCCCCATCTGCCCCATGAGCGAGAAAAAATTTCCCAGAAACCCAATCATCTGGCCATAGATCCAGTCCACGATCTGGCCGAGGACCGTATCCGCTACAAAGTCCCAGATAAACATCGAACCATCACCTCTTTCTTACTGTTAATCTCAAAATTCCCGGTTTCCTTGCTGAACAGGCTGGACGTCTATCATCCTTACCACAAGCAGATGCTCCGGATGGACACTGTTTTCACATCCAGTGCTCCAATGCAGAACAGCGTGAACTCACCACCGACCAGTCCCCGACTGTTTTCGTTTCCACTGTGTTCATAACACTCAATCTTGACTTCCAGATTCCCGGCATACTGATAATCCCAGCAGATCTGCCACATAAACGGTGTTTCTAAAAATGTCATATCCAGTACGTGATCCGGATAGAGGGATGCCCCTATCACTTTTCCATCTGCAATAACAGACACCCGGGAGTACCGGAGCGTTGCGTAATCCTCCGGCAGATAACGTTCATTGGATTCCCTCATTGTGTCATAATACGCCAAGTATTCGTTTAATGATTTCATAGGCAGCGCCCCTCCTGCCTGTGTTACATCTGAAGTCCGTCCTGCATATGCAGGTTTTCTTCTCTGTCCTTCCATGCTTCAATCTCATCCATCATTTTGAATACGTTCGGATTAGGACGGTACAACATGCTCCCGCTTTCATCAATCTCCGTCACACGTTTTCCCTCCAGATACAGCTGCAGCAATCCCTTCTCTAATCCTTTTACCTCAAATCCCATTTTCTCAGCCACGGCTGAAATGTCTTTAAAAAAGCGGCTCTCTTCTCTTGTTTCTGATGGCGACTGTTCTTTATATCCAGACATACTCCCAATGATGGAACACAGATGATCCGCCCACTCTTTATCCATGTCCCAATCATCTGCCAGTTCCCTGATAACCGATTGGACCTCTTTCACCTGGTCTGCTGCCTCCGCACCTTGTGCGGAAACCATTTTGCTCGCATAGCGGTATAGTCCATTCACAGCGGCAATTTTCTATTCCTCTGATAGCCGATTCGCCCTTCCTGTCCGGACTGCACGCTGCAGCATTTTGTCAAACTGCACTTCGCGATCCTTTCGATCACTTAAATCCCAATATGCCTCCATCTCCCCGATCATTTTCTTCAGCCGTCCGATACTCTCATCCCCTTGAGTTTCCCGGTCAATTTTGATCATGGCTGCGTATTGGGTCAAATGCTTAATGCACGTTACATCAGTAACTTATCCTGTTTGTCATTTGAAACCATATCTTTCTCCTGATTTTCTGCCATCGACATCCCATTGTGCCTCACAGTCCAAGTTGATTCTGTAAAGGCCGTTCCGCCTCTCTGCTATTTTCCATTTCCTGATCCTCTGGACTTTGTAATGGAATCAGCTCTATTACGGCTTCTGAAGGTTCGAGAAGTATATCCAGACGGCTGACCAGTTCCGCCATATGTTCCTGCCAACCAATCCAATTCTTTTCTTCAAACCAGCCGCCCCATTTCTCGCCATTTTCAGCCTGGAATATTGCATGTTTCTTTACATTCAGAAGCGTATCAAATATATAGTTCCGAATCCACTGAATAGTATCCCTATGTGCTGTAAATGAAGTAATCGAATCAAATTTGTGATCCTCTTTCCCCCATTCCCCATCATAGTCCAGACTCTTCACTTTCCCGTTCACAAACTTCAACATCAGTTCCGCCAGCGCCATCACACTGGTGTGGGATCCTGCCGTTTCTACTTCCGGAGGGGCGTTCCATGAATCCTGTTTCAAGGCTTCCAACAAAGCTTCAAGTTCCAGTTTACCATCTTCCGGAAGACTCTCCCTAATAAATTCTACCGCATCCAGACCTTCATCCGACTCAAATGCCGTGATTCCCCAACATCCCATTCATCTTCCTCCGTATTCTTATTCCAAACAAAATCATATTTCACTTCTTAGATTCCAACAATCTGCCACACATACATCGGTGCAAACAGGCTGAAAACCAATCCTGCAAACAAAATGGCAGCCGGAGCCCACTCAATCTGACCGTGTTTCCGGTAGTCCATATAGGCAGTCGCCACCTTGACAAAGAACAACACCGCCAATACCAGATCGATTGCCGGGAACACCACGTTGTTGACCACCGTCTTGATCTGGGATGAGGCTGCTTTCCAGGTGCCTTCCACTGCGCCTGCTACATTCCCGGTGTTAGAGGCAAAAGCTGTCATGCCAAACATAGTGGTCAGAAGTACTACAACAATCAGTGCAATCATCCATTTATACTTTTCCATATAGCTCTCCTCTCATACCGATGAAACGAACGCTTCACGAGCGCTTCATCACATACAGCAAAAGCCGCAGAAATCCTGCGGCCTTCACTTCATTTACCTATTTTTCTGTTCTTAAACAACCGTTATCCTACCTCGGTTTTTGAGGCGAAATGTGCCAATCCTGCCAAAGATTCCCTTGCACCCGGACCGAATCCGTCAGATTCATAGATAGCATCCCGGCCGGCGTCCAGCAGTCAGTCAGCCAGGTATAGGGTGTATAGCTGCCATCGGGATACCAGATTGGCAAAAAATGGGTTCTTCGTTCATAGGTGCTGAATGGGTTCTCCTCAAATTCAAACCGGGTCTGATATCCCCGCCCCATCCGTTCCAGTACACGCCAGTAGCTCTGATAATCAAATTCCGGGAAGTAGGTGATGGCGTTCTGGGCTTCTGTCACCGCATGACTTTGATTGGTGCTCACCCCTGCTGTCACTGTCTCCTGGATGCCATAACCGGACTTCAGTGTGTTTCCGGAAGCGGTCGGGGATTTCTCATCCGGGTAGATTTCCATCTCAGCTGATAGTCTGGCCTGGTAACGGTCATAATCAAATTTCCACCAGCCGTGATCGCACCAAAATCCCTCGTCATCATCGTCTCCGCTGTGCCAGACCCAGTAAGAATACCACCATGGCCTCCACACACCCCAATCCGCTCTTGTCACCTGTTCCCGGACTGAAACTGATGGGATGGTAAAACCGTCATTCCGGTCATCCGCGTTGGGATCCGGGGGCGGATTCTTATTCAAGTCTACGATATTTGCTGTAATCGTGTTTTTGTCGGTCCTTCCCCCGCCAGAAACCGTGACATGTATGGTCATGGTCTGCGGTGTGGAAGGGGTGGTCCATCGAATCCAGGCAATCTGGCTGTCTCCCTCTGGATAGTAAACGTGATCCACACGCATCGCCTTTCCGGCCACCCGGAAGGTAACGGAAACCGGATGATCCGGATCCGACTGGCCTCCCCTTACCGTCACTGCGGTGATAACTTCCGTATTCACCCGGTACTCATAATCAAAGGCGTCAATAGCCGGCGGCGTGGTTATCTCATTAAAGCGTACAATTCCCAGCCCCAGGGACGCGATGATTTCCTGGTTGGAACGCACACCGGACTTTGGCCCATTCCAGACAGGATATCCTAAATCCGCGGTCTCTAAGAACATGGATAGCGGCAGATTTTGAAAACCAATCGTGGGAAGCATCGCACGTACCGCACCATTTCCCGCCTGGTCATATAGAGCAGCTTCTGTTGCTGTCATTGCTATATTGGTTCCCTGAAACACAACATAGGCAATGGGTTCCAGCAACAGTTTGTATTTGCCGTTTGTCAGCACTTCAAAGTCTATTCCTGTCAGGTTTGCAATACTACGGATGACCTGCTCGTCTGTAAAATAGTTTTTAATCGCCTCTATGCTGGCCTCGCCAAGACTCTGTGAACTAATGATCCGCGGAAGGGACTGTCCCGGATTCACAAATGTATAAGTCTCGCTGCTTGCATTCAATGCAGTTCCCTTGTTATAGGACAGCTTGCTAACCTTTCCAAAATGCAGCTGGATATTGGTCGGCCTTTTGTTTGTAAAGTCAATGGGCTGTGTCACTGGGGTCCTGGTTTCCGCCAGGATGACTGTCACTCTTACCCCTTCCATGCCAGGAGTCCACTTGTTCTGTGAAGTTCCCTGTCCCATGGACCCACCTCCGCCATCCAGATTTCCTTCTCCGACTGCGTATACGGTGAGAGGGCATATAAGCATCAACACCATTGTCAGCACAGCCAGTCTTTTTGTCACATTCCCGCACATCCTCAAAGAAAAAACACCGCCGAAGCGGTGTCTCATCACGATACTTTTAATCCATAATGCCAATCTTATTCCCATTCTCATACATATCCTCAGCTACCGTTCCCTGCCCTTCTCCGATCTCATCAATCCAGCCAAAAACAGGTACATAAATCTTCCCATTTTGTGTAGTTCCATACTGCGGCTCCCCTGCCTGTGTGGGCACCTCGTTTGGCTGCACAACCTCTTCATGGGGTATGGCCTCGGGAGTTCCTTCCACGGACTCTCCATCCGGCTTTTGGGCAGGATTCTTTAACACTTCTTCAGGCGGAGCAGTTGGTTTTACTGGAGCTGGCTGCACGGCCTGTTCCGTCCGGTCCGTCTGTGCCGGCAGAGCCGCTGTTGGCTCCGTTGTCCCTGTCCCGGAAGGTTCCGTTTCCGGTTCGGTCCTCACTACGATATCCGGTTTGGTTGGCTCTGTTTCTTCCTCTGTTGTTACCACTTCCGTTGTCTCTGCCGGCATGACCGCTACTGTTACCGCTTCCGTCTGTTTTGTCTGCTCCTCCGTCTGGTTGCTTCCCTGTGTCTCACCTCTGAATTGGCTGCCGATTGCTGCAATCAATACAGCTCCCACAACCACGCAACCAAGGACAGCCAGCCGCCGTTTCATCCGCTCATTCAATTTCATTGATTACGCCCCTTGTACTTTTATCTTTGTATGACATAACATACCGTAACCCGCTCTAAAAGTCCAGTGACTTTTCCCATTTCCCCCTCTTTCCCCCCTATTTTTCAGAATACTTCAATATACCCGGCCCGTACTTTAAGTTTCATCTTCATAGGAGGAAATGTCTTTCCTGCAAATTGTACCGGAACCTCCAGCCAGACCACGGCATCTGCTTCAAACCGTTGTGCATTTACAGGGTCTGAAGGCGCCAGGGGCGCATTGCGGATTGTAACATCCAGCCCGAAGATCTTATACTCCAGGACACCTCCAGTATATTTCACCCGGGTTCCTCCCTCCCGCCGTGTTCCCAGCGTTTCATCCAGGTGGTAATAAATATCCCCTGTATCCACCGATTCCTCAAAACCATATCCTTCCGTATAATATCCTCCCGAGTATCCCTCCCGTACTCCGTGGTAGACATTGGCGTAGTTGTCATTTACCACCACAACCACTGCATCCTGCAGCGCTTCTTTCACCCCAGAGGCAATCAGGCTCAGACGGAAAAATTCCATGATTCCACACAGAATCAAAAGGCAGGCCAGAGTCACCGCGATTACCAGGGGAAACGCAGTCCCACGTTGATCTTTCAAACACACCAGCCATTTTTTCATTTCCAATACACCTCAGACTTTCCGGTTGCCGCAGCCCGGAGGGTGATGGGGAAGGAACCAAATCCTCCAAACAATCCCAGATTATAGCGGCAGGTCAGCTGCACGGTTACTTCCTCATTGAGCTGAATCCGGCCACTGGTTGACCAATGAACCTCGGGATTAAGTCCTGTCTTTTCTCTGAGAACAGCCGCCCTCCGGTTCGTCTCACTCCCGATCCGGCCCGCAATCTCTGCCTCCCGGCAAAGTTCTGTCGCAAAAGTATCCAGCTGCTGTTTCGCTATAAACACCGGCAGAATCTTTACGGAAAGAGCCAGAACCAGCATCACGCACAAAATTAAAACTGCCACATCAATGTACCCTTCCCCGCCGCGGCCGGCAAGAATCTTCTTTAAATATGACACACCATCCCCTCCTCACTGGTTCTGGCAGGAATCACTTCTGGCTCATTTAACCGCGTCAACACATACCAGGTGCCCTCCGCATGGTTCATTGACTCCACCTTCTGCTGTAAAAGTTCCTCCGCCTTGATCTGGACGCATTCCCTCCAACTGTACGGACTTCCAGAGACGGCTTCACCCGCCAAAAGATTCCCAATCTGCTCCGGGACCAGATACACATATCCGCCGGGCGTCATCATAAACACCGGTTCTTTGGGATGTCTCTCCAAAAACTCCCGCACTGTCCCCGATAATTTTTGCCCGCTCCTGTTTTTAACTTCTTTTTCTGCCATTCCTGTCTGATTTTTAACACCGCTCATGTCCTTGCGCCTCCGTCTTTTTCTTTTCTAAAACATACTCCCCATGGACTTTAGAATCTCAAATACGATAATCGCCAGGTAAGTGATAATAAAACACACCAGCATGAGGAAGCTGAACACCCGAATCTTGGGCGGGATCTTCTGGGCTTCCTTTTTCAGCCGCTGCAGCTCCATCTGTTTGAAATCATGGGACAGCATCTGAAAATACATGGCACCATCATCGCCCCGTAGTACGCCGATCAGCCCCCGCACCACATCGGAGAGCATGGGGGAGTTGATCCGGGCCTCAAACCGGGTAAGCGCTGCCTCGTAGCTGGAAGAGCGCATATCCGCCGCCAGGATTTCCAATTCATTGGCAAACTCTTCCCCCGCGTTCTTTTTATAGTTCTCCACAATGGACAGCACATCCCGGCTGTTCTTCAGTTCTTGCTCAATGGTTGACACAAACCGGGGCAGCTCGCCCTCCAGCTCTCCCCTCTTCTTCGCCAGCAGCTCATCCGCCTGCTCCTGCTCCTTGAAATACACCATCACCGCCAGAACCACGACAATCACAGCCAGAAGTGGAAAAACCAGCAGACAGGGAATCACGCCCAGCAGCACAAGCCCCGCCTTGGAAATAACATAGGCCTGATACACCTCCGGTTCCATATTCAGCCCACTGGCCTTTAAGATGTTTTTCTGCCGCCCCCGTTTATAATCATCCATATGAATATAAGGCGCCAGCTTCACAGCCAGGGAAAGGAGGTACGTTTCCAGACTCTTTGCTGCCTTTCTGTTTTCCCTTCCTGTATTAATCATCGCCTTTGACGTCTTTAAATACGGCAGACGCAGCATATCCGCTGCCAGGAAAAACAATCCGGCCGCCAGCAGTCCGCCAAAGCAGACCAGTAATCCAATCATCCCCGTCACCTCCTGTATTCCAGCGGCTTGGTCAAACGGATCACACACGCCGTGCTGATAAAGATAAGAGCCGCCGATCCCGCCAGGATGATCTGTCCCATATAGGAAAACATCATCGTCTCGTACCAGCTGCGATTTAAGAAATACATTAACGGGATATTTCCAATGACAAGGATCACCATAGTAATAAATTCCTTCCTGGGTTCCGTCACCAACAGCTCCAGCTCTGCATTTACGATCCGCATATCTGACAGCTTGCTCACAATCGGCGTTAGTGTGGTTTTTAGGCTGCGGTCATACTGGCAGTCGCACAGTGCATTGCACCACTCCTCAAACACATCGTTTTCAATCCGCCCTCTCAGTGCCTGCAGCCCGGCTTCCACATCGGGATTCACCATCCGCACTTGGGTTGAAAATTCCTGAAACACATTGCAGACCGGTGGATTTAAGTAGTGCAGGTTTTCCTCCACCGCGGTCAGGATATCCTCGTTCCTCAAATATGCTGTAGTAATGATGGACAGGGCTGTCTCCAGCTCCGCCGCCACGTTCTTCTTGTAATGGCCGGCCGTCAGGCGCACATACCAGAAAGGGAAGAACAGGAAGCCCATCGCCAAAACCGGGGCCAGAAAATAGTTCCCCATCAGGATTGCCAGCGAGCCGCCAACACAGAACAAGGACAAGCTGGCTGCGCAGATCATGGAAAAACGGCTTTCCCGGCCCGTCATGGCCAGGATTTCCTGGGCCGTACGGATTTCCCGGCGAAACACCCCCGGTTTCTTCCGGCTGGTGGCCTCGTTGATTTCCTCCTTTAACGTTCTGGGCTTTTGCATCAAAAAGCCAAACAGACCGTCTATAAATTCCATCGGTTTTAGGCCCAGAATTAAAAAAGCACCGGTTATCATACCGGCACAGGCTAAAAGCTGCATCAATGTCATACATTCACACCTCCCCTCAACTTCTTCAGCGTCTCACCCGGCATCCCGTTCTCCAACAGCCGTTTTGCCAGCCCGTCCGATATGGCATGCACCTGCTCATGGTGGCCTTCAATGATGAATTTCCCGTCTTCCACCCGGTTTTCCGTGATCTTGTACTGGAACAGCGGCCGGTAGCTCCTGGTTCCATCCGGGCGGATTTCACACTCCTGGATTTCCATCAGGCGCCTTTCCCGGTTTTCCAGCTGCTTACAGAATGCCACGATTGGATAGGCCTCTGTCACATAGGATAGGAGGGTCTCATCGCTCATGTCCACCGCCCGTTTACACAGGGACACCATACGCCGGTATGTGGCTTCACAACTGTTGGAATGGATGGTGGTTACCACCGCCACACCGGTCCTGGCCGCCTCCTGGGCTGCATTGGCCTCCGGCCCGCGCATTTCCCCCACCACAATGATATCCGGGTTAAACCGCAGCGCCATGTCCAGTAAGGCAATCTGATCCACTCTCTGGCGCTCATTCTCACTGTCCCGTGCCAGGGTATGGATGACGGAATTCGTTACCGCGCCTTCCTTCTCGCGCACCAGCGCCAACTCCCTGGAACCACTCTCAATGGTGTAAATCCGCTTGTTATCCGGTATGGTTGTCAAAAGCCAGCCAAGCAGCGTTGTCTTCCCGGAGCTTGTCGCCCCTGCCACACAGATAGAGATCCCGTACCTCAGACACTCGGTCAAAAAATCCATCATTGGCTGGGTAGCGGTTCCCCCGTTTATAAAATCTTCCTGTTTCATGGATTGTGGATTTACAATACGGATAGAGGCTGCAATCCCTACGTCTTCATCCACCAACGGCGTTTTCATGGCTGCGATTCGGATGTTTTTGGATAAATGCCCCAGCACAGCCGGGCTGGCATTGTCCAGAACCATACCGGACGTGTGGAGCATACGGCGAATCACATTGATTGCGTGCTGAGGGCTCTCAAAGCGCTCGGTCAGTTTTTTCGTGACGCCTCCGGAATACTGGACTTCAATATCCCGCCAGCTGTTGAATAGTGATAGGTAATCCTTTGAAGTTATCTCCGGATTTTCCCCCACTCCACACCGTGCATGAAACTTTCATTTCACACGGCGTTCCATCAATATTTACTTATTCTCACTAATCTCACAATTTCCAACTAAACGTCTCAAGTTATTCAGCTTCACGAAGTCTATTGATTTTCGTTTCAACAATTCAAGGTATTTTTCAAAGGTTTCTACTTCTTTTGTATGAATCAGCTTATGCACTGCTCCAGTAACAAACACCAGATTTTTATATGCATCTGTGCCTCCCTCCGAACGCATGGTTTTATGATGTACTTCCATATCTGATATTTTCAGTTTTTCTCCTGTAATAAAACACCTTCCACGTTGTCCAACGTAAAGTGATATCCGGTTATCATTGTATTCCAGACTTTGGTTCTGAACAGGATTCTTCATGATATATTGCAATGTATCATAACTGAAATTTTGCAGATATTTATGGATTTTCTCCCTGCCGTTCACCGTGTAATTGCATATATCCTGCGAAAAACATACCGGTGGAGTTGTCTGCACGTAATGGATTGGATAAAGTGCCACCCGCTGTATAAATAGGGGCTTTACCTTACACTTTCCATAAAAGCGTTCATATGCCCTGCTTTTATTACCTCGTTTACTTCGTATACATTTCGTTCTGCAATAAAGGCTCTTATTGACATGAAAAGCGATTTCTGCAAAGTCTTTACTGATATGACTGGCTATCTTATAATACCCATGCAACCCCAGTACAGTAGCATTAAACTGCTGTACCCGTGCACCGATAGCATCATGTTGTAATACTTTGATTTTCTGTTTTAATTCTTTCTTGCATTTT
Source organism: Enterocloster citroniae (assembly GCF_040545455.1). Taxonomy (NCBI): domain Bacteria; kingdom Bacillati; phylum Bacillota; class Clostridia; order Lachnospirales; family Lachnospiraceae; genus Enterocloster; species Enterocloster citroniae. The sequence continues at coordinate 58,524 of NZ_JBEPLZ010000024.1, read as the reverse complement.
TCTTTGCTTTTCTTTGTCATGTGGGATTTGACCACATATTTCTGACCTTTCTTCCAAAGCTTCAACTTAAATCCTAAAAATTCAGAATATCGTTTTCTTAAATTTACTATCTTGGACTTTTCCGGGCTGATTTCTAAGCCCAGTCTTTCTTCAAGCCACTGTTTTGTGGCTGCAAACATCTTTTCGGCAGTTTTTCTATCTTTACAGAGTAACTTAAAATCATCGGCATATCTGACGATAAATACTTCTTTTAAATTACCCCTTCTCAACAACTCATATTTTCTTGTCGGATTTTTATATGAGTGGTGGGTTTTATGGTTCTCCCACTGGCTTGCAATCCACCAGTCTAACTCATTAAGAACGACATTAGATAATAATGGACTGAGAATTCCGCCTTGCGGGACCCCTTTTTGTGGAACCCCTATTCCTTTAATTTCAGTCTTTAGCATCTTGGATATAATACATAACAATTGTTTATCCTGAATCCCCAGGCTCCATAACTGTTTCATGAGTTTCCCATGATTGACATTATCGAAAAATCCTTTAATATCAATATCTACTACATACTGAAAGTTATGCCGGTTGGTCAGTGCCAACACTCTGGCAATGGCATGATGAGTGCTCCGATTCGGACGGAAGCCATAACTATGTTTATAAAATTTGGCTTCACAAATCGGCTCAAGAACCTGCTTAATACATTGTTGTATCAGCCGGTCTTCCATGGTCGGAATCCCCAGTGGTCGTACTTTCCCATTATCTTTTGGAATTTCTACCCTACGAACTGGCATTGGTTGAAAATTTGACATTCTATTTCGCACATATGAGATTAACCTCTCCGGATTGTCTTTTCCAATATCCAGAATCGTAGTAGCATTGACTCCCTTGGTCTTACTGCCTTTATTCTTTTTGATGTTACGATATGCAAGCAATATATTTTCTCTGCTTACAATCAGGTCATATAGATTTGTAAATCTCCGATTTTCTTTTGCTTTGGAATACAGTTCATCATAAATCGCCTGAGTATCATAATACTCATTGTTTCTCAATCGCTGTTTCTTCCTTGATTTTCTAGTTGCCATAAGTCGGCTTTCACTTCCTTAATTGCGGAAATCCTGCCTCTCTTAGTCATACTCGAACCTTATGCAGTTTCATAACTGTTTGTAAGTTGTGTTTTACTGTAAATACTGACTTGTGGCTATCCCTCCACCGCTTATTATCACGGCTTCATCGGTACTGTGCCACTACTTTCATCAACATAAAAGCAGGTTATACAAAATGTTTTCCCTGCTAACGCTTCATAGGGATTAAGCCCTCCACGTTGCTGACTTACCACGTTCCGATAATCCTATCTTTACATATATACCCTTAGGTTCCTTCTTTAAGCCTGTCTGCTTTGACACCGCCTGTAACGGTGTAAGGAGTTTCATATCAACAAGTTTTACTAATCCTCACAGACCTTGCATTCTGCAAGCACAGCCGTTAGACTGTTTAGAGATTTAGACCCGTACACTCAAAGGTTCGCCGTCTACTGCCTTTTTACAGTAGAATTCTAACCATAGGTATTTTATAGACCCCGCCCTATCACTCCCAGCCACCTCTGGCTTGGTTTTGCTGTATCCTTTTTGACCTTAGCAAGTGCATACAGGCGACTTCAGCGAGCTTTATGACAATCTTGTGCTTAATCACAATCATGCCATTCGCAGTTTTAGGCAGGCGTTTCAAGGCGTTCCCCTATCATTCCACCTATCGGATTATCAGTTCTCCTAAACCGAACTTTGTTACATTCTTACGTTTAGTGCCTAACCTTTTCAGCTAGGAACGTGTCGCACTGTCGATCTCCTCAATCCCTGTCCCAAACACGTACTTGGTGAGGAAGGAAAACTCCGCCATCTCAGTATAAATGGTATCCACCAGTTCCTGACGGTCCATCCCCTTTACTGCGATCCGGTAGTCTTGCACATACTTGGTGATATAGCGCTTAATCTGATCCTTGACATCCCCGCTCCCCTGGTCGATGATCAGCGTAGAATATTTACTGGAAATGTACTCCTGCACTTCTTTTAAAACATCCGTAAATTCCCGGCCTTCTCCCTGCGGAGAAAAGAACAGGTTGTGGGCGCGAGGAACCTGCGATTCTTGAAAAAGCCGCCGCTCTTCGTCCTCTTCTTCTGTTCTACTGATCTCTTCTAAACTCAGTTTTTCCAAAACAGGCTGCTTTTCCGGCACAGCGGCTTCTCTTTCTCCTCTCTGTGCTGATTCATCCTCAGTTCGTACATTAAGCCCCTCGGAATCGCTATATTTCTGCAGTTCTACTTCCTGTTCATTGCCGGCCACTCCTGCCATTGCCGCCTGTCCACCAGTTTCCCGCTTCGGTCCCGGCCCCAATATATCCCCGGAGCGCTTTTCCCCTAACATCCAAACACCTCCCTGCTGATTGCCTCAATCACCTTTCGGAACCCTTTGCTCTCCCGCAAAGATAAATCCGCCAGAAGATCCCCGGCTAGACTCTGCGCCGCCAGTTCCGCGCAATAAGGCAGCTTAAACGTCACACTTCCAAGCACCTGCTCCACATGTTCGCTGGCCTCATTGGGTTTGATGTTGCTGGCTACTTTATACTGTTTTTCCGCATCCCATTTGTTGTCCCGCAGCAGAGGAAGCTGGCTGGAAAGGTAGCTGATACTCTTCAAGTCACAGTTTACCAGGCGGAGAACCGCATCGGACTCCATCAGCGCAATGGCAGACAGAATATCATTGGCAATGTAGCTTCCACAGTCAATAATCACATAAGGAGCTATTTCCCGGAGACACGCAATCAACTCCGTTGCCTGCTTGGCATTATAAGGCGGATAGGTATATTCATTCTCTCCCCGTAGCATTCCCATCATAGTCAGGTAGTCGTACTTTTTATGGGTAATCAGGTTATGACGGACCAGGGATTGCGTCACCTGGGCGGCCGCCAGCACACTTCCCAGGGATTGTTCACATTCTAAGTCCGCCGGAGGACAGATACAGGGCAGCATGGGAGCTGTCATATCGCAGGTTAGGAGGATCACGTTCCGCTTCTTTCCGGCCAGGTACTTTGCCAGCTTCACAGCCACTGTGGATTTCCCGCTTCCCGGGCTCCCCCAGACCGCCAGGACCTGATTCCCTGGCTCATCCATGAAATCCTCCTGCGCCTTTGCCGAACGGTCGAAAATACTCCCCTTTTTGAAATTCAGCATTTATTCCACCCCGCTCTCACTTCCTGCGGTTGACTCCGGCTCCCTTCCCTGAATTGTTTCTTCATCGACTTTTTCTACTGCTTCTGTTCCTGCTGTTTTGCTTTCCCCCTCCGTGTTCCCTTCCGTTTCTTCTCCCTCTGGTGGATATAGTTCTTCCAGCATGATTCTCTGGGCTTCCACAAACTTCCGGGCATTTTCCTTTGTTCCCCGGTATACCAGAGATAAATGCAGCTTCCCATCCGCTTCCAGTTCTGCCAAGACCTTTCCCTGCTCCGGTGTAACCAGAAGGGTCACGGTTCCCGGCAGTTCTTTCTCCGTCTCCTCATCGCCCCGTTCTCCTGTATTGGCGTCATATCCGCTATTTGCTGTAACCGCAATAACCTCCACATACTGAAGCTCCGGCGGTATCACCGTTGATCCCTGTTTCCTATAATCCGGCGCAATCACAGATACAATATCCCCGCTGATCAGCTTTCCGGACAACCCATTGGCAAACGCTTTCACACTGACGGAAATAGCCTGCTTTTCCCCGTTTAGGTTATAAAGATAGGCATTCTCCGCTGCTGGCTCCTCCGCCACCTTGGAACAAATGATATAGTCACCCGGTGCCATATCCGCCGATGCATACTTTCCAACCACTTCATCGATATTACGCACAACGGACTCCGGCAGGTTATAGGCTCCCACCTCAACCGATTTCACCATGTCCTTTGTAATCTCATCCCCAATCCGGATATTTTTGGTAACCCGGACAATCTCTGTTTTCTCACTGATTGTCCGGTTAAACATCGGCGTGATTGCAAAGCAGATTACCAGGGACAGTACAATGCATAGCAAGCCAATCACGGTTCTGTTCTTAAAGAAATTCATCTTTGTCTCCCTTCCTTCTACCCTTGACCCCTACGAAATCCAACTGCATCGGATATTTTGTGTATTGCTCTCTCCATTGCCATATTGATTCTCCTTACCTCACTGCAAACGGTCTGCCCTTTTCCTGAACCGAAGGCCGAGAACACTCATACAGCCAATCAATACAAACAAACTCAGCACTCTTTTCTTCATTTTCCTACTCCTTCTAAACATAATAAGCAACCGCATATCCAATGGCCAGAAATGGAGCCATTGGATATGAAGACCACACCGGCCTTTTAAAAAGCGGCAGCACACACCTTGCGCACAGATGAAACAGAAGCTGGAGCAGCAGCCCCAGCATGGTTCCCATCATGGCATGCTGCAGCCCCAGCACAAGGCCGCAGGCTGCCGCCAGTTTCACATCTCCACCGCCAATTCCCCCTCTTACCGCCGCCGCCAGGAAAAACAGTGCCGGGATGATCCCCAAAAGACATTCCGGCCGAATATGCAGGAGGGAGAGGGCGGCTATGCCGCCGCTCACCCAGTCCGGTATCTCCCGCCGCTTCAGATCCACAAAGGAGGCGGCCAGCAGCAGAACAATAAACAGGGCTCCCTGCATCCTACATCTGCAAACCCGGCTGTTCCCCGGCCTGTTCTGGTGTTTCCTGCTGGGGAGCGCCTGTCTGCGGGGCTACAGACTGTTCCAACGCCTGCTGGTAGGCCGATAACACTGCATTGTGAAGCTGTTCCCTAAACTCTGCCGTTACCGGGAAACACACTTCTTTATATCCTTCCGTTGTCTTCCGGCTGGGCATGGAAACAAAGAGTCCACGCTCCCCTCCATCCACTACTTTGATCCCCCGGATTCCAATACAACTGTCGACCGTGGCGGATGCATACCCCCGGATACTCCCCGCTTCTCCTGGCGGGTACATGGATGTAATTCTTACGTCTACAGTAGGCATATAATGTTCCTCCTTCTTTCTTTTTCTTTCTGTGTTTTCTGTTAGCCTGCATAGTTGAACATCTCGGTAATACGCCGGGATAAAGTGGGTAACACATTTTCAGAGAATAATGCGTACAGACCTGCCAGCAGCAAAGCGCCGATCACAACAGCCATCAGAATTTTGATGGCACTATCAATGAAATTTTCTCCGGAACGGCCCATAAGGACAAACCGTACCTTCCACATCTTCTGTTCCGCCGCATGTTTCATATGCTCAAATCTTGCTTTCATGAATTGCTCCTCCTTACATAATAAAAGGCAGTCTTCGCTGCCTGGTTTCCTTTATTACAGCTGAAGCGTTTGGGAATGGGACGGCTCCGGTCCTCCAAACGCAACCGGTTTAAAGTCCGTATAGTCCACGTAATAAAATTCACTGGATCCCTCATCGTATAACTCAATGACGTCCGACACGGAAAGGGAGTGTCCCATATATCCCGGCACCTCCTGCTCACTATTAAATTTCTCAAAAATCCGCTCCATCTCATTGGTTTCAATTTCACCGTCATACACCATGCGGTAATTATCCGGTTCCGGTTCTCCAAATTTCTCAACCAGCATTTCATATCCAATGAATTTCATATAGATATTGACATCCGGTTTCAACTGCCAGATCCGGCAGTTCTTTAAGGGGTCTCCTCCCTGTATCTCGGCCTGGCCATTCATCAATCGGTCATACACACCGCCTTTCCACACCACCTCTTCTATCCCTCCCTGCCGTTCCAGATAGGTCTCCAGCTCTTTCCCCTTAAAAATTGGATCCACCACCGCCTGGCTGCCGGCAATGTAGCCGGCCGGATTTCCGAAGTACATAATCCGCCCCTGTTCCACTCGAATTCCACGCATAGGGCTTCCACTCCTTTCCTCGTCTGTTTTGTTCATCTTTGGAGCCTGCAGCGTCTTCCCCAGACATTCCTATTTCCTCTAGGTGCATCCCTGACCCAAAATCCATGCCACATCTCAAATTCCTCCTTATACCAGTTACTGGCTCATGCCCTGTGAAAAGGCGTTTCCTTCTTCCTCCTGTTCCAGCTTGTTTTTCCCTCCTGGCTGATTCATCCGATGAGCCGACTGGATCCCTTCATACTTCTCCTTATGAATAATAGCTGCCTTCACATAGATGGTTTTCCCATTCTTGTATTTCCGGTAATGGCCTCTCCTGGTATGAGGCAGCATTTCATACCCCGTCCTCCTAAATCCGCCTCTCCCGCTGTTCTTCTTACTTAAAAAATAAACAGCTCCGATGGAATCCGGGGCTGCTCCTTCCTGTTTCATATCGAACACCTTGATACTATTTTTGTCTACAAACCGCTGACTTTGAATCGCCTTTCCCGCATACTCCGACTTCCTGGGATGATCTTCCAGATACTTGCGCCATCTCTGCTCCGCCAGTTCCATTTCCTGCAAATAGTCCAGGAGACTTAAGAATACGGCAGCCACACCATCTGCCTTTCCGACCATGTTTTCCATGGAAATTTTCCTGCTCCCCTTCAGACGATCCAGGATCTTAATGCAGAGTTCCTCATCCTTCTCTACCAGATAAGCACAGTCTCCGCCACTGCTTCCCTGGATGTTGATGATGTAATGCACATCATCTGCCACCAGTCGTTCCAGGTTCTCCCGGTCTGTTTCGGTCATCTCATAGTAACCGTATTCTTCATAGAGCTGCTCATTGATTAGCAGCAGTTTAGGAACACAGTCATATTCGGTATAATATTTCCCCTTCTCCATGTCGTATTGAAAGCGGCGGCTTCTCTGCTCTGGGGGAATGGATGAGACGGACTTTTCATCCACATATCGCCGTTTCTTTTCGGACTGCCCCTGAAAGAATGGGATCATGAGCAGCATATCCAGGTAATGGTCCAGGCGCTTCCGGAACTGCTTCATGTCCCGCCCCGTCAGATCCTTCAGGCAGCGTTTTCGGTCCTCCTCCTGGCTGTAAATGAAATCCGCCAGACGATTTTTCTTGGTTGCCAGCGTTATTAACGCCTGGCTGCGCTCCTTCTTATTTCCCCTCTCCAGTATCATTTCCGCCGCCAGCAGGTCACTGATCAGTTCTTTCCGTTCCTCCCCATCCCCCACCATGTGGTTGTAAAACCGGTACTGAGGAAGGTTCATTTTGTACACGTATTTAGACATCCGCTGCCCTCACTTTCCTACTTTACCTATTGTGTCAGCTCAACACCATACCACGCTGTACGCCGGAAAGCGATTCACAAAAACCAACAAACATTAGGGCAGAACATGCAGCAGACCTGACAAAACCATGGGCCGCCCGGTAGGCTAAATCGTAATTCTCTTCTTACATCTGTATTGGTCCCGGACTACCTTCCAATCCCTGGCGCATCTGATCTAACGCCTCCTGTGTAGGGTAAACCTGCCTGCCATCCCGCACCTCCCAGACACAGAAATCATTCCGGTCACAGAGCATGATCCGGTGCTGATAGAGCTTCTGCATTTCCACATATTCCATGGCTTCCTTTTCATTGCAGAGCCACACCCCGGCCGCATACCTTCCATCCTCCAGGAAACTGTATCCGCTATACTGGGGTTCATGGTTCTCCAACGGTAGGGCATCGAGGGGGCGGATCTGGGAGAGCTGAAGCTTCTCCTCATCCGGCAAAAGTTCCGGCTTTAACACACCAAGCACATGATCCCGGGCGCAGCGTTCAAATTCACCATTCTTTAAGTTCACCAGAAACACAGGCTTTCCCAAGGCATTCGCATTGGCACCATTCCCGCCTGTGCAGTAATAAAGCGGCCGGACAAAGCCAGCCTCCAGTGCAGATTCTTTTAAAACAACCACCTTTCCTTTCAAAGAGCAGCCGCTTCCTATCTCCACACAATCCCTGTCTGTAAAAATTCGATCATCCGACATGGCTCCCCTCCTTCTCCCGGACCAGCCCGGACAGGTCTGAAATCAAGCTTAACCGAACCGCATCCGGCATAGTTTTAATAGCTGCGCGGACATATGCCTCCACCGCTTCCGGTGACTGGTCCCCCACCTCCACGATTTCCACCTTACGCACGGATACCTTCCCTTCCTGGAGCTGAAGGGCCAGGATATCCCCGCCGCACATACCGGCCGCCAGACGCAGTTCCCTCGGAATCAACACCCTTCCCTTACTGTCCATCACCTTATATACCGGCTTATTCATCGTAGTAACCTCCTTCTTCGATTGTCTTGTACGCTTCCTCCTCGGATATCCCAAACAGGGACAAGATCTCCAGAAGCGGCGCCTGGACCGCCGCCATGGGATCCGTATCACCGATTAAGATCGCCCCCGGAATCGTCTGTACCACCAGCCCTGCATCCATGGGAATATGAGCATCGTTCAGTAAATCATGAGGAACTACCAGTGCTGCTTCCTCCTCATCGGCAATGATATCCGCCTCACAGATACCCGTTTCCACCTGAAACCGCGGTCCATAACCGTTAGCCTCTTTTACCGGACTGGTGGGGGCAAACTCCAGTGCTACCAGATTCCCTGGATTCAGGCACATACTCTCCAATACTCCTGGCGGCAGGATGATGCTTCCATCCTCCGCCACTCTCCCATTTATTTTCACGTTTCTCATTACGCCTCCCTTTCCTCTCCTTCTGCTGTCTTATCCGGCTGTTCTAACTCCCGGATGAATTCCTGAAGTTCCTCCTCACTCACGCTAAGCTGTGCGGTCTCCAGTTCCTTCACAAGCGCCGCCAGTCCGCTTATTTCCTCTGATAGCTGCTCCAGCCGTGTTCCATTGCAGTACCCGCTGAATGTCCGCAGATAGCCCTTTACATCCGCATGATACCGCCCTGTTTTCTGATGCCTGACCATGGCAAAATAACAGGCTGCCAGGCAGCTGTCATCCACCTTCACCAAGAGATATCCCCCGGTCCCGGTGATCAGGCGCTGTTTTCCTTCTGTCTGTTCCTCCAGCCGGCGCTTTGCCCACCAGAGCTTTTCATCCCCCTCCATCTTCCGTCTCACCTCCCAACAGCCCGGCAGAAAACAAGTCCATCTGCTGGTTGCCCCACTTCTTCTGCTCCTGGGGATCATAGTTGGTAATAATCACCTCCGGGAATTCACACCCCCGGTCATAGCGCTGGGCCAGGTTATTGATCCGGCTGACCGCCGTGATGTGGCAGCCCTCGTACAGCCCCCGGATATAGTCGCAATCGTTATAGCTGACCATCCATTTTCCCTGACAGCCTGCCAGGGTTTCCCGAAGCCTCATATGGTCCTGCCTTGGGAAATCCACCTCATAGTGGTCCTCCGTCATAAAATAAGGCGGATCGCAATAAAGAAAGGCGTTATCCCGGTCGTACTGCCGGATGAGCGCCTCAAAGTCTTTATTCTCGATGACCGTATTCGCCAGACGGTCCGCCGCCTGCCAGATCAGGTGGAAGGTCTTTCTCACATCAAAGGGCTGGCAGCCAAAAGATGTACAGCCGCTTCCATAACTGTACCGGATTACTTTGTAAAATGCCGCCGCCCTCTGGACATCCCCCGGCTCTGCGCGTTTCAGAAGGAGGGAACGCAGTTCCTCAAACTCCAGAGGCGGCAGGTTATGCCTTGCCAGCTCCAGTTCCTGTGCAAGAAAAGTTCCTGCAAACTCCTGTCCCTCTAAAAACCTTCGCAGCACAAGGAATTCGTCCCTTCCGTTTAAAGGCAGGAATCCCAACTGGCGTAAAAACTCCATGGTGTGGTTCTTCACACAGGCATATAAATTGGTCAGGTTGGAATTGAAATCATTATAGACCTCCATCACCTTCGGATCCGGCGGTCTCCCGAACAGCACCCAGCCTCCGCCTCCAAACACCTCAATATAGCGTTCAAAACTGGCCGGGGACAATTCATACACCGTGTTCCGCAGCGCCTTTTTGCCTCCCACCCAGGATATAAAACTGTTGATACTTCTTCACCTCCTCTATCCAATTCCCTGCGTCATCATGGAATGGTCCTGCGCCTGAACCTCCTCCAGTCCAGGCTCCTTTGAGACCGCCCCATAGGCCGTGAGCTTCCTTCCGGTCTGGGCATACAGCTCTTTCCCATAGCCTTCAAAATCAAATCTCCGGAACGCCTGTGCCTCCAGGTCCGCTCCCATCTGCTCCAGACATTCCCTGCCGTAAGTAGCGTAGGTCACCTGTACCGGATCAAACGCATACTCGTCCAACCTATCTGTCAGCCTGGCAGCCTGCTCTAAACTGGAACACCTCTCATACTCAGCTACCGCCTTGTACTTCAGCAGTTCTTTCTCTGTCATCGAGGACAGTTTCCTGGCGAACTCGTTCCACCGGTCTATGCCATGGTCTCGCCATGCTAACTGCTCAAACAGCGGAGCCGCGGTGTACACTTTGGCAATCCTGCATTGTTTGAATGATTCCAGTCCCAGATTCTCTAATACCCGGGGTTTTGATGCTTCATCATATGGAATTTCCAGCCAGGCCCCAACGCCTAAATCCTCCGGTTCTGTTCCCTTTGGAACAAGGTACAGAGAAAACTGGGATGGATGATGCTCCACCTGTTTCGGAAGTTGCTTCCCGTCATAGACTTCCTGCCACTGGTCTGAAACACGGTAACAGTAGCCCCTCGATGTGAATACGCCGTTTTCCTTTTCCCTTATATAAGCCCCAACCTTTTCGGTATCTAAAAGCGGGTAAATATCTCCCGGTAAATCCTTTAAAATCGGATCCAGATCATTGTCAATGGTCATTTCCCCGATGTCATTGTCACATCGGATCCCCGGGAGGAACTCAAACCGCTCCAGGTTATACAGACCATTGATAACCTGCTTCATGTTTCGTTCCGGAAGAGCCTTTAGAATACCTTCATAAACCTCGATCTGCTTCTCAGTCATCTGCACCAGCTTATAGACTAACAGATTCAATTCTTCCAGCGTATGATTGTATCGGTCCAGAACCGATTCGATAAATCCCGGCCAGCCCCGGCCGCGCTCCAAATGATAAGGCTCCCCTTCCATTAACCTTGCCCTCTGAAACGCATCCCTCACCGCCTCCTGGTGGGCCGGCAGAGACAAGGCACTTCCCTGATAGGCAGGATCATTTGCAAACTTACAGGCATAAATCCATACCTGCATAGATTGATTCACTTCTCTCATCCTCCTCTTTTTTCACCGTCCTCCTGCATGGCTCACTCCATGTTCATTCCCTGTGAAAATGTTTCCCGGATGGACTCGGCCTGCGCCAAAAGGCATCTCTCAGTTGCCTGCTGTACCAGATTGAGCGCTTCCTCCAGCGCTCTCTTTTCTGTCTCTGAATCTATATTTGATCTCAATGCCATGCTAATAGTCCTTTCTGCCTGCTGCAAATCGCTGCGGACACGTTCATAATGCATCAATCTCCCTCACCTCCTCTTTCAGATTTCTCGTTTCACAGCTGTCGGCTGGCTCCTTCCCCTCTTTTTATGAGATGCCGCCCATCCCCTCCATGCCTGTCAGTTCCTGCTCCGGGACAATCCCCTTCAGTTCCTGTTCCGTCTGTACGCGGAATTTAGAATGGCCAAAATAGACATACAGATCACAGTCTGACTCACACTCGATGCCTTCCTGTGAAAAACATTCTCCCCAGCCATCACATGCTTGTCCGGCCCATTCCCGTTTGAGGACCTCTAACTCCTCCGGATTCAGCTCCCCATGGCTCTTGATTTCCAGCACGCCCCAGAGATTATACTGATATCGCTCCACGGTTGGGCGCATACTGATTACCCTTTGCTTTAAAAGCTGATTGTCCAGGTAATCTGCTAATCCTTTTTCTGTTTTTAAGATATCATCTGCGGCAATCGCGTCCAGAATATCATCCTCATAAGATATCAACCCAACGGAAGAGAGTGATGAGGAATACTCATCCTCATCCACCAGTTCTGCCAACAGCGGACTGTACAGTCTGATAACGGAAGCGTTCTCGCACAGTTCATTGCAATGCCACTCATCACGCAGCACGGTTCCCTGTTCCGACCATCTGGTTCCATCCCGTTTCATCAGCGCCTTTCCCAGGCTGTTCCAGTCCAGATATGTTTCACAAAACCGGGAAACATAAAGTGAACCGTCATCCTTCATCCGCCATCTGGCATAGTCTTCTGGTGTCCTAAATTCTGAAAGGACCTGATAATGATCCAGGTCGCTTAAAACATCCATGGCCTCATCCAGGCTGCGGGGGCATTCCGCGGTTAACACCGCTTTCAGCTTCTCCACGATCTGCTCCGTGCCGTCCATCACCTTATCTTTTAAAAACCAGGCAAACCGGTTCAGTTCTTCTACCTTACTCCCTACCGGAAGATAATGACGCAGCTCATCAAGCGGTCCGCCGTACTGATTCCATTGACATTCGGAAAACTCCTGTATCCCCAGTTCCTTTTTGGCCAGTTCCATTTGTTCTTTATCTGCCGGGATTGCCAGAGAAACGTTTACCATTCCATTTTGCGAGGGGCGGCGCAGATGAAGCAGAAATAGCGAATTTTTATCATATCCCGGATCCGGAAGGTAGTTCTGATACACTTCTGTATCAACAGTATCCTCACGCTTTAAAACAAGGCCACTTGGGCAGTAATCACCTTTGTGGTCTGCAAAGTAGGAATCCCGGATGCGTTCAAAATCCAGCATGGGGTACAGTATCTCTGGTATCTCAATCTGTTTCCCTCTGCGTAACAACTCCGCCGCAGTTCGCCCCGGATCACTGATATCCTCCAACAGATCATAGGAATCCAGGTTATAGGAAAGATTGATGATCTCCTTCAGCGTTCCGGGCGTTTCCAATTTAAGTGCCACAGAAAAAATGTCCTGCTCTTTCCTTGTCATATGCCGCAACCGCGAATCCAGGAAGTCCAGTTCCTTTTGCCTCGTCTCATCTCCGTAATCCATCCCTGTAACCATCTCTGACAGCGGCTGAACCGGGGAAATCAGAGAACGGACCGTCACCGGCTGATTCCCGGCTTTCCCCTCGTCCAGTATCTTTTTGACAGCCTTAAAGTCTGAAGCCGACATAGGAATTCTCATCAGCTCTGAAACCATATCCCCATAGCCAATCCGGATTTCTAACATTCCACTTCCTCCTCATTTAAGACAGTCCCTATTCCATGCCGGCTGATTAAGACCGCATGGATAATCAGACGCAGCAGCCCGTCATGGAACAGTTCCGGATCCCCTAATTCCGATAAAGACACATAAGGTTTTCCAGTACATAATTCCTTTGCCACACAGAATGTTGCATAACTGTCCAAATCAGCCCCGCGAAGGCGGAATCGGCTGTAGTCAATCGAGCTCTCCTGCACAAAAGACCCGGCCTTTTCCCAAAGCCTCTCCTCGCTGCTCAACAAAAACACGGCGGCGGCGAATCCCGGTTCCGTCACAAGCCCCGGATATAAACCACAGCGCATGAGCGCACGAAACCGCCGCCTGTGTTCCCCACTTTTAAAAAACATAATCCCTTTCTCCCCTTCCTCCCGTAGCTTCCCTACCCGGACCGTCAGGGCCGATCCCGGCAGCTCCTCCGCCAACAGTCTGAGTAAAATCTGATAGAATGCGGGAGGCATTTCCTGATCTGCTGCGGTATACAGATGGCCGTCCATGCCCTGTTCTTTTTCTGCTCTCCACACATTGACATACCGGCAGCTTCCAATCCCCGCTGTCTCTCCAGCCTGCCGGCTCCGGATGATTCCGCTTTTTCGCGGTCTGAACCCCGGCACCTGCTGCATTTCCCGCTCCAGCTCTGCGATTGACGTCCCTTTCATAAATCTTACAGTCATGATTCTCAGTCCTTTCTTTCAAATCAGTGGAATTTTGACATAAAAAAAGCAGCTATGCCCTTATTTAAAAAGACATAACTGCGGTTCCACGGTCTCACCAGCCGTCAACACGTTCCTATCAAAGTCCGGCTGATTAAATTCCCAGCTCTTCTCTCTAACGGAATACCATGGATTCCAATTCATCCAGCCACCCCATATCCATCTCTTCTGCTTTTGAACTGATACTTTCCATACGGTATCCCAGTTCTTCCAATCCGCTCTGAACTCCCTTTACGCAGTAATTGGAAAACCCTTCCGCTTCCTGTTCATTGTCATCGTAACAGGAAAACTCATACTCCACCCTTACCTTGTAGCCGTCCAGAAACCGCAGCGTCAGATCGCTGGTGATATATCCCTTAAGGCTTTCATCATTTAATAATGCGGTCTGGATATCATGTTTAATCTTTTCCTTCATCCCTTCGTACATCAGGCAGTTACACTCCCTGTCATCAAATCCAGTATGGAAGGTTATGGCTGTGTTCACTTTATAATCTTTCACTTCTTGATCACCATCCTTCTTTGGTGTATTGACTGTGTAGATTCCGATTAACTAACCACCCATTCACTGTTTCATTGACATCCCGCTCAAGCCAGCTTCCTCGCCTTCCCATGCAGGATGAGATGGATGCTCTCCCGGCTGCTGGATCTTCCCCGTCTTTTGTGTCGGCGCCTCGTCCAGAAAACCTCCCAACCGATTCAGAACATAATCAGACAGCCAAGTGCCTCCAAACGTCTCATGGCTCTTAATTCTCCATATCGCCAGCTTTCCAAGATCGAGGTTCACATCCTCAAACGGAAACAGCAGGTTGGTCAATCCCTCATGACAAAATGACTTCACATGTTTAAACTCTGTCCCTTCCAATAAAATGCCTTCCTGTGTAAACATTTCGTTGATTCCGTCTATCCACTCCTGCACATCTCCTCCGCAGCCCTGGAGAATCAGTCCCTCCTGATTTGTCATTCTGCGTAACTCATCGTTTGTGATCTGCATGAAACTCCTCCTTCATTTTTTATAATCTATTTAAAAAGGCCAGCCATTTTCTAATCTGGCTGACCTGGATTTTTTATTCGATGACCTTTTCATTTACATCTCCAATACTGGCGCCTGCTGATTCTCCATGCTCTGACAATACTCAGTCACCAAATCATTCAGCTCCTCTATGGAACCATACTCCGGCAGCCAATCCCACAGCGTTGGCACTCTGCACTGGATGGCTAACTGTTTACATTTGCTCCAGTTTGAAATTCCCATAGCGCTCTTAAGCGCATCCATTTTGCTTTCGGTTGCCGGAAGGGTCAATGTATAGTTATCATAGGGATTCCCTTTATAGACCCATACTTTAAAACTACAAGTCTGCTTATAATTCGGATCCGGTAACTCCTTCCCTCTATAGATGGGCTCCAGTTCTTCCTGACTCCCGCTGGTATAGCCAAATGCATGAAACATACCACCGTGTTTTTTTATATAATCTTTTCCAATCCCTTCATAATTAGATCTGGCTGCCTGCTCCTCCATAGCCATATCAGCATTTCCCTTCAGCAGATGTTCCCCTAATTTTACTTCCGTTGTCACCCCCGGCAGATATCTGAATTTATCCATGTTGCAGGAAAGATTGATTATATCTTGGAGTGTCTCCGGTTTCATCATCTCAATCACGGTTCCGAATACCGCCTCATCCTGGCTGTCCATCCATTTCACACGATAGGCCAGGTAGTTCAGTTCCTCCAATCTTTTTTCTGTCACCGGGACCTCATACAGGTAATGGCGCAGATTTGGAATGGACGATTCCACATAGGCGGTAGCTGTTTCCAACGGAACTGTATCTGTTCCATTCAGAAGAGAATAGGCTTCTCTTATTTCTTCGATTGTAGCCGGCAGACTGATACCTACACCAGGGCTTACTGTCCGGCTCAAAAAAATCTTAAACATTTAAATTCCCCTCTCTGTCCTTTCACATATAGCCGTTTCTATTTTTTGATACTCTATTAAAAAGGCCAGCCATTTTTTGATCTGGCTGACCTGAAATTTTACCCCATATCCTCTTTTACCCGTCTCACATCTATGAAAAGGCCAAAAAACCGGGGTCAAAAACGGCCATTTTTTGCCCGATTTTTCCCTCGATTTTTCGCCAAAAACCACTATATCTTGTGGTTTAACCCCTGTGCTTTCCTTCCAAACCACAATTCCGCATCATTATCACCACCTCGACATTCCCCGTCCCCGGAAACATATCCACCCCGCACACCTTCTCCACCCGATACCCTCTCTCCTGCAGCACCACCAGATCCCTCACCAGGCTGGTGGGCTTACAGGATATATACACCATCCGTTCCACTCCAAAATCAATGATCTTTCCCAGCGCTTTTGGATGGATCCCATCCCTGGGCGGGTCCACCACGATCAGGTCCGGCTTATCCTTTAGGCCATCGATCACCTTCAGCACATCCCCGGCAATGAATTCACAGTTATCTAGCCCGTTCAGTCCGGCATTCAGCCCGGCTGCTTCCACTGCCTCCTCCACGATCTCCACTCCCACTACCTTTTTGGCCACAGGCGCCAGGATCTGGGCAATGGTGCCGGTTCCGCTGTAAAGGTCAAATACAACCTTATCCCTTGTCTCACCCACAAAACTACGGGCCGTATCATACAGGACCTCTGCCCCAAGGGAATTGGTCTGGAAAAATGAAAATGGAGAAATTCTGAAACGCAGTCCCAAAAGTTCCTCGTAGAAATAGTCCTGTCCATACAGGATATGGGTCGCATCGCTCTGTACCACATCGGCCAGGGAATCATTTTCCGTGTGAAGGATTCCTGCAAACCCTCCGTCAACAGGCAGTGAAAGCAGACGCTCCTTCCACTCTGAAAGCACCGTCTCCTCATCTCTTCCACCCAGATATTCCCGTTGGGTGCTGGTCACCAGATCCACCAGTATCTCCCCTGTTTTCACAGCCCTGCGCACCAGTAAATGGCGCAGATAGCCACGGTGCTGCAGCTTTCTGTAAAACGCAGTCCCAAGCTCCTCAAAATACTCTTTTGTAGCCACCAGGATCCGGCAGAAGTCCGGGTGCACGATCTGACATTCCGGCGTTGTCACAATATCATAAAAGCTGCCCCGTTTATGCATTCCCAGCGCCAGCGGGCCGTCCTTCACCTCATCCCCAAAGGAAAACTCCATCTTGTTTCGGTATCCCTTCACCGCGGGGCTGGCTTTGATTCCCTGGAACTCATAAGTTTCCGGTTCCACCACACTGTCCAGAAGGGATCTTACCTGGCCTTCCTTGATCTTCAGCTGCTCCTCATAGGGCAGGCTTTGGTAAATGCACCCGCCGCACAGGCCAAAGTGAGGGCACTCATTATCCGGCAGTTCCAGAGGGGAACGCTCCAGGATTTCCAGTGTTCTGGCCTCGGACTTTCCCTTTCTTCTTTTTGTGACCACACATTGGATTTTCTGACCCGGCACTGTGTTCTTTATAACCACACGCTCACCATCTATCACCATGATCCCCTTGTTGGGAAATTCTACCTTTTCTATGATTCCTTCGTAAATGTCGCCTTTTTTCATTTCATCTGTCTCCGTTTCCTGCAATTCCATTTTTTCATCGTTTCATTATACCATGGTGCAGCAGCCACATCAAGTTTTCACATCCCATCCGCCTCTTTTCCCTGTTCCTCTCACCCATATGAAAATTTTAAGCCCGCTATATTATCATAAGCGTCTTTGTCATAACATTTTAAAATAAACATCCCACGGAATGTATTGAATCTCCCTTTTGTTCCGGTTTCAAGTGGGAAATGCACCTTTCCCGCATAACTTTTCCCTCTGTTTATATAGCCCTTTTGAAGCTCTGCCTTCACCTTGTCCAGGGCATCCTTCATTCTGCCATCATAGGGATAGCCAATACGCGTAAAGTATTCCAATGCCCGGAAACAGTCATATTTCCAGCGGCAGGGATAATGGAAATGAACCATGTCCTGGTGGATGGGCTCACCTGTGCTCAGCGACTTGAACAATTCCCTCCTAAGCAGATATTCCTGCCCAAGCGCAGCCTGATCTTTTATTTCTTTCAGCCTGTATCCATACCCGTATCTCTCATAATCCGCCAATGCTTCCAGCACGGAAAGGGTGGTATGTACAGACCCCGCAAGAGAACGGTTATGAACGGAATCCCAGGCGCAGTTCCAGCCTCCATCCTTCATCTGATGCCCCAGAATATAGTCAATGATCTCATAGATCCTTTCATCCTCCATCCTTGCGTAGCATACAATACTCAGCACCATTGCGGACATACACATATCCTGATACCTGGTTTTGGAAATCCTGCCATGGCATTTCCAAAGGTCATCCATCACCATCCCTGCAGCCCCCTGATAGCAGGGATCATCATAGCGTATTTCCATGTATTTAAGCTCCAGAAGGGTGTAAGTACTGCATATCCACTTGCGGGTGTAAATGCTGCCGCCCCACTTTTCTTCTCCTCTATCGTACAAGTCCAGATACCGTCCTATATATCCGCCGTCTTTATGGTCCGTTGGCTGTTCCAGCAGATATTTATTGGCCAGATACTGAATCACAATATCCCCTTCCAATAACCACTCTATGATCGTCATGGCTGTTCTCCCTTCCCCGTATATAAAAAGACCGCCACCACTGTGACGGTCCCTTCAATCTTCTGCATTATCTCTATACTGACTGCCTTAACTTAGTCAGCTTTTTTCTCCTCCGGCTCCTCATCTTCAAAGAAGTCATCGTCAAAATCATCATCAAAGTCGTCTTCAAAATCTTCCAGGTAATCTGGTGTAAAGAAACGGTATACGGCATATGCAATACCTGCAACTGCAGCTACTGCGCCAATGATCGCCAATACCCAGAGGATACAATTCTTTTTCTTCTCGTCTTCCTCTCTTTTGTGAAGCAGATCATTGATCCTGCTGGAATTCATAAGTTCTTCTACACGGCTTAAAGCCTCTTTTCCCATTGCATCAAATCTGTCTCTGTCAAATCTGTTCATCCGGTTCACGTCCTTTCTTATATGCAAGCAAATAAGCTCAGATACATACTTTTTAATTATTATATCATGGAAGTCCCTATTTTACTATCCCAATTTCTTGAATTTTTAGCCAATTACATTCATTTTATGAAATGAAAAAACAACTATACCTTCTGAAGCTTTGCAAAGGATGCAAACATTTTCTTCTGTCCCGCGGTATCAAACTCCACAGTCACCTCAAAATCCTTGCCGCCGTCCTTAATGGTTTTGACCGTTCCCGTGCCAAACTTGACATGCTTGACCCGGTCCCCCTCTTTGTAGTCCAGGGACGATGGCTTTTGCACGGTAAATGCTTTTCCAAACAATGGCTGTCTCTGACCGCCCATTCCGCTGCCTGCGCTGCTCCCCAGGCTTCCAAAACCACTTCCTGTGCCGCCAGAGGCGCCCTGGCCGCTTTGACTCCTTGCACTGCCCCTGCCCTCAAACAGGTTCTCTGTCTTGGATGCATACGCATTATAACCCTTGCCAAAGGTGCTGGTGCGTCCCGAAGCCGCGGATTGGTTCCAGGGCAGTCCTGCCTCCTCGGGCATACTGCCGGAGGCGCGGCCGCTGTAGCTACCCAGTACCGGTTCCAGGCGTTCCTCGTCCAGAAGGTCTGCCGGAACTTCCTCCAGGAACCGGCTTGGCTTGCAGTATCTGGTTTCACCGTTGACCATGCGCTGTCTGGCTGAGGTCAGCACCAGCTCCTGTTTGGCCCTGGTAATACCCACATAACACAGGCGCCGTTCTTCCTCAATGTCAGTACGGTCATCTGAGTTGATGGACATCATACTGGGGAACAGCCCGTCCTCCAGCCCCACCAGGTACACCTTGGGAAACTCCAGTCCCTTGGCGCTGTGCAGTGTCATCAGGGTCACCCGGTTCTCGGACTCGTCCATGCTGTCAATATCAGCCACCAGCGCCACCTGCTCCAGGAACTCATCCAGGGTGGGGTGTTCGCTGTCCTCCTCATAACTCACTGCCTTATTTACCAGTTCTTCAATGTTCTCAAGACGCGTCTGTGCCTCGATCTCTCCCTCTGTCTCCAGTTCCTGCTGATATCCGGTCTCATCCATGATACCCTCAATCAGATCCTGGATGGTAAAATCGTCTGACAGCGCCCGTACGCGAAAGCTCTCCATCTGTCCCATAAATTTTCCAATCTTCTCCGCGGCCTTTCCCAAACCTGGTATCTGACGCGCCTCCTTAAGGGCATCGTACAGACTCATCCCATGCTCTGATGCAAATGCAGTCACCTTTCCCATGGTGGTTGCCCCGATCCCCCTTTTTGGGACATTGATGATCCTCAGAACTGACAGGTCATCCACACCATTGGCAATGGTCTTAAGATAAGCCAGGATATCCTTGATCTCCCTTCGCTGGTAGAAGTTCACGCCTCCCACCAAACGATAAGGAACATTGTAGAAAATGCACCGCTCCTCCAGAAGACGAGACTGGGCATTGGTCCGATAGAGCACGGCCTGGTCCTGATAGGAATATTCACTGTCCCGGATCTGCCTTGCCACATAATCCGCCTCATCCCTGGCCATGTCGAACTGCTTAAACCGGATCAGGCTGCCTTCATCATTGGCTGTCCACAGCGTTTTATCTTTCCTGCCCCTGTTATGGCGGATGACACCATTGGCCGCATTCAGTATATTCTGGGTGGAGCGGTAATTCTCCTCCAGCTTAATAACCTTGGCGCCTGGAAATGCTGACTCAAAACTCAATATATTCTCAATATCCGCTCCCCTGAACCGGTAGATGGACTGGTCGTCATCACCCACCACGCAGAGATTCTTATATTTGGCAGCCAGAAGACTGACCAGCTTAAACTGCGCCATATTGGTATCCTGGTATTCGTCCACCATGATGTATTTAAACCGTTCCTGGTAATAATCCAGCACCTCGCTGCTGTTCTGGAACAGCTCCACTGTCTTTACGATCAGGTCGTCAAAGTCCAGGGCATTGTTCTTCTTCAGCTGTTTCTGATATTCCTTATAAATCTCCCCGATCTTCTTCTGGCGGAAATCCTGACCCGCGTTCAGAAGAAATTCCTCCGGCGTGATCAGCTTGTCCTTGGCAGATGAGATGACTCCCAGCACGGCCCGCTCCTTAAACTGCTTTGTATCCACGTCCAGGCTCTTAAACACCTGTTTCATCAGTGTCTTCTGGTCATCGCTGTCATAGATGGAAAAATTGGTTGTGTATCCCAGATATTCAATATGCCTGCGCAGGATCCTCACACAGGTAGAGTGAAAGGTGCTGACCCAGATGCTCTCCGAGCCAAATCCTACCAGCTGGTCCACACGCTCCCGCATCTCTCCTGCCGCCTTATTGGTAAATGTGATGGCCAGGATATTCCATGGATTCACCTGCTTTTCATCGATCAGATAGGCCACCCTGTGGGTCAGCACCCTGGTCTTGCCGGAACCCGCTCCGGCCAGGATCAGCAGCGGCCCATCGGTGTGAAACACAGCCTCCTTTTGCATTGGATTTAATGTATCGTAAATACTCATATTCTATGTACCGCCTTTATTCCTTCATTTATTTGTTCATGGATTTCCACATTGATCTCTACATGGATTTCCACATTTTAATGTCAGGTTTTTAGTATAGCATTCCTGTCCCCATTGTGCAACTTTAATCAGGTGATAAATCCTCTGCCCAGCAAAAGGTATTCTTTCCAAGACTCTTTGCGCAGTATAGTGCCTGGTCCGCTCTTTTGTAAGCGTGCTCAAAGGTCTCTCCCTTCTGACATATGGCGGCAATGCCAACGGAACAGCTCTGCTCCAACTTCATTTGACTGAGGATACGGCTGATTTCCCGGATCAGTCCCCGGGCAGCCTTTTCTCCCAATTCCCTGTCATAAGGCCCGGGCAGAAACATCATGAACTCATCGCCGCCTACCCTTCCCACAATGGCGGAAGGAGGCACATGTTCCGCCATGACTGATGCCGTTTTTTTCAAAAGCTCGTCCCCTTTCAGGTGTCCGTAGGTATCATTTACTTTTTTAAAATCATCCATGTCGATCACAAACAAAAGACCTGTCTCCCGGTCCTGGGACAGCATACGTGTGATGTGGATCTCCGTATATTTTCTGTTGTATAAACCGGTCATAGGATCCAGCTGGATATGCTTTTCCAATATGGCGCTCCGCTTTAATGCCTCCTCGGCCAGATTGGCAAATGTCTTGGGGTAGTATTCTCCCTCCTGCTGATAAATATAAGGTACGGACTGGTGAAGACTGTCAATGACCAGGCCTCCGCCCTTTTCCCTGTGCACGCCGGCCGTTATCCTGGTGTCCATGTCAATGGTAACCCCTTTGTCACCTGCCCCCGCCTCCCGGGCCTTAAACTCCCCGTACACCACGCAGGTATCCTCCGTGATCATCTTGGCCTCATACCAGGCATCCTGCACCACAAACCGGATGCCCCTGGCCTCCTCCTGATCCTTTTCCAGTCCCCTGGCCAGTGCTTCCAGACTGGTGTAAAACTCATGCCTTCCGGTTCCGATCACAAGCACATCCGGCGAAAAATATGCCAGCAGCGCCCCTATGGTCTTTGGGTCCCCGGAAATGTATCCCTCCATCACACGCTGAATCAGTCTGCTTGCTTCCCTGCATATATCATCCCGCATATTTGTTCCTTTCACATTTACACACTTACTCGTCCATATTTACATACTTGCTCTTGACTATCAATATAACATAATCGTGAAATTTCTGCCACTGTTACAATGGTTTCAGCGGATCAGTCCCAATGCAAAAAAGTTTTCCCGATTCTCCCGGTTTCTGAGAGAATCAGAAAAACTTTCATACTGCCAAGCCCAAGAGGGCATCCCCCTGGATTTTTTTTAATAGCAGCTCCAGAATGTGCAGGCGTCTCCACACATCTATCTGTGCGCAATCTTTCCCAGTGATATCAGCTCCCTGGTATCCTTGTGGAAAATACATACCCGGGTGCCTGAAATACTCACCTTGATCATTTCCCCCTCAGAAAAATTAATGCTTCCAAACACCACGGAACGCAGGCTGGTTCCCAAACACTCAACGATCACCGTGGTCTCCATCCCGTAGGGAAAGGAGGATATTACCCTGGCCGGTATGTTTCCCTCCTGGCCAATGGCCACGTCTTCCGGCCGTATGCCCACGGTCACATCCCCTCCATACGCCCTGAGTCCTGCCTCATTCTCTGCTTCCACCAGGAAGCGGCTGCCATCTCTTTGCAGTTCCAGATCCTGGGAGGACGCATCCAGTTGGAAGCCCACGAAGTTCATGGCCGGGTTTCCCACAAAGTCAGCCACAAACATATTGACCGGCTCCGCGTACAGCTTTAAAGGAGGCGCATACTGCTGAAGCACGGCTGTGTTCATCAGGCAGATGGAGGTGGATAAGGCCATTGCCTCCAACTGGTCATGGGTCACATACACAAAGGTGGCATTGGATGTGCTGTGGAGGCGTTTCAGTTCTGTACGCATCTCCAGCCTTAATTTGGCATCCAGATTAGACAGAGGCTCATCCATTAAAAGGATCTGCGGGCTGGTGGCCAGCGTTCTTGCAATAGCCACCCTCTGCTGCTGCCCGCCTGACAACTCGGATGGGTACCTTTCCAGATAAGGAGTCAGCTGTAAAAGCACACACAGCTCCTCCACCTTGTCCTTTATGTCCTTTTTGTTCCATTTCATATTTTCCAGGCCGAAGGCTATGTTTTTATACACGGTCATATGGGGCCACAACGCATAGTTCTGGAACAGGAAGCCCACGCTTCGTTCATTCGGCGGCACATCGATCCCCTTTTCAGCTGAAAATACCAACTGGTCCCCGATCCAGATCTCACCTTCCGTAGGCGTCTCCAGGCCCGCGATCATACGCAGAGTGGTGGTTTTTCCGCAGCCGGATGGTCCCAGCAGGGAAATGAAACTGTTGGCCGGTATTTCCAGGTCCAGGTGATCCACCGCCACTGATTTTCCGTATCGTTTTGTTATATTTTTAAGTTTTATACTGTTATCTGCCATTTCATCAACCCCCTATACCAGAATCAATGGATGCTCCGGTCAGTTTATTAATAATTGCATTTAGTGATATGACTATGATGACGATCAAAAGCGTGATCGCATTTGCAAACTGCTCATACCCCTTTTGATTGTACATGAACAACAGCGTTGTGAGCAGAACAGAGCCTGGAGTGTATAAAAGCACAAACAGCTCCATTTCCCTTGTACAGCTGATAAATGGCAGGAGATATCCTGACATAATGCTGGTCTTCTGGATGGGAATGAGGATACGGCACATTCTCTTATACCAGGGAATTCCCATGATCATTGCGGATTCTTCAAGGGTGGCGCTGATCTGGAACATGGAATTAAGGCCTGACCTGGAAGCCATGGGCAGGTATTTCACTACACCGATCAGAACCAGCATGGCATAGGTGCCGTACAATGCAGGTATAAATCCTCTCCTGGTGGAGAACATGGACAGGTAAATGGCTGAAAGGGCAATGCTGGGGATCAGATAGGGCAGGAATGTCAGGCTATTGACAGTGGCGGACAGCTTGGTTCCCCATTTTCTGGCAATCCCGTATCCGGCCAGACATCCCACGGTACCGGCTCCAAGGGAGCAGCACAGGGCCAGCAAAAGCGTGTTCTTTAAAGCTTTCCAGAAGGTAGGGTTTCTGAATATGCCGGAAAATCCGATCCCCGCATCCTCCGCGATCCAATAGCGCAGCGTAAAATTAGAAAGGGAATAATCCCCCTTTACCTGCGTAAGGGATTCGGTTGCAAAACTCACAAAGGGCAGCAGGGTTACCGCTACAACAAAAACCACCACCACGGTGCTTACCACTCTGCGTCCTTTCCGCAGTCTGGTCAGTGAAACATTGGAGCTCTTCCCGGAGACCGTTGTGTAGGATTTCCTGGTCCCCAGCATTCTCTGGTTCAGGTACAATATGGAAAAACTCAACACCAGCATCACAACCGCGTACACATAGCCGCGCCCGGGATTGGTGCCGTTGAGGTAACTGTACATCTTTGTGGCCAGGGTATAAAAGTTGACCGGCAGTCCTAAAAACTGGGCTGTGGAAAATACACTGAGGCCTGATGCAAATACCAAAAGTATGGTGGACAGCACGGCCGGCTTTACAAGGGGCAGGGTCACCATGGCAAATATGCGGAAACGGGAGGTCTTTAGGATCTGTGCCGCTTCCTCCAGATTGGAATCCATGTTCTTGAGGATCCCGCCGATCAGGATATATGCATAGGGAGCGTAGTGAAGGCCGGTCACCAGAACAATGGGAAAGAATCCGTAGGCGAACCAGTTGGGTGTGGCCAGCCCGGTGACAGCTTCAAAGATTCCAGTGGTGCCTCCAATAAGGCTGTTCTTAAAAAAGTTTGTCCATGCAATTGCCAGTGTCCATCCCGGCATGATATACAGGAACATAAACAGTGTGGAGCAGAGTTTTTTACAATACATATCGGTCCTTATGACCAGCCATGCAAACATTCCGCCCACCGCAATGGCGATCAAGCAGGAAAACACAGCGCACATAAGGGAATTTACAAGGGGAATGACAAAGGTCGAATATACTTCCCCTGACGCGAATGTTTTGTTCCAGTGATATAATGTATATGAGCCTGCTGCTTCATGAACCCTGTTAACTTCTGAGGTATGGACAACCAGCGTATCCTTGAATATGTAGATCAGCGGAACGATCACCAGATATACCAGACAGATAAGCAAAACCAAAAGAATGATGTTATGGGGTCTGCGCAGGAAATTTCCAACTTTTCTAGCTTTTACTTTCAATCAATTCACCTCTATTTTAAAAGAGCTGCCGCATCAATGATTAGGAAATCATAGATGCGACAGCTTTTGAGAACAACGCAGCACCGCAGGCTGCATCCGGTTAACGTAATGTCTCAATAAAATCTTCCACATCTGCACGGTGATTTACCAGGTAATCCGGATCATCCAGTACAATATTCTTCTTTACTTCGTCAAAACTGTAATCCGTGGCATGGACATTGGCCGGATTAGCGGAGAAGCCTCCGTAATAGTCATTGAATGCAGCCCATCCGTTTTCACTCAGCAGCCACTCAGAGAAAAGCTTGGCTGTGTTGGGATGCTGGCAGTTATTAAGAATTATGGAGTAAACCGGGTATGCATAACCTCCCACAGGGTTGCATGCGGAAAGATCATAACTCAGCTTGATGCCCTTATCTTCCTGGGTACTGAATCTCTGGGTGCTGAAATATCCCACCCATGTGTCGGTCTGGCCCAGAGCTCCCACGGTGGTGGCCGAGGTG
This sequence comes from Enterocloster citroniae, assembly GCF_040545455.1. Lineage (NCBI taxonomy): Bacteria > Bacillati > Bacillota > Clostridia > Lachnospirales > Lachnospiraceae > Enterocloster > Enterocloster citroniae. The sequence goes on along the minus strand of NZ_JBEPLZ010000024.1, from coordinate 32,332 downwards.
GTATCCGAGGTAGTCAGAAGGACGCCGTTCTGGAACATCATCTTAATAAACTCCCATCCTGCGTTGTCCGTTGTTAACGTGATGTCTTTTCCAAAATATTCCTTGTATGCATCTGCCAGCCTTGCCGCATACTCGTCTGATGTAAGCATTGTCAGCATATCGAAGTTTACGCCCTCACTGGAAGGATCCTTCATTGTAAACAGTCCCTTGTATTCCGGATCAGCGATACGCCACAGATTGGTAAGCCATCCTTCTCCAACCAGCTCATCATTATACATAAAGCTCTTGGTGTCATAGTACCAGATCAGGGCAGTACAGTCATCATTGCCCACCAGCTCTCCAACCCGGGAATTGGACCAGTTCATGGCGTATCCGGTGTCTACCAGTTCTGCCATGACCCGGTAGGTATCCTGGGCGCATACAAGATCTGCGCTGACCGCACCGGACTGGCATTCTGAGGTGATCTTCTCGATCATCTCCGTCTCCCCCAGCTGTGTAAACTCCACTTTGATCCCAAACTCTTTTGCAAACCGGTCAGCTGCATCCTGCAGGTATGAATTGGCTCCGTAAAATACCAGGGTCCCCTCGTCCTTGGCCGCTGCAACCAGGTCATCATAACTCATCTCATCTCCCGAGTCGGATGCCTGTCCGGAAGACTCCCCGGTTTTCTGATCCGCCGCCTCACTGCCCGCTGCCTCTGTCTTTGCCGCCTCTGTCTCCTTCTTGCTTTCAGCCACTGTGGTTGGCGTGGTGCTCCCAGAACCTGTACATCCGCTTAATGCACCGGCTGCCATGATTCCCGCCAGCGCCACTGCCATCAGTTTGTTTCTTCTCATTGTGTATTCCTCCTCCTTATGGTTCCGATCTTTATTCGGAAACTAACATTACCAGCACACTGTTGCACAGGTATTCCGGCAATGGTGTACTATAGTTTCATATCAGACAGAAATTCCAGCATATCCGTATTCTTCTCCTGTACGACTGCCTGGATTTTCTCATCCTTTGCTAATATATCCATCAAAGCTTCCGCCACGGCCATCTCGCACAGATGACTGTAGTTCCTGTAAAAATCAAACCGTGAAAAATCCCCCTTGGATTCAATCACATAGTCTGCCAGCTCGGCCAGGGACGAATTCTTATATGCGGTAATGGCTATTACCTTAAGATTCCTCTGTTTTGCCAGGGCCACGCCGTCTATCACGCTTTTGGTCGAACCGGACTGTGAGACTGCAAGCACCAGGTCACTGCTGCCGGCCAGATTGATCTGGTTCATGTAATAGTCGGCCACACCGCTGAAGGTGCATTTGATTCCCAGACGCCCAAGCCTGAATCCCATATGTTCAATGATCGGCGTGGTATTGCCGGAGGCGATCAGATGGATCTGGTCGCAGCTTCTCAGCAGGTCCACGCACCCATAGATGATATCCGGGTTAATATTATCCGCGATATTCAGCATGATCTTGGAATATTCCCGGAACACATCCCCCACACTGTTCACCGTATTGTCTGTTTCATGATTCTGATACCTTACCAGCTCCTTGGAAAGGGACATGCGGAAGGGCCAATATCCCTTAAATCCCACATGCTGACACATCCTCACCACGGTTGCTTCACTTACATCACTTGCCAGGGCCAGGTCTTTTACCGTAAAATCAACTACCTTTGCAGTGTTCTTCAGTATATAATCCGCCAGTTTCCTCTCTGTGGGGGAAAGACTTTCATACTGCGCCTGCATGTTTTCAATTGCAGATAGTTCTGTCATAAACAGCCTCCTTTTCTTACAGGTGTACTCTCGGAGTCTCCTGGTACTCAGATTTGCGGGATGATTTTTTGTCAGTTGTGAATAAATTTGTGTGCGGCTGGCGGGAAACCGGCCGCAAAGATGGGTGCCAAGGAGACTCCGGGAGTACACACAATGCTATATCCTGCTCCTGCCATTATACCAGAGCATGTCCTAAAAATCATTCCCATCATACGTACCCCCTGCTTTGGGACATATAAGAGTGTATTTAAGACATGCGTTAGAATCTGCACAAGGTTCTCATTCTGTTTTCGACATAAGGCAAAAGCCTGGCATGGATATACTCCGGCATATGGATGATCTTCACAGGATCCATATTCCCTCCATTTTCAGAAACGTACTGTTCCATGGCCTGATAATATTTTCCTAAAAACTCTGTTCCCAGATTAAACTTGCTGATCCCCTTTGAAAATGCCGCCAGCAGCTGGTCATCCGGTATCCCGCTCCCTCCATGGAGCACCAGGGGAACCTTTGTGACCGACCGTATTTCCTCCAGCCTTTTTATATCAAGATGAGGTGTATCTATATATTCTCCATGGGCATTTCCAATGGAAATTGCCAGGGAGTCAACCCCTGTCTCTTTGCAGAACAACTCCGCCGCATCCGGCTTTGTGTACAGATCTTCCTTTGAGTTGTCCGCATCAGAGGCCGCGCCCACATGTCCGATCTCACCTTCCACAGCCGCCCCCAACTCATGGGCCGCTCTCACCACATCCCCGGTTATTTCAATATTCCTCTTAAGTGGATTCACCGACCCGTCCATCATTACGGATCCAAATCCGCAGCGGACCGCGTTCAGAATCGCTTCCTTCGTGTAATCATGATCCAAATGAAGACCAATAGGCACGGAAACCTCTCCGGCCAGCTCCTTTACCATCTCAGCAAAGCTTTTCATACCCGTTGTTTTTTGTATTGACACATGCTCCGGATACAGCATGACAATGGCCGGGGTATTAGCTGCCTGGGCCGCGTATACAACCGCTCTCGCCATGTTATAGTCCTGACAGATAAATGCGATCACCGCCGTGTTGCATTCCCTGGCTGTCTGTAAAATATTGGTTACCTTCTCATACATCTCTGCTTCCTTTCTTAACCTTATTTGCTGCGGACCAGATCCTATTTCCTGTTGGCCCAATCTTATTTCCTGTTGGCCAGCGCCGGCAAGAGACCCCCTGCAAAAAAATCTCCCAGGCCAACCGTGGTGGGCCTTTTTGCAAACTCCAGATCCCTGCAGGGGATGCAGCAAACCATGGGATCCTCCTCCATTACCTGTTTGCTGAATTCCCTTCCTCTTTCATTCACATTCCAGGTGCGGATATTCCTGTACTCATCGATTCCAAACTCATCTCCGTACACATATCTTGCAGATGCAAGCATGATCCCGCCTTCCAGGGCCTCCTTAAGGTCATGGGACCCTGTTCCGTATGCAAGGGCCCATGCATGGGTGTGTATAATAAGAAGGGGAACCTTCAGGGACCGGTAAACACAGCTGACCCCATCCAAAACCTGGTCCGGGTCAAGGATCTGTATCCTTTTGCCCACAAAGTCCTGCAGCTCGTCCTCATTCATGCTGATCACATCCAGCACCGGCGCCAGTTTTCTATGCACCATCCGCCGAAACTCCCCATTGACATAGCATCCGTCCTCCAGGATCACAAACGTCCTGTCCCTGATACCGGCCAGAAGATTAAATACCGTATCCAGCCTCTTTGTCAGTATGGATGCATCCAGCACCTCGCTGAAGCATGAGAGGAGAAACACATCCGCATCTCCTGCCTGATTCCCAAAGTCCTCAGCTATCACCATGTTCATGCTGTCCGGATCCCGTGAGATCAGGATCCTGTTGTGGCATGAGGTGGTAAAATCAATGTCATTGACCTGGATATGTACGCCGGAAGGATACTGAAGGATAATGTGCGGATAAACCTCATCATGGTCCGGCCCCGTTCCTGAATAACATGTAATGCCGGCCGGAAGGAGATCTTCCATATATTGATTAAAACAGCACATTCCCAAAGTGCTCTCATATCCTATCTTCCCTATGGCGATCGCCGCCCTGGCAGCGGTCCCTCCAATGGTGATCTTATAAGAGAAGTTTTTTGCAAACTCCCTGCACAGCCCGCAGTCTTCGGGAATGATCTCACATCCTGTGCCCTGCCTCATGCAGGAAAGGATCTCAATCATTAGACCCTTCATGGACTCTATCCGTTCTGTGTCCCCTGTCTGCCTCACGCCATTCAGCCCCACGCTATCCAGTTCCCCGGCATGGACCTCACATTCTTCCATCAGATGCTCCATGGAGGAAAGATTCCATTCCAGTTCATAATCCACACACGCGTGAAACCCCAATGCTATTTTTTGCTTTTTATTTCCATCCATATGCCTGCTGCAGGTCATCGATATAAGGATGCCTTCCCTGCGGAGTGGAACAGTTCGATCTTCTGTCCCGCCACCTTCCTCAAAGCCTCAATACAGGGAGGATATATGGCATTTGGTTCCCTTAATGACCGGTCAGCCAGGACTTCCCTGCATTTCTCGTAGAAGGGAGCTTTGATATCACTTGAAATATTGACCTTATTGATTCCATGGCACACGGCTGTCTCGATCTCGCTGTCCGGGTTGGATGAACCTCCGTGAAGCACCAGCGGCACATCGGCCACTTTCTTGATCTCATCCAGGATATCGATTCTGAGTTTGGGTTCAAATCCCTTTGGATACAGCCCATGGCTGGTTCCGATGGCAATCGCCAATGCGTCAATTCCTGTTTCCTTTATAAACCGCTCCGCGTCCTCCGGATCCGTGTAGCGGATCTCGTTGGTTCCTGTCTCAATGGAATCCGTATTGCCGATGGTTCCCAGTTCCCCCTCAACCGATACGTAATCCGCTGATGCATGGGCTGTCTCGCATACCTTTTTGCAAAGTGCGATATTTTCCTCAAAGGGCAGCAGCGATGCATCGATCATAACAGAGGTAAAGCCCAAACTAATAGCCTTTACGCAGTCCTCGTAGGAGCCGCCGTGATCCAGATGAATGCACACAGGAACCGGGGCATGATTCGCTTCATCGATCACTGCTTTGATAAAAGAATTCTGTACAAATGATAATTCATCCGGATGAATGGCCACAATAACCGGTGAATCCTGGGCAACGGATTCCTGGATCACCCCGGTAAGAATCATGTTGCTGGATGTGTTAAAGGCCGGTACTGCAAAATTGTTCTCTTTCGCGACTGCCAAAATGTCTTTCATGTTTACAAGCATCTCTTCTATCCTCCTGATTGTCTCTGACCCTAAGCCATAAATTGTTTTCTTAGCTATATTATATTGCTATGAAATAAAATGTCAATATATTTTTGTAATGAAATTTCTTTTCAGTCAATATATTGAAATTTTTCATTCAAATTTGTGCACAACTACGAAGCACAAGCCCCCTCCGTCAATTATGACCAATGAAACAGCCCGCAGCAAACCAGGCCTCGGTTAAACTCCGTTAAAATAACGGTTGGTAAAATAAAGGACATTTGCCCCTTGTCATCTAGTATTGAATTTCAAAAAATGGCTATTTATCAGATTCCATCTATATTTATTATTCCTTATAAATACAGGTGATTCCAGGTTTTTTATTTATCATGGTTTATTACAGTTTATTGAATTTGGTGTAAAAATGGTGTAGAAAAAGAGGACCGAACAGTCCTCCTTATACTACATTTGCTATTTTCTCTATCTCCTCCTTTTTATTTTCCTCTGTCACATGAGTATATATGTCCATTGTCGTTGCAAGTGTAGAATGCCCTAAAAAGGATTGAACAATTTTCGGCTGAATATTAGCCTCAAAACAACGTGTTGCAAAGCTATGGCGCATAGTATGTGCACTAAAATCTTGAAATATCTCTACCTTTCGTTTATCCTTCCTAGCCTGTTCTGTTCTCTTGAGGTTTATATCACTCACTATACTTTTAATAGTTCTGTTAATGCTATTCCGGTCTATGGGATTCCCGGTATCCGTGGTAAATACCAAATTACACAAATCCTTATTATCGTTCTTCTGCCATATACTCCCCAGCATGATTATATCTTTCCCTTGTCCCTCCCTATGGACCTTTAAAGACTTTGCCACATTATCAAGCATTGGAATCGTCCTGATACTTTGTTTTGTTTTAGGGGACTGAATAATAAACTTACACTCCCTGCTTCCTTCCACTTGGATATATTGCAGGGTCTTATTTACCCGAATAGACTTTTCCTTAAAATCCAAATCGTTCCAGCGCAAGGCCAAAAGCTCCCCAATTCTCATGCCTGTACCAAATGCCATTATAAAAAGCGGATAATATCGCTTCCATTTTACGGAATCTGCAACAAAATCAATAAATTCCCGTTGTTCCTCTGCCGTAAGCACACGCCTTTCCTTTTTTTCCGTCTTAGGAATGTCTGCTGCTTCACATGGATTCTTTAAAAGAAGGTCATCCCTTACCGCTTGTTTTAATGTGCTATGCAGGATGTTAGCAATTTTCTTTATTGTATTTGACTTCATACCCCTTTTAGCCAATTCGTTATATAGTTTTTGAACATGAATACCCTTGATATCTTTAATATACTTTTTTCCCATATCTGGTTGTATATACAAACGGTAATACAACCGGTAGTGATTGACTGTTGATTCTTTCAAAATCGGTTCTTTGTATGTTTTTATGTATTCCTCAAACCATTTATCTAAAGTAATATTTTTACAGGTACCATATAAGCCATGCTCCAATTCATAGCGCATATCGTCCATGGCTTTCTTTAAGCGTTTAGGGTTGTCGTCATCATATAACGTATAACGTTCCCCTGCGTAAGTAAAGCGTCCCATATATCGCCCATCTGGCCTTACTACAATGCCCTTTGGCAGAGGCTTTCCATTCTTATCCACTGCCATGTGATCACACCCTTTCTATCCGCAACCGGGGCGCTATTCCTGTCCCGGCCACTCCATACACTCCACCATGAAAGCAACCCCGTATTTAAAGCCGCTGATAAAACCGTACTCCTGGCTTACGCAGCTTACTTCCAGGCAGATTTCCTGTATCTCCTCAAAGTCCTCCCGATCCCTCAAGGGATTTTTGATCCGCTCGATCTCTCTATGTAATGGCTCCAGCGCCGCTGCGGTCTGTGTAAGTTCCCCATAAACCAGACCATATATTTCCTTTAATAATCTAATCATAATATCCCTTCTTTCTGAATTCTCATTTCTAACCTTTTATGTAGATAAATATGGGGCGTAGGTGTCCAGGGAAGTTTCCCTTTACTCTCTGCCCCTCCGGGGGATGCTTATCTCACAAGCATCTTTTGTAGTCAACGTGTGGCCATCACCCACACCGAGATAAAGCGTCTTTATCATGTACTGGCGTTGTCATGGCCAGGAACCACGACTTTTCAACGGAATCCGTTGATATCTCCCCCAGATAGTTACTGTGTTTATATATGTAATACCTACACGCCCCAGTCACTTTTAAGCTGGTTCAGCAGCTTCATTTCTTCTGATGTATCCCTACCCGGGTTACTGTCCGGATGATATGCCTTTGACAGGGTGCGATAAAACTTCTTTAGCATGGCTTTATTATCCTCATGATTGGTGTGAGAAACACTGCCGTGACTTCCTCCGGCTCCGCTATCGTAGTTATCATAATAACTACGGCTCTCTTTTTGGCTCCGGCGTTCATAATCCCTCTTTGCCTTATAATCTGCCTTGACTTTCTTAAGTGCCTCAGGGCTGCGCAGGTTCCCGAACACATCATAGCAGCGCTTATATTCACTCTCGCTGGTATCATACTTTTCTTTGAAAGCCTCCACCCTCTGGTTGTGCTCCTTAAGGATGCGCCTGTGTTCCTCCCTGGCCTTGTATTCCTTTGTCTGCTGGAACTCTGCTTCCACCCGGTCTATGATAGGCTGGAACTTCTTATAGACCATATCAGAAAGCACTTCTTCGGACAGCCCCAGGGCATCCGCTTTTCTTTTCAGGCCGCCTATGATGTAATCCCCTATCCAGCCGCCCCAGTCCACAATCTCATAATACCCAATGGTACAGATTACCGTCTGCTTCTTCCTGACCTTTCCAGCCTCCCGGTAACTCTCATGGATACTAATCCGGTATGCTTTCCTGACAGGACGGTCAAAACGTTCGTCACTGTAACTCCACCCCCATGTGGAACCACTCACGCCATCAATTGTCCAGGTAGTTTCATAGACTTTAATCTCCTTAGCCTCTCCTGCAGGAATCTTCTTTATCTCTACCTCCTGTATCACGCAAAACAATCCCGTATCCTCCTCGTGGTTACTATGTTTTAAATGAGAATAACTACATTTTAAGCTATCTTGTCTGTCAACTCACGAAGCACTTTTAACTGCTTCATCATATCAAAGACAAGGTCGTCCGCAATATCAACTTTTATACCGGCTAAAATATAATATGGGGGCGCAATTTTCCACGTTTCTTCTATATCCTCAATCTCCTGACCGAAATAGGCTTGTCGTACATCCTCTATCATTACCTTTGCTCTTTCAGCCAGCACCTCTATTCCCATTAATGCGTCATCTATGTCCATAGCCAAATTACTGCTCATATTCTAAAATTCTCCTTTTCCCAGGAGAACCATGATCCGCTGCATGGCGACATTCTCCTTTACTTTTTGGTTGCAAAGGGATGGTTCTGTGATATAATCAGAATATCCCTACTGCATTGGTGTGTGGTCGGGTATTGTTTTTTCAGCCCTGTGTGTTTGCCGACACATGGGGTTTTTAAATACCCTGTTTCTATGTAACGTTTTTGACGTTCATTTACCTTGGATGGATATTTCTACACCTTAAGCTGTTTAAACCGTCATTCCTGGTTCTGTTCCTTGATTTTCAGACACAGAATTGATTCTGTGCAGTCCTTTCATTCTATTTGAGAGTTCGGTTCGCTGCTCCTCGGTCAACTCCCTTTTCGTATCTCTGGACCTTACTGTTATAAACCGCTTTGGGAATGTGTACCGCTTGGCAACTATCTTATCCTGATATACCTCCTGTCTCCCTTCTTTGAATTGTTCCGGGTTCTGCTCCACCAGCTTATCAAGTTTACGCATCCAAACCGGGTCCGCCGTGTAAAGTTCTGCGGTATCCTCTGCCGCATTGAATCCAATAATAACCTCCTGCTCTGTCCTTGACAGGCTATAATCCGCCATCCTGTAATCTCCTTTCCCGGTGTGTGGCTCCGGCAGAGGCTCTATGTAATTGCCGTTACTCCCCTCTGCCGGATGCTTTGCTTTCTCAGCCCTGTGCGTTTACGGTGAATCTCATGGCCTGGGACTGGCCCCTGTATTTCTGGTAAAGCTTAGGATGATCTGCTGCAAATGCCTTAGCATTAAATTTGTTACTGATAACAGCCTTAAACCTGACCATCCAGTCCCCTACCTCTGTTTCCTCCTGGCCCCTGGCCTGTAACTCCTTCTTGATATCCTCCTGCAGGGCTTCCATTTGCTTCTCAATGGCTTTCTTTTGGGCCTCCAGGGCCTTAAGGTCATTGACCTTTTTGAGTAATGTTCTCTCTGACATATTGCATGATCTCCTTTCCTAACATTGGATTCTCACCGGGCTATTGTTCGCCATCCCTGGCATATCCTCACCGGAATTGAATCCGCAGCCCCTATCAGTCTTGCGTGTCTATTGCTTTTGGCTCACAGGTACGATTGATAGGTTTGTGGGGTATTGTCTGCCCCGGCTGCTTTTGTTTTGTGTTCCTTGCTATGTATATAGTATATATCTATTTGCGCAAATAGTCTATTAGCATATTGCATATATTTGCACAAATATATTTGTGACTTTTGTATATTTACGCAAGTAGATATTAATGATACAATATGGGTATAATGAAATAGGTGTCTTTATCTTTTATCACCTAATGAAAGGGGAAATAGGAATCTATGGCAGAGGAAAGCAAAATAAGCAAAGCCCAGCAAAAAGCAGTAAATAAATATATCAGTAACAATTATGACAGAATCAATCTCACTGTACCTAAGGGGAAGAAAACTGACATATCGAGACATGCTGAAATACATGGTGAAAGTCTAAATGGTTTTATCAATCGAGCCATTACACAAACTATCGAATCTGACAACACTGCACAGGAAGGAGCGTGACCCTATGCCATTACCAAAAGAACGAATCTATACCATTGATGATATTTACGGTCTGCCGGATGGAGAACGGGCAGAACTGATTGACGGTCAGATTTATTATATGGCCCCGCCGAACACTACCCACCAAAGAATATCTACCTTTCTACACGGAACTATTTTCAATTACATCAACAGTAAAAACGGCCCTTGTGAAGTATTCCATGCACCGTTTGCCGTGTTCCTTCAGGCAGAGGACGAGAAGAACAATACTAATTACCTGGAGCCGGATATATCCGTAATTTGCGATAAAGACAAATTGGATAATAAAGGCTGCCACGGTGCACCGGATTGGACGATTGAGATCGTTTCCCCTTCCAGCCGACAAATGGACTATTACAAAAAGCTGGCTCTTTATCAAGGAGCGGGGGTACGGGAATATTGGATTATGGACCCGGCCAGGGAGGTTGTTATGGTGTATGACCTGGCTAACGAAACACCACCCACCATTTATCGTTTTACCGATTCTGTTAAAGTCAACATATATGAGGACTTTTCCATTGACTTTAGCCAATTAAGCATTTAATACTATCCACATTGCAGCAGAACCATAACGGGGCTGCTGCTTTTTCTTTGTCCTCAGCCTTTTCACGGACTCCGTGAATACTTTACTCATTTATGTGCAACATTCACAACGAAACTCTCCCTCATTCGCTCTGATCGGCACTGCTCCGCAGCTCCAGGCAGAGATTTAGTTGTTGATTATGTATAACTGAACGGACTCCGTTCACCTACCCGCACACCCACGCAAGTGAGCGAAAAATACTTATCAACGGATTCCATTGAATACTTTGCGGAATCCGCAAAGAAATAAAACCTTTATGGCGGACTCCGCCAAAAACTCCTTACCAGCTACGTGTGCGGACTCCGCACAGTACATAATTTCGTACGGACTTCGTACATAATCCCTCTGCCTGTATCCACATCACATAATATAGGCCAATTTCCCATTATTATCCCTTAAGCAATACTTTTATCACCCGGAATGTTTCTAACCCTTCTCTCCCGTCCTGCTCCTTGATTTCCCGGCATATAATTGATTTCAGTGCTTCGCACATCCTCCGGTATAAAGCAGCCCTCTGCCTTCGTCCAATATGCGGACGTTCCAACATATTCCTACATCAGCGTTCCGAACGCTCGCTATTATCGTTCCGAACGTTCGCATGGAAAGCCGTGCACCTTTTCCACCCTGTTACCAATGGAGTACACTATAAGGTAACGGAGTACTACAACGGAAACTCCCTTGTTTTCCCTGGTAATTGTGTTGTTTTGTATGCATTCGTTTCGTTTTGAAACCTTAGCAAATCTAAGCATTGTTAGCAAATGTTAGCGTTTGTTAACCTTAACAACTCTTAACATTCGTTGGTTTCGTTTGTTTTGGAAAAGCCGTATTCGTGGTTTTGTAGCCTGGCATTTATGTTTGTTTTGCAAATTCGCCCTTATTAGATACAAAGGCTGGGTTTTGTAAGGTTTTTAGTAATACCATAGCCCGGCATGGCAAAGGAAGGGGGATGCAAGAAGTTTCTGACAACGCCCCTGGACCGCCGCTCTAACCTTCTTTTCACATAATTCTAAATAATATATTCTGTATATAGGGGTATCAATCCTTCACCCCTTCCAGCATGGTTATTCTGTTCTGAATCACAATAACTACATGAACCCATTTTAGGGCATCCGAAATGTCCAGATACTTCACGCGCGTAACGATGTCAATATATTTTTTTGAATGTCAGAAATGTCAAGGTGTACACACGCGTAACGATGTCCGGTTATTTCTTTTTAGGGCCTCTAAAATCTCTGGACACTTTCACCCATTTCCGAGCAAAAGTCTTTATCTCCTCGGTGTTCGCCCGGCGTTCAATCCCGATATTTGGTTATTTTTCCCGCTGTTCCTTCGCCGTTCACGGTTTCATTTTCTCGGGCTTCACTCGGGGTTCAATCCTATTGCCCCTGTAGTTCCCCAGTGGTTCGTTTTCCTCCTTTCCTTGCCCTCTCGATCTGTTCTGGTGTACCTTTATCTAAGATGAACTTGGAACGTTGTACGCTTCCTGCGGATGTCCCGGCAATCTTGGCGAGTTCTTCGCGAAGAGTAGATTTCTGACTATCGCCTCTGATCATTTGGTCAGAAGCGATTTTTGCTCTTGCACTTTTTCTGTCGCCTCCCGCAGCCCTCTGTCTTTCCTTCATCTGCTTTGCAATCTCGCAACTCACCGCCGCACCCGTTCCAATAGTTCCAAATGCATCTGGCGGCGTTCCTCCCAGTCTATCACGTCCAGGGCCACACGCTCCGTGCTGCTGGTCCAGGTGCGGTGAAACTTCCCCACACCGTTGCCAGTTATGGCCATGCTGTAAATCCGTTCGTCATCCGGTACGAATGGCCGCAGCCGTTTAGCATACCTGGGCTTGCGTAACTCCCGCAATACCTTGGCATGAATCTGACGCACAGCTTCCAGTGTGGTTCCATGTTTCTGCCCTATGGCTCCCAGTGTCATGCCGCCCTCATATCTCTGACGGATCACCTCCGGCTGCTGCCCCGGCAAACTGTCCACACAGGCCCACAATTCTGCCTTAAGCTGTTCCTGCTGTATCCGCTCCAGGGCATCCCCTTCCATATTCTCAGCAGAGGCTACCATATCCCCCACTGTTGTATCCGCCCCACCGTCCAGACCCTTTACAGGACTGTCCAGGCTTCCCAGGCGGGCCATACAGGCACTTTGCCTTATATTCTCTATCTGTTCAGGGTAAGGCCCATAAAGGCCGCTGATTCATATTCTGACGGCTCCCGTCCATACTCCTGCTGAAGGAACTACAGAACCGCTTATACCTCTCTGAACCTTCTCCAGACAGCGGACGGGGAGCCTTAAGCAGCTGCCATTCATCTGGAGATAACGGCACATCCGCTGCCGAATGTGATACTCTGCATAGGTCAGGAACTTCACGCCCTGGACTGGATCGTATCCATCAATGGCAGGATACAGGGCTAGATACCCCTCCTGCTCCAGGTCCTCCAGTTCCCCGCTGTCCCGGTACTTCCAGGCTATGGAATGGATAAAGCGGCGCACCTGGCTGTAAAGCTGCTCCATGTTCCCAGCCACTTTCTCCCCGGCCCTGATCCGGGCCACAAGCTGTTCATTGGATAATTCCCCGAAGTTCGTCCCTTGTTTATTTGACATTTAGCACACTCCTTTATATAATCAGATTATCAAGTGAAAAGAAGTGTACCTCTGCCAGGCCTGTCCATCTGTCTATGGACGGGCCTCTTTCTTTGCCATTTCTACGTCTATGTATAATGCTCTCATAGGATACTTGCCGTAATCATTGCCGTTGAAAATGTTCTCCAGTTCATCCATTTCAAAATCCCCCAGGACTTCCGATATACCGCAGACAGTAAAACCATGCTGCCTTAATTCTGTCCGTATCCTGGTTACTATCTCCCTGTCATCCTCCAGGCATTCCGGCGGCGTGATGGTCTGCATCGGCTTATGGAAGTGATTCCCGCGGCTATCGCAGTAGTCAACCATGAAATTCCTGGCCGTAATCGGTATCCCTATTGACTGGAATAATTTAGTTAACACCATATGTTTCTCCCTCCCTTACGAACAGAAATTATCGCCATTGATTAACCGATTCATTGCTATACGCTTCTGGTGTTCCTGCTCCTGTTGGCGCTCTACTTTCAGCCGTTCTTTTTCCTGTGCCTTTAATTCACTGGCTTTTTTACGCTCCTGCCGGACTGCTAATTTGGGTGCCAGGGCTGCCACAAACTCTTCCTCTGAGCTGGTTAATAATTCCGCTGCTTCTTCATCCCTTGTGTATACTCCGTTGATAATCTCAATCTTCATGGTTTTATTCTCCTTTTTTTTGTAATTTTATTACAGGCGGAGATTTAAGGCGGAAAAAACGGAGGACACATTACAGAGAAAAATCCCTGTATTTATGGCCTTTGAGCTGCTTTTTTCCCGGCGGAGATTTTTTTCCAATTCAGTGAGCATTTTTAACACCCTGTTTTAATTCCTACAGTATAACTATGTTGCATTTCATTACTTAAATATTCAGTGAAAAAAATCTCCGCTTCTCCGCTTCCGTTGATTTTACAGGGTTTCTGCCTCCGCTTTGGCCTTTAAAACCTCCGCAAACTATTCTCTTTTGTCCCAAAACCTCCGCTTTTATTTTATGTCAACTAATTAAACGGTATTTTCCCTTGCGTGTACTCTTCCTGCGTGACGCGTTCAAAATAATCTGTTCCTAAACCTTTCCTTAGATTCCTGTACACCATTACCCCTCTTTTTTCACCATAGTTCGCCTTGTCCGCCGGGCACCCGTTGGCCTCCATCCTGTCCCGGATGTTCTGTTTATTCACATGGGTGAACTCATTCAAAACGCACCAGTTTATATATGCGCTGTCAAAGTCTGCCTTAAGCACCATATCCGCCCTGTCTCCCGTAATGATATAAAATTCTGACAGGTAACGGTAAACGGTATCCAGTTTTTCACGGTAGTCCCTCATAGCTTCCTCACAGGCTGAGGAATAGGTGAATTTGAAATTGTGGTCCATCAGCCTGTGCAGCCCTTCCAGGGACCAGTTAAAGATGGCGTTTCTCTCCTTCAGCATCTTATCCAGTAAGGCGCTGTCCCGGCGGTCCTGCTCTATGGTATTCGTACAAGGCACCACACACAGCCGTTCAAAGATATGGCCGCCCTTGTCATCCTGAAAGCTGGGAAGGTTGTTGCAGGCTATGGCAATCCCCCCTGGGAATATATAATAGAACGGCTGTTTATTCTTTGGTTCTATCTTCACAGCATCCCCGCCTGTAAGCTGCTTAAATACAGAGCTGTCCTTTATCTCACTGCCCGTCTGATCCCCTATGCTGATTAAGCGTTTCCCTATGATGCTCCCCAGGGCGAACTTGGAAGCCTCGTTCATCTGTTGAATCGGAATATTTGCAATCTTATCCGTTCCCAGCAGTTCCCCCACAAGGTTAAGGATCTGTGTTTTGCCTGAATTTCCCAGAAGTGACCACAACACCAGCGCCTGTTTTACCCGGTATACCTTCACATTGGAAAGGATAAGCCCCATATATTCCTGAATCACGGCTTTCTTCCCCTGGTCCGCATTCCCTTCCCTGTCGCTGCACAGGTCATCCATATAGCGGTCAAACACTGGCCGGGCCGTATCCTCCGGGCGGTACTCGCAGTTAAGCTGTATTGTACTTTTCAGTTTTGGTGTATGCGGCTCCAATTTCCTTGTTTTAAGGTTATATAAACCGTTCTTGAGATTTATATAACCCTCATCTGTATCCAGATCCCGGAACGTGCATATATTGCTGTCCCTGCACAGGAGGAGGTTGTACACATTATTAATCATGTTGTCGCTTGCCATCCCTACGGGGACATACCGCCGGATGAGGGATTTTACCTTGTTGCGGTTGCATTTGTTATATACTCCGTCCTCATACAGATAAAAATCGTCCTTATCTTCCTCCGGACTCCTGACTATAAGATAGGGCAGACCCCGGCTGATACTGTCGGCCAGTATGTCCCCGTTTATTTTGACCTTGGCCCGCGCTCCCTCCCCATCCGTGAAAAGCCATGGAGCGCCCCGGTTCTCCGATGCTGCTGTCAGCTCGTCAAGTTCTTCCCTGCTATGCCCTTCCTTTGTAAGGTAATCCGTCACATCCCCTTTATAAGACATGGACGTGAGCACCCAGCGGATGGAATGAGCAAAATGCCTCAAATCCTTCACAATCTGGTCTTTCAGCTTCATTCCCGGTTCGTCATTGTCAGGAAGGATTACCACCTTTGCCCCAGCGAAATAAAAAGCATATTCCCTGCGCCAATCGCTGGTGCTTCCGGCTGTCGTTGCAGTATACCCTAGTTTGTTCAATGTGTCGGCATCCTTCTCACCCTCTACAATATATACAGGATATCCGGCGCGGACAGCCCTCACCAGGGCAGGGAGATTATACAGGACAGCGTAATCACTTTTCTTACAGTACTTATATGTATCATTCTTCCGATCTATAGTGATATAACGTATTTCCTTGCCCTCAAACCTTACCTTGGAATAAAGATAACGCCCCTCTGCCGTCTTATAATCATATATGGCTTCGATTTTCTTTCCCTGGCCAAATTCAAGCCGTTCCTTCCACTGAGGCGGCCTGTAATCTCCTAAGTCCTGGAAGGTTAACCCTACTGTTTCTAAAATATCCTTTGTTTCACATCCTGCATGACAGTGCAGCAGCAGCTTTCCCTTGTCCTCTGTTATGGTAAGGCTTGCCTTGCTGTCATAGTGTACCGGGCATTTACATTGGAAGGAGGCCGGGCCAATCTTCCTTGGTGCCTCAAAGTGTGTCAATAGCTCCTGTAATGTAATCATATATCTCCTGTGTCCTCCTGCTGCCTCAATAGCTTCCTGGCTGACTTTAAAGCTAACAGCGTGTTCTTTCCCCGGTTCTCTAATGTTTTTATAAATGCTCTAACCTCCCGGACGTTCCCCGGCAGGAAATAACCGCCGTCCTCCTGACAGGAGGAGAGGATCACGGCCCCGGCTGCCCTCTCCCTGGCAATCTCTTTTTGCATCTCCCGGACAGTTTCAAATCCCAGTCGGCTACATAATACCTCTGCACTTACAGCATTTCCCTTCCCCATGGGGAGTACATCCGCAACAATCATTCTGTAAGCTTTCTTATTTGCAGTCCCTACGGTTGCCGCCGCTCTCTGCTCTGGTGTGTGGTCTTGATACTCTTCTTTCAGTCCTGTACTGTTTCTTTTATCCATGGCTTATACCCCCGTAAGGTCATTAAGGTACTGATCAATCTTAACCTTGTCCCACAGAACACGCTTTCCTATTTTTACCTTTGCGCCGATCTCCTCCCCCAGCTTCATTGCATTGTTGCGCCCCAGGTTAGTGTAGGCCCTTAATTCCTCCGTGTCCATAAGACGGCTTTCTCCTGCTACTGTGTTCATTGCTCTTGCTCTCATTGTGTTGACTCCTTTCGTTCATTTAAGATGGTTTAATCAAATGTAATTGGCTTACAGGAATATTATAGCAAACATCCATTCTGTTTTCTGTTGCCTGTGCATAAGTAATCTGTTTATCATGATTTAAAAGTCGCTTGCCTGTCACACTTCTTTGTGCTAAAATAATGATATCAATATTAGAAATAAATATCTATATTAAATATAGAAATATATTTTAAGCAAATATATCACGAAAGGAAAGTTTATGAAATCCAAATTATTAAAAAAAGAATCTTTTATAGAGAATCTTTCCAAAATTACAAAAGGTATGAAACAAAAGGAAATTGCTTCCATTATGGGTTGCACAGAGGGTACAATGTCGAAGTATCTTAATCCAGATAAAAAGGATTTTCCGCCAGTTGATAAGCTGTACAACCTTAGCCAGCATTTTAATGTATCTATAGATTGGCTAATTGGAGTTGAAAAGAAAGAAGAACCAGAGCAAAAATTATCAGCACGGGCTATTTGTGAAATGTTAATTTCTATATATAACTCTGTTCCTTTTGACTTTGAAGAAATACAAAAGACTGAAGACTGCGCTGATTACTTTGACGGAAACTATGGAACCATTGAAATTAAAGAATCTCAAAATACATACCACTCTCTTTATTTTTCTAATTGGGGAACGATAAATGATTTTCCATTTATGGATACCAATTACCACCCAAAAGCTGCTACTATTAATTTGTTTTTATCACGTTTTATAAAAATAAGAGATATGTCAAAGGAAGGGAACTTAAATGATGAGATGTTCAGCAGGCTTCTTGAAAGTTACCTTAATGACGTGGCAAACTGAGAATAGCATGGTAAGTGCCTCAAAACATGGCGTAGTGCAAGTTAACAGTTCTTCTGTTATATTGTCTACATCATAGTTTGAGGCACTTCTTGTTTTGCCGTGTCAGTCTGCAGCTATCCAGCAGTTCCGCCGCCCCCTTACAGAGTTATGTGCCGCCTGATATTCAGATGAGGCAGAGGAATGCCATGAGGGCGTGTTTAAATCCTCTGATTGGCCTGGGAGAAAAGTACGGAACGACCTTTCTTATCATTGTCCATACAAACAAGCAGATGGGCCTGTGGGGCAGGAAACGTATTGCAGACAGCGATGATATCTGGGACATTGCCAGAAGCGTCCTGATTGCCGGGGAGGCCAATGACGGCCTACGCTGCCTGTCCCAGGAGAAAAGCAATTACGGCCCACTGGCACGGACGGTTCTATTCCGACTTGATTCAGGCAAAGTGGAGTTTGAGGGTTATACGGATAAGAAGGACAAGGACTATGTGACGGCAGCCACGGCGGCCACATATCAGGCCCCGGCCCGTGAGGATGCCAAAGCCTTTATACTGGACTATCTGAAGGATGGGGAGAAGGAAACGGCTGACCTTGATGGAATGATGAAGGCCCAGGGGATTTCTAAGGGGACGCTGGAGAGGGCCAAGGCAGAGTTGAAAAAAGATGGGCAGATAGCCTATTTCAGCAGAGGGTTTAAACCCAAGGTTCATTACTGTAAACGGACCAATCCTATACCCAGTGGAACCGTGCGTGAGTAGGGTAAAAAATATAGTATTTATAAGGGTTTTACCGTACTCCTGCACCTTGCGTGAGTACAGGAGTACGCCATTCCGTACTCACTCACCTGCGTGAGTACGAGCAGGCCGCATAAAATAAGGGTTTTGCCGTACTCCCCCACGGAGCCTGTGGGTATATGAGAATGGCAGAGTAAAGGGAGGAGAGGCACATGATATTAACTAAATTATTCCAGTCGATAGAAATACCGATTTTAACCAGAAACTTAATGGTGGATTACTGTGATAGCCAGGGGAATCATTTTCATAAGCCGATGCAGACCATCACGCTGCCGGAATGTATGGAGGATGATATGGAGATAGTCACCAGGATACGGGCAGAGTTAAGGCGGCATGGCTTTACTGTCTGCGGTATATCGGAAGTTCTGGGGGAGTTTGAAATGGACGAACTGGAGAATATCTTCAACGGCAGTGATTACGGCAAGCATCCCATGAGGGTCTTATACATAGATGTGGAAATGGCAATGAAAGAGGACCATTCATTTCAGCAGGGCGGACAGCATAGGGCAGCTTTACAATCAGAAGCGCCATTTTATCTGCTCCATAGCCTGGAAATACTGGGACGGCGGGGAACTGGAGCAGGAGGGATATTGGGCCTTGTATCCAAGCAGCAGATGCAGCAAGCCCTCCAGATGAATGGAAGCTGTTGAAGGATCCCCGTCCACTGTCTGGAGAAGGTGCAGAGAGGTATAAGCGGTTCTGTAGTCTTTCAGCAGGAGTATGGCCGGGAGCCGTCAGACCATAAACCAGCGGCCTTTATGGGCCTTACGCTGGAACAGGCAGCGGATATAAGGCAGAGCGCCTGTATGGCCCTCCTGGAAAATCCTGCCGCAGAGATATTCCCCGCGGATGGAAACAACGGACTGCTGATCCACGGGGAAGCAGGGCCTTTTAGAAGTCATCTGAAGGACCGCTCCCGAATGCAGTAATGATCTTTACAAAGCCGGAAGGCGGAAGCTGGTTCATAGAATATTGTTCCATATATCGGGAGATGGCAGGACGGCTTTCGGACTCCGTCAAAGCGCGGTATGCATAAATATCAAAATCAAAACCACCGACTTTAACATGAGTAATGATATTGGGGACAGAAGCCTTATTCAGCATGGTGGAATCTCCTCCTTTGTGCGGTATTGGATCGATTGGTTCTGCATAACGGATGGAATTCGTATAACAGAAAAAGGCCGGGCAGGGTATGAGGGAGGGGGCGCTGGCCTATGCGGGGCAGGGACGATGTTGTTTATTGTGCAAGATGCACTAAATGATGCGTTGCTTTGTGTGCGCATTGCACAATTAAATTGTTTGAAAATGAAACACAATAGGTTCTTCTGTGTACACAAACCCAATGCGGTCCGCTGAGCCCATAGGTTTGCTAGTTTTGGGCGAAAAAAATAGGGCATTTCGTTTCGCCAGATGGCTGGGAATAAATGGAGATAACAGGCAAAAAACTGCAGATCATGGATGGGACAATCCTGCAAAAAGGTATGTAAAATAAGCATTCTTTGGCTTACGGACAGAAAATGCAGAACAAAAAATAGCGCTTAAGGAAAGTAAAAAGAAAGCGCTTACAATAACGAAAAAAGCCTATAGCGTTTCGTCAGTAAACAGCAGTGTATGCAGATATGAAATGCGTCTTGCGGTAAAAAATGTGCGCCGGATGCATGCTTTCTATGCGGGCATTCGGAACGCTGCTGGATGCTTTAGAACCAGCTGGACCGGAGAAGCTTAAATGATTTCCAGAGGAATGAGGCAGCACAGAGGGTTCAAACATCGCTACGAACCAAATGATCAGAAGCGGTAGTTAGAAAGCAGGGACATCTGCAGGAAACGTACAACGTTCTAAGCTCATGCTGGATAAAGGTGCGCCAGAACAGATTGAGAGGGAAAGGAAAACGTATTGGCGCAGGGGATGAAACTATAAAGTTATTGTCTGTAAGGAAAAAGATAATGGTGTGGACAATATGTATAAGGAGTTATCGGCAAAAGAGAGATTCGACAACAGACAGCGATCTGTAAAGCCTCTTGTCGATGCTTATTTTATATGGTTAAAAGCCTTACAGGGAAAAGCAAACTCAAGCTCCAAACTGAAAGAAGCCATCAATTATTCCATTAATCAGGGGTGTGTGAAGAAATCTCTGTAAAAGCAGATCTTCTATGATAATGGTAGGACTGAAAGCTTCTCTATGAGCATTCAGCCCTTGGTTTATATATACTGCACATATCTGCGTATGTCAAGAACTAGTGGATTCCCACCTGGCTTGAAAGGTTTTTATTTGAACGGCTCGATGAGTATCTCGTCTTCCGAAGAAACGGCAGCGGCAAAATGGTTGAGTTTGGCAATATCAATGCCTACGTAAATCATGAGGTTGTACCTCCCTTTCATAAAGTCTGATACCGTGATATCCACCAACGATTATCATCGTAGACTTGATTGAAATAAGTACTCAGAGTGAAACACTCCGGCAACATCCAGCTATAAACAATTCAGATAAAAGTAGCGGCAATACACTCCTGTTGAGTAGTCAAGCTACAGGATAAAATCAAAAGTCCACAGTATCTGAATGTATTAAACCACAGTTCAAGAAAAATGAAAGGAATATGTTGTTTTTGTTTCTATAAACATCATACAAGGGGAATATGAAAATTGGTATTGTCGCGAATGTTTTGCAGGACAAGCCCTTTGACGAGGCATTGGCCTATTTTAAGAAGTTGGGAATTCAAACGGTGGAGCCGGGCTGCGGCGGTTATGCGGGAAAAGCCCATGTAAATCCTGAAATGTTGCTTGCCGACAAAGCCGAACTTGTGCAGTTTCGCCAGCAGCTGGAGGATTCCGGTCTGACAATCAGCGCCCTCTCTTGCCATGGAAATCCCATCCACCCGGATGCAGAAATGGCCACGCAGTATGACAGCGATATGAGAAACGCTGTCCTGCTGTGTGAGCAGCTGGGGCTGGATACCATTACCTGTTTCTCCGGCTGTGCCGGCGACCATCCTGGGGCCAAATACCCCAACTGGGTCACCTGTCCCTGGCCGGATGACTATCTGAAAATTCTGGAATATCAGTGGAATGACGTGCTGATTCCCTATTGGAAGGATTTTACCGCCTTTGCAAAAGCTCATGGCGTCACCAAAATTGCGCTGGAGCTGCACCCCGGCTTTATGGTGTATAACAGCGAGACCTTAAAGCGCCTTCGGGGTGCCGTAGGTCCTGAAATCGGCGTCAATTTTGATCCCAGCCATTTAATCTGGCAGGGAATGGATTCTGTTGCCGTTCTGCGGGAACTGAAGGAATCCATTTTCCACGTCCATGCCAAGAACTTGAAGATTGACCCCATCAACCGTTCTGTCAACGGTGTTCTGGATACCAAGCATTACAGCGATGAGCTGAACCGCTCCTGGCTTTTCCGAACACTGGGATATGGAAATGACGTGGCATATTGGAAAACCCTCTTCTCTACCCTGCGCATGATTGGATATGATGGCGCTGTCAGCATTGAGCACGAGGACAGTCTGATCAACCGCTTTGAAGGCCTGGAGAAAGCGGTGTCCATGATGAAGGAATGTATAATCATGGAGAGCGAAACAGCCATGTGGTGGGCATAACCATTTCCCTTTCGCTTTCCGTTGTGCCTAGCCTGCATGGATGCCCTCCTCCCCTCCCTCAGGGCAGCTTTTTCCCACATATATTGCAGAAGATATACTCTCCCTCAACCTTAGTACCGCAATAAGGGCATAAAGCACTGTCCACCTCCGGGGGCTGTGGTGCTTCCTCCTTCGGCCCCCAACATCTCATTGAGTGGATCCGATTCCTCCGTTGCATCCGTGATGTCATAAGCGGAGTAGCTGTTTTTACCTATGGCATTTTTGAATTGATAGATGGTGTTTACCAAGTCAACGCCCGTCCAAAGCACACCAAACAACGCCATAATTGGACTGGCCTGGGTTGCCATAAACGTCCAGAACAGGTCAAAGCATATCATAAAGATGCCGACTATACTGCCGCCCAGTTTGATACTCTTCATAGGAGTCCTCCTTCCTGCTACTCTTTCGCAATCTCTGAAAGTTTCATACGCTTCTTACTCAACCGTTCCCTGTGGGAATATAAGGCCTTATATATATTTGCTATGACTGGGGAACAGACCCCTGTCCTGATCCTTCTTCCGTTTCTTCATACTGAAAGTCTTTCATGATTCCAGCTTTTAACATTCTCCGCACCAGTCTGCTTATATTGGGGTCTTTGATTCGCGATTCTATGAACTTCACAATCCATTCATAGTCAAGATGGTCGAAAAAAACTTTGATATCTGCGTCCAATACCCAATTGGTTTTCTCTCTTTCCAGCATAACATTAAGCTTTCTCAGCACCCCATGACTGTTGTTGCTAATCTGATTTGGGTTCTTCCGCAATTATCCGTCTTCCCTATAGCCAAGCATGACTTTTGTCGCAAGCAGCTTCAATCCACATCTCCCATACATCGTTCTCTTTATTGCTTTGATTCGGTTATTGTTCCATTCAACGAACCCATTACTTCTATCACTTACTACAGCATTTTCAACAGCAACCATATCGTTCTCTAACCCTTTTGAAAAACTTTTTATCGCATTTTGTGGCGAATTTTTATATCGGTCTATGAAGGGATATAATAAATTCATGTTCTTCTTATAAAATATTGTAAGTGTCTCAAACTATGATGTAGACAGTATAACAGAAGAACTGTTAACTTGCACTACGCCATGTTTTTGAGGCACTTACCGATATGCTAATTATCTGTTCACTTTTCTGCTACATGAATTGATAGATATTATATACGTTAATCAGTATAATGATAATCATAAGCCCGATAAACAGACGGTTAACCGTATTCTCCTCAACTGTTTTATTAATTTTTCGTCCGACCATGCCTCCCAGCAGTCCTCCTCCCACCATGAGAACCAGCACGCCGATGCCGAACACTGGTACGGTTCCTGTCACCAATGTGTTAATTAAGCTGGTACTCTGGGAGAATAGGATAATATAAAGGGAATTCTCAGCTGCCTCTTTCGTGTCCATAGAGAAAAAATAGAACAGCACAGCTAAATTGATAGGGCCTCCTCCAATACCTAAAAATGAGGAGCAAATTCCTAAAAACAGGCCGAGCAGAATACAGATGAGCAGATTCTTCACATGCAGGGTGTGCACCTTATCCTTATTAACCGTATAAATCAAGATTACGAATGTAATAACCAGCAGACAGGCCGCCTGGATCGCCCCTACTTTATTCGGATCAGAGGATATGGCTGAAACAGCCCGGAATATCACCTTTCCTAACGCACCGCCGATAGCGGCTCCCACTGCTAAAGGCGTTCCTATCTTCATATCCACTCTGGAATAGCCGTTAAGTTTCGATTTTCCTACAGAATAACAGCTCATGGAAAGCACTGTACAGCCAGACAGAAAACTGATGGAAGACACGCTGAGTACGCCAAATGCATCCAGCAGCGGTTTAATCAGTATGCCTCCTCCGATACCGCAAATCGCCCCCGCAACCGATGCGGCAAAACTTACAGCAAAAAAGATTACATATAAATGCAGACTCATGTTTTCTCCTCTATGTATTTTAGGTTATGCGTTTGCAAAACGCCACAGCCCGCATAAATTCGAGCTTTTTTCTTTGCTAAAATACCCACACAGTGTTTATAGTAAAATTGAGATGCCTGATAACAATCAACCATATCCAACTGAAGGCGACTGTACTTATATAATTCCATACAATCAGCTTTCTTTGGCAGATATTTTTCAAATTGCTATTAGGATATTTATGATTCTGACAAGCCTCGTTTCCTTATCTCTCTTACAACAGCACATCTCATTATTGCCTACTTTTGAAAGGGTAATACGCAGGAAGTCTGAGCGTTTGGTGCAATCGCCAGACAACTCCTCGAAATGGCTGACCGGCTCAGAGATGGCGGCTGTGAAATGACCGCAATGGAGAGTACTGCATCTTATTTG
Source organism: Enterocloster citroniae (assembly GCF_040545455.1). Taxonomy (NCBI): domain Bacteria; kingdom Bacillati; phylum Bacillota; class Clostridia; order Lachnospirales; family Lachnospiraceae; genus Enterocloster; species Enterocloster citroniae. The sequence goes on along the minus strand of NZ_JBEPLZ010000024.1, from coordinate 7,753 downwards.
GAAGCCTCTGTACAATATGTTGCACTTGCGCATACCGTATTTGACATCGCTGAAACTCTGCTGTCCCTTCATGCACCTCCCTTTATTGTACCAAACGGTGGGTGTTTTTGGATAAACAACGCGTAAATACACGGATTAAATCATTGTATCCTTAAATATTCTTTGTAGCAATCCAGTCAATGCCTGAACCGCATACATCATTCACGATGATATCACCAATCTTAACCGGACTTTTTAAAGTAATGTCCTTCAACAGATCCATCGCCTCAAAGATACACTTCTTTGGGATTCCACCGTTTGTCTTAACCGAGCAACAACTATGAGTTCCGCCCTCTGCCTTTACAATACTCGTCAGAACGCGAGTCGGATTCATAAGTTCTGTTCTTCCGTACTCTTCCCCACGACTACATGCATTACCGGTTATACTGTAGCCATTTTCCTCATCCACACGAAGATGACATCCCTTTGGACATATAATGCAGATTAATTCTGTCATACAGCTTATACCTCCTTCTGTAATTCTACAGATACTATGATTTCATCGCCTTCTACCTTATTCAAAAGAACATTCGGTACCGTAATATGCTCCATCTCACCCGGTGCCATATGCTCTCGTTTGAATTTGGCAATCAGCTTCTCTCCATCTTTCACATGGATCTCTGCATCTCTCAGAACGGAATTGACGCGGAAAGAAATCTCCAACTTATTATCCACATTATCCATACGAATTGCCTGTGGGACTGTATAGGTTACATGATTTCCCTCATTCACCGTAATTACTCTGCCGCCTTCAGGACAACTGCGTTTCATTGCGTATTCTGCTGCAGCTTTTCCCGCTTTCTGGCTTTCTGCTGTAACAAAATCCACTAAATCGTGAACATGAACAACGTTTCCACAGCTGAATACGCCCGGTTCCTGTGTCTCCATATTCTCATAGACAAGTGCTCCTCTGGTAGCATTATCCATTGGAATGCCCGCCTTTATGGTCAGCTCATTCTCCGGAATCAATCCTACAGACAAAAGCAGTGTATCACAATCAAATACCATCTCTGTGCCAGCGATTGGTTTCCTGTCCAATCCCACCTGCGCCACAGTGACCTTCTCCACTCTCTGCAGACCCTCTACATTGGTTACTGTATGGGATAAGTATAACGGAATTCCATAATCATCTAAGCACTGTACAATATTTCGGTTTAATCCGTTGCAATACGGCATCAATTCCACACATGCCAAAACTTTTGCTCCCTCAAGAGTCATTCGCCTTGCCATAATCAAACCAATGTCACCGCTGCCTAAAATTACAACTCTGCGGCCTACCATCCACCCCTCGATGTTCATATATCTTTGAGCAGTTCCTGCAGTAAATACACCTGAAGGTCTGTCTCCCGGAATAGCTACGGCACCTCTTGTCCTTTCACGACATCCCATAGCTAAAACAATAGCCTTTCCTTTCAGGTATACTAAACCTTCCCATACACTACATGCAGTAACAACGTGCTCTTGCACAGCCAGCACCATGGTATCCAGACAAATCTCCACACCTAATTCTTCTGCTTGTTCCACAAAACGAGCTGCATACTCAGGTCCTGTCAATTCCTCTTTGAAATAATGAAGACCAAAACCGTTGTGGATACACTGATTTAAAATACCGCCAGCCTCTTTATCTCTTTCCAATACCAGAACATGCTCTGCACCTGCTTCTTTTGCACTGCAGGCTGCTGCCAAACCCGCCGGACCGCCGCCTACTACTATTACATCATACTCTGTTCTCATCAGCGTCCCTCCTTGATAGCAGAGGTAATGATAAAGCTTCCCTGCTCATCCATCAGAATTTCCTCCTGACTCACACCTAACTCTCTGGCAAGAATCTCATGAACACGCGGTCCACAGAAACCACCTTGACAACGTCCCATTCCTGCATTGCACCGTCTCTTGATTGCATCTACAGTTCTCGGAACAATTGGACGATGAATCGCTTCAATGATTTCACCTTCCGTTACAGTCTCACAGCGGCATATGATACGTCCGTACAGAGGATTATTCTTAATTACCTCCTGTTTTTCCTCATCACTTAAATGGCGGAAAATAATTCTCTTTCTACTGTCAATAAACTCGTCTTTCTCTTTCATTTCCAATCCGCATTCTCTAAGAATACTCTCAGCCTCCTCCGCAATAGAAGGTGCACTTGAAAGACCCGGGGACTTAATTCCTGCAAGATTGATAAAATGAGAACAGATTGGTGATTCTCCAATCACAAAATCTGGAATCTGAGTATTAGGTCTTACACCTGCATACTCATGGATTATTTCTCTAAAATCAATCCCCGGCATAGAACGATGTCCCTCTGCTTTTAAGGTCTCCAATGTAGCAGGATCTGTTCCTACATGATCTCCATCCGGCACTTCATAGCAATCCGGTCCTACCAGCAGGTTGCCATGAACAGTAGGTGTCACACACACACCCTTAAATCCATGCTCATCCGGACATGGGAATACAACTGAGTGCAGCTTATTGCCCTGGCTCTTATCCAGAACAAAATACTGTCCTGCAAAATTCGTCTGATAAAGGTCATTACCTCCAATCAGGTTATATACCTGAGCAGACCAACCACCACCAGCATTAATTACATATTTCGCTTCATACACACCCGAATTGGTTATAACAACAAAATAATCATCTTTCTTTTCAATAGCTGTAACTTCACTTTCCAGTTTCAAATCCACGCCATTGCGGACCGCCGTCTCAGCCATTGCAATACAATACTCCCAAGGATTGATAATAGCAGACCCCGGTGCGTATAACGCAGCTTTGATATTAGGATTCAACCCCGGCTCCAATCTCAGAGCCTCATCATGATCCACAATCCGTACACCCTCTGCACCGTTCGCAACACCTCTTTTATATAACTCTTCGATATAATTAAGTTCATGAGGATTATCATAGGCAATGATGAAAGTTGGCATAGGAATACGCTCTACATCCAGCTTCTCGCAGATCTCCTCTGCCAGCTTGATACCTCTGATATTCAACCTCGCTTCCATACTTCCCACAGGACAATCAAATCCTGCATGGAGAATCGCTGTATTTGCTTTCGTACAACCGTTAGCCACATCATTGTAACGTTCGCAAACACAGACAGACAGGTCATAGCGTGATAACTGATATGCCGTTGCTGCACCGATCACACCACACCCCACAATCAATACGTCATACATACTTTTACCTCCTTATGAGCCTTACCACCACTTAATCTGATCTGTAACATACTGGCGGATTTTAATAAATTCCGGAGAAGTAACATCTCGTGGTATCGGCAGATCCACATCAAGCACTTCTTTGATTGTTGTAGGTTTATTTGAGAGAATCATGACCTTCTCTGCCAAATATACTGCCTCTTCAATATTGTGGGTGATAAAGAGAACCGTAGCCCCTGTCTCTTTCCACAAACGCAAAACCTCATCCTCCAGATAGAAACGCAGTTTGATATCCATCTGTCCGTAAGGCTCATCCATAAGCAAAAGATCCGGATTCATCGCAAATGCTCTTCCGATGATGATTCGCTGTTCAGTTGACACAGAGAGCTGGTGAGGGTAAGAATTGCGGAATTCTTCCAAGCCCATCAACTTTATGATCTTCTCCACTCTTACATCAATTTCTGCCTTTGGAAGCTTTTTTAATTCCAATCCAAAACGGAGATTCTCTTCAACAGTCTTCCACGGAAGTGCAGATGGCTCCTGAAAAACAAACGCCAGATTATGCTTTCTTGGGTCAGCACTTTCTCCATCAATCAAAAGATCTCCCTTTGTAGGCATATAAATTCTGGTAAGCAGATTTAAAAATGTTGTCTTTCCACAACCGGTAGGTCCTACGATACAGACAAATTCACCTTTTTTAATATTAAAAGAAATATCATCTAATACCCTGAGACTTCCGAAATTTTTTGTCAGGTTCTGTACCTGAACCTTATAATTATTATCGTTCATATTCGTACCTCCCCTGTTACAGTGCCAGATCTGTGTTATCGGAAATTTCTTTTCTCAGTCGAAGAAACTCTGAATCGACAGTACTTCTTGGGCGAGGCAAATTAACCTCATAGACGGCTTTTACATGGGCTGGACAGTTGCTTAATAATACAATTCTATCTGCCAGATAAAGTGCCTCCTCAATATTATTAGTAACAAATACAACCGTACGTTTCTCGGTCTGCCAGATACGCTGTACCTCTTCCTCCATAGCATAACGAGTCTGAGCATCCAGTGCTCCGAATGGTTCATCCATCAAAAGAATCTGAGGATTATTGGTATAAGCACGTGCAATACTTACTCTCTGTTTCATACCACCAGAGAGTTGGTCAGGATAACTTTTCTCAAAACCCTGAAGACCTACCAGATCAATGTATTTCTGAGCAATCTCCCTGCGTTCTTTCACCGGCACACCCTTAATCTTTAATCCAAACTCTACATTCTCCATGACTGTTTTCCACGGCATCAGAGCACGTTTCTGGAATACCATGCCGATTCTCTCATCGCTTCCCTTCAGTTCTTCGCCATCCAAACGAATACTGCCGTCAACAGGTGCTTCCAAACCGGCGATCATATTCAGCAAAACAGTCTTACCGCAGCGTCCCGGACCTAAAAGTACCAAAAATTCGGATTCATAAACATCCATGGATACGTCCACGGCCGCATCAAACACTTTACTATTCACAATGTAACTTTGAGAAATGTGATCTAAACTTAAACTGATTTTCTTACCGTCCATGGACATACAATCCTTTCTAAAAGTTGAATCAAAATTGCCAGCATATATCCCACGATACCGATGCAGATCATCGCAAGAAGACAAAGCGGATAATCACCGGAATCCATGCCACGTACGATTAAAAATCCAACTCCGGATTTTCCCCCCAGCATCTCTGCTGCCAATACTACCATCCATCCTGCAGAGGTAGAATTTCTGATACCTGCAAAAATTGCATCCAAAGCAGACGGAATTGCAATCTCAAATAACATCTGCCTATTATTAGCATTGAAGATAGTTCCGATATCCAAGTACTCTTTCTCTACATTAGAAATTCCTGCATGGGTGTTTACTACTACCGGCATCAATGCACCGATAAACACGATAAGTACTTTTGGAAACTCACCAATTCCAAACCACATGGTAACAAGCGGTACCCACGCCAGCGGAGGTACTGCACGGAACGCTGTAAAAATCGGTCCCAAAATAGCATTTGCCTTCTTATTCCATCCAATCAGGATACCAAAAGAAATACCTAACGCCCATGACAGACCAAGTGCAATAAACACACGTTGAAGACTTGCCCAGATATGCCCCATAAGCCCAAGACCCTTGATCGGCTTATTGAGAAGTTTTATATAACGCTCCCATACCTCTGCCGGGGAAGGGAACTTAGATGCCGGATTTGAAGATGCCAAAACCCAAAGTCCTACAAGAAGCAAAATCGAAATGACAGGCAATACCTTGTAAATACGGTTTCGCAATATTTCTTTACGCTCATATTCGCTGAGAAGTAATACCTCTTTTTTCATTTCTTCCACCCCAGAACCTTTCCTTCAACACGGCCAAGAATCCATGTGAAAATAACTCCAAGCATACCAATTACTACAATACCAAGAATAATAATATCCGGCCTTGCAAAAGAACGTCCCTGCTGAATCATATACCCCAGACCCAAATTCGCTGCCAGCATCTCTGCTGCTACAAGAGTTGCCCACGCATTACCCAATGCTACACGAACGCCTGCAAACGTCATAGTCAACGCAGATGGAATACCAATTTTCCTAAAAATCGTAAAATTAGAAGCACCGCAAACTTTTCCTACATTAATCAGTGCCTGGCTTGTCTGTCTGATACCTGTGTATGAATTGATTACACATGGTACAAAGGCGGAGAAGAATACGATAAACGCTTTTGCCTTTAATCCCAATCCCATCCAGATGATGGTAATCGGAATCCATGATACCGGTGGAATCGGACGAAGAATCTCAAAAATCGGACGCATAAAGCTGTCAAATCCTCTAAACCATCCCATAAACAAACCAAGCGGAATTCCGATGACAATTGCCAGGAAAAATCCTGATAATGCAACCTGTAAACTGGATAAAATATGTGCACCTAATACAGCTCCATCCGGATTCGGATCTGTCAATTTTACAAAAAATAATTTCACTACATCTGATGGCATAGGAACGTATCTGCTGGGTAGCCATCCAAACATAACTGCAAACTGCCACAATAATAAAAATGACAAAACGCCAATCACAGACAGCATTGTAAGCTGATATGTATTTCTTTTTTTGTCTGTTTGCACCTTAGCGATACGCTCTTCGTCCGACAGACGATGAGTTGCTCTCACGCTGTCACTCATTCTCATACCTCCTTAAAAACAGAGGGTGCTCCAATGGAACGGATGCACCCCTGTAATGTCTAAAGCTACTTAATCGCATTTGCAATAGCAGGATTTACAAGTCCTTTGTCAAGGATGGCCTGGCGATCTTCCTCTGTATAGTTACCCAGAGTAATGAAGAAGTCTAATGTCTCAAACAACTGGTTGGTTGCAGGAGAAACGTTGCCTCCTTTGCCATTACGGTCAGCTTCTTCTCCTGTCATAGCTGCTACTGCCTCATCAAGAGTTGTACACTGAAATTCAGCAATCAGACGAGCTACTGTCTCTTCAGTTACCGCTACGCCTTCATCATCACAGGACTCCATGAATAACTCTTCTGCTTTTGCCATGTTCTCTTCGCTGGCCTTGCACCACTCCCAGGTCTTGTAATAAACCTGGTAAGCTGTGGAAATCAGATCCGTCTTATTCTCAATAGCATCACTGGTTGCACAGATACCGCTGATATTATTCAGATTCATCTTTCCAATATCGGTAACGCGTACGTTGCCATCAAGTTCTGCTGCTACTGCAAATGCATTCCATACACACAGTGCATCTCCTTCGCCTGTCTGGAAAGCAGTCAGACATGTCCCTACCGCAGTATCGATAATCTCAATATCATACGCTTCCAAATCCTCAATGCCAATACTTGCCATATACTGCATGAACATATACTGAAGAGTTGTTCCCTTATTCAACAGAACTTTTTTACCTCTCCATACTTCCGGATTAGTGGTATCTTTTGCCAGGTCTGTGTCAGGACGAACAAATAATCCTGTATTAAACTCATTATCACAGATTCCGATCATGTTCATATCGTAGTTCTTCATACCATTCAATACACCAGGACCACCTACATCACATACATCCCAATCTGCACTCGCTTCCATCATAGCAGGACCGCCTGTGAAGGACTGATACTCTACATCAATATTCAGTTCATCGAAAAATCCCATCTTATCTGCCACATACCAAGGCATGGAATGTGCGGAACCAGCAAAGAAACCAATACTTAAAGTTTCTCTTTCTGCCAATGGTTTAAGTCCAAGAGTACTGTCTGCTGCAGCCTCTGCAGCTTTCGTTGCTTCTGTTTCTTTTGCTTCTGTTTCTTTTGCTGCAGCTACCTTTGTCTCAGAACTTCCAGAACCTCCACATGCAGTAACACTACCTGCTCCAAGTGCGATAACACCTGCTAATACTAATAACTGTTTCATACTTCTCTTCATGTTTTTTCTCCCTTCTTTTAGTGGGTAGTGTCAAGTTTCACTACCTGTTTTATTGTTTAAACCTTGATTTTATGGGAGTTTGCAATAAAAAGAGCAATAACCTCCCTTTTTTTGGTAT